>NZ_CP130610.1:0-303615 GCF_030544485.1 Halomonas sp. HAL1
GTGTCACTGACGCTTTGGCAACAGTGCCTGGACAACCTGCAGGATGAGCTGAATTCACAGCAGTTCAATACCTGGATACGCCCGCTGCAGGCAGAAGAAGGAGAGTCCAACGAGCTGCGCTTATTGGCGCCGAATCGCTTTGTGCGCGATTGGGTGAGCGATAAGTATGCCAAGCGGATTAGTGAACTAATGCGTGAGCTCGCGCCGGCCAAGCCGCCGAAAGTGAGTTTGACGGTAGGTAGCCGCCGCCCGGCCACGCAGGCACCTCAGCATCGCGACTTGGGCAACCCCGTATCGGCTTCTCCATCGCGTCCTTCGGCACCGGCTGTTCATACGCCTCCGCGCGGCGATATTGCGGACGAGCGTGAAATAGACAGGCTACGTGATGAAGCTCCCAGTCGGCGTAATAATGAGCGCCAAGTACAGGTAGAGGGCAGCCTGAAACATGGTAGCGGACTAAATCCTAATTTTACTTTCGATACGTTTGTTGAAGGTAAATCGAACCAGCTGGCTCGCGCTGCCTCCCGCCAGGTATCTGAAAACCCCGGCGGCGCTTATAACCCGCTGTTTTTATATGGCGGCGTGGGCCTCGGTAAAACCCACTTGATGCACGCCGTGGGTAATGCACTGGCAACGCGGCGCGAAAATGCCCGTGTGGTCTATCTGCACTCAGAGCGTTTTGTCGCCGATATGGTCAAGGCGTTACAGCTCAATGCGATTAACGATTTCAAGCGCTTTTATCGCAGTGTTGATGCATTACTTATTGATGATATTCAGTTTTTCGCTGGCAAAGAGCGTTCCCAGGAAGAGTTTTTTCATACCTTCAATGCGTTATTAGAAGGTGGTCAGCAAATGATCCTGACCTCTGACCGCTATCCTAAAGAGATCAGTGGGGTAGAGGAGCGCCTTAAATCACGCTTTGGTTGGGGGCTCACGGTCGCGATAGAGCCGCCAGAGCTTGAAACCCGCGTAGCCATCTTGATGAAAAAGGCCGACCAAGCTAAGGTCGATTTGCCTCACGATGCAGCTTTCTTTATTGCTCAGAAAATTCGTTCCAACGTGCGCGAATTAGAAGGTGCATTGAAAAAGGTCATCGCTGATTCGCACTTCATGGGTAAAACGATTACCCAAGACTTTATTCGCGAATCGCTGAAGGATTTGTTGGCCCTTCAAGACAAGCAGGTGGGCGTCGATAATATTCAGCGCACAGTCGCGGAGTATTACAAGATCAAGGTAGCGGACTTGCTCTCCAAGCGCCGTTCACGCTCGGTTGCCCGGCCTCGTCAGGTGGCGATGGCGCTTGCCAAGGAGTTAACCAATCATAGCTTGCCGGAGATTGGCGATGCCTTTGGTGGGCGTGACCACACAACGGTGTTACACGCTTGCCGAAAAGTGAAATCATTGCAGGAAGAGAGCGCGGATATTCGTGAGGATTACAAGAATCTGCTGCGCCTGTTGACCAGTTAACCACCCTATGGGACGGGCCTGTTACGCGCAGGTCTTTCAGGATATAGAACCGGAGTATTGATGAAATTTTCGATTTCCCGAGAGGCGCTGTTACGTCCGCTGACTCTGGTCGCAGGTGTTGTCGAGCGCCGCCAAACGCTACCTGTACTTTCGAATGTACTGATTCAGGTAGAGGGCGACCAGGTGTCGCTTACCGGTACTGACTTAGAGGTTGAGCTTGTTGGGCGCACGGTGGCCAGCCAGGTTGATCAGGCGGGTGCAGCAACGGTGCCTGCTCGCAAGCTGATGGATATTTGTAAATCACTGCCTGATCAATCCGATATTCAGCTAGCCGTTGAAGAGGGTCGTGCGGTCTTACGCAGTGGCCGTTCACGCTTTACCCTGTCGACGCTTCCGGTAGCCGAGTTCCCCAATATAGAAGATGCGGACGGCAGTCAGGAAATCAGCGTACCTCGCGGTACCTTAAAGCACCTGATTGAAGCCACCTCATTTGCGATGGCGCAGCAAGATGTACGTTATTACCTCAACGGTATGCTGCTGGAAATCCAAAGCAACCTGCTGCGTACGGTCGCGACTGACGGTCACCGCTTGGCGATGTGCTCACGCCCGATTGAAGTGTCTGTTAGTCAGTCACAAAAGCTGATTGTACCCCGCAAGGGTATCCTTGAGCTGTCGCGCTTGCTGGATGACAGTGATGAGCCTGTCAGCTTGACGCTGGGCTCCAGCCATGTACGTGCTCACACGGGCGATTTCACCTTCACCTCTAAGCTCATTGACGGCAAATTCCCTGACTATGAACGCGTAGTGCCGCGCAACGGCGATAAAGTGCTGATTGCCGAACGCGCTGCGCTGCGCCAAGTGCTTTCGCGTACCGCTATTCTCTCTAATGAGAAATACCGTGGTGTACGGCTATACTTTGAGGAAAACAACCTTAAAGTAATGGCCAACAACCCTGAACAGGAGGAAGCCGAGGAAAATATCGCTGTTGAGTATAACGGCGGCGCGATGGAGGTCGGTTTTAACGTTGGCTATCTAGTCGATGTACTGACGGTGCTGAACGAAGAACTCGTGCAGATTACCCTGGCCGACCCTAACAGTAGTGCACTGCTTGAAGTGCCCGGCGGTGGTGATGCACTTTATGTCGTTATGCCAATGCGCCTGTAAAGGGGGTTTGGATCATAGCATTGCACATGCAAGCTACATTAGCGGTGCTTCTGCTACCAGAAGCACCGCTTTCTCATTGGATGCAATACTCTTTATTTGCGGACTATTTTAAGTGGTGATAATAGGATGAGCCTGACACTGCTTAATTTCCACGGTTTGCGTAACCTCCAGCCAGTCGAAATGACGCCCTCATCACGTATTAACGTTATTAGTGGTGCCAATGGCAGTGGTAAAACCAGCCTTCTCGAAGGCGTGCATATTCTGGGTATGGGACGCTCGTTCCGTACACGCCAGTTGAAGCACACCATTCAAGCCGATAAGCCCCATATGACGCTGTACGGACGGTTAAGCGGTGAGCCTGAGGTTACCCTTGGTGTACGCCGTTTGCGTGCCCAGAGAGAGCTAGAGCTTCGTCTAAAGGGAGATAAAAACGCCCGCTTGGCGGAGCTTGTCGAAGCGATGCCGTTGCAGTTAATCAACCCTGACGCTTTTCGACTGCTTGAAGGTTCTCCTGCTGGTCGCCGAGAGTTTCTCGACTGGGGAGTGTTTCACGTGAAACATGACTTTTTGGGAATCTGGAAGCGTACCCGGCGTGCGTTGAAACATCGGAATGCACTGCTCAGGCGTGGTAGAATACACCCTCAGGAAATAGTGGTGTGGGAGCAGGAGCTCTCCATTTGGGGCGAACAGATGGATGCGTTGCGTCGTGCATGGTTTAGTGACTTTTTGCCTGTCTTTGAAGAGACGCTTAAGGTGCTACTGCCACTACCTGGGTTGTCGATTCATTACGCGAGGGGCTGGGATAAAGAGCGCTCTCTTTCGGCAGTGCTACACGATAGCCGACCCACTGATCAACAAATGGGCTTCACGCAGCAAGGCCCGCAGCGCGCAGATTTGCGTATCCGAGTAAACAAGCAGCCTGCTATCGAAGTGCTTTCCAGAGGCCAGCAAAAGTTAGTGGTGAGCGCCTTGAAACTCGCCCAAGGGCGGTTTCTGGAAAGAACAGCACAGCGGCACTGTATTTATCTCATCGACGATTTGCCAGCAGAACTTGATGAGCAAAATCGGCATCAGTTTTGTGGGTTACTTGAAGACATGCAGTGCCAAGCATTTATTACCAGCGTCGAACCTTCTGCGTTAAGTAGTACCTGGCGGCCTGATACTTTGGTGAAGATGTTTCACGTGAAACATACTGAACAAGGGCTGAGCCAGTTAGTGCTGGCTAGCTAGCGCGAAGAGTAGACGATACGGAATGAGACAGACTTCACGACGGAGTGGTCAATGAGCGAGCAGGCTTACGATTCATCAAGCATTAAGGTGCTCAAGGGGCTGGACGCAGTGCGTAAGCGTCCAGGAATGTATATTGGTGACACCGACGACGGTACCGGTCTGCACCACATGGTCTTCGAGTTGGTGGATAACTCCATCGATGAGGCCTTGGCTGGGCATTGCAGCGAAATTCGCGTTGTCATTCACCCGGATGAGTCAGTCACCGTTAGTGATAACGGCCGCGGCGTACCCACTGAACTTCACGAAGGCGAGGGGGTGTCCGCTGCTGAAGTTATCATGACGGTGCTGCACGCAGGCGGCAAATTCGACGATAACTCCTATAAAGTTTCTGGTGGGTTACACGGCGTTGGCGTTTCTGTTGTAAACGCACTGTCTGCCGAGCTGCGCTTGACCATTTGGCGCCAGGGCGAAGTGTTTGAACAGATGTACCATCACGGTGTGCCTCAAGCACCGTTGGGCGTTGTGGGCAAAACCGAAAAAAGCGGTACCCGCGTCCATTTTCGCCCTTCCCCTGAAACCTTTGGCAATATCGAGTTCCATTTCGATATTCTTGCCAAGCGGTTGCGTGAACTCTCTTTCTTGAATTCCGGTGTTGCGATCCGATTGTTCGATGAGCGCAGCGGTAAAGAAGAGCTATTCCATTACGAAGGCGGCTTAAAAGCCTTTGTTGATCACCTGAATACCAATAAAAGTGTCATTAACCCGGTATTCCACTTTAACGCTATTCGTGAAGATGGCGTTGAAGTTGAGGTGGCCATGCAGTGGAGCGAAGCCTTCACTGAAAATATTTTTTGCTACACCAATAATATTCCTCAGCGAGACGGTGGCGCGCACTTGGCAGGCTTCCGAGCGGGGCTTACCCGTACGCTCAATAACTATATTGAAGCTGAAAACCTGCTCAAAAAGGCCAAGGTCAATACCACCGGTGACGACGCCCGTGAAGGCTTGACTGCGATTATTTCGGTCAAAGTGCCGGATCCTAAATTTTCGTCGCAAACGAAAGATAAACTAGTCTCTAGCGAAGTTAAGACTGCCGTTGAGCAGGAGATGAGCCGCCTGTTTTCTGAGTATCTGGTTGAAAAACCTAACGAAGCTAAAGCGATCGTTAATAAGATGCTGGATGCGGCGCGGGCGCGTGAAGCCGCCCGCAAGGCGCGTGATATGACCCGCCGTAAAGGCGCGCTGGATATTGCCGGCCTGCCCGGTAAGCTGGCGGATTGCCAGGAAAAAGATCCAAGCCAGTCTGAACTCTACCTGGTAGAGGGTGACTCGGCAGGGGGTAGTGCCAAGCAGGGCCGTGACCGGCGTACCCAGGCTATTTTGCCGCTCAAGGGTAAAATCCTGAACGTCGAAAAAGCACGTTTTGATAAAATGCTTTCTTCAGCTGAAGTAGGCACGTTGATTACTGCACTTGGTTGCGGCATCGGCCGCGAAGAGTTCAACCCTGATAAGCTGCGCTACCACTCCGTCATTATCATGACCGATGCGGACGTGGATGGCTCACATATTCGTACGCTATTGCTGACGTTCTTTTTCCGTCAGATGCCGGAACTGATCGAGCGTGGCCATATCTTCATTGCCCAGCCGCCTTTGTATAAAATCAAGCGCGGTAAGCAAGAGCTCTATCTGAAAGATGAGCAGGCGATGGTGGATTATTTAACCACCACGGCCCTGGACGGCGCTGGATTACACGTTAATGCCAATGCACCAGGCATCTCGGGTTCTCAGTTAGAAACGCTGGTAAACCAGTACCGTAACGTCATGAAACGGATTGATCGCTTGTCACGGGTTTACCCCAATGAAGTGCTCAAGCAGATCATTCATACGTCCGCGCTTAAAGGTGAAGAAAGCCTGAAAGATCGCGTAACCATGCAGAACTGGATTGATGAAATTCAGAAGACCATGGATGACATGGTTGCCTATGAAGGTGGTCCGCGTTATCACTTCCACCTTCAAGAAGATTCTGAACGTGGACTTTTCCTACCTACCGTCTCGCTGGTGGCTCATGGTGTAACCACAGAGTACACGTGGGGACTCGACTTCTTTGAAAGCGCTGATTATCGGGGCATCGCTGAGTTGGGCGAAACGCTGGATGGCTTCCTTGAAGAGGGCGCGTTTATTGCCCGAGGGGAACGTCAAAAGCCTGTATCTCACTTCTCCGAAGTGCTGGCATGGCTGATGCAAGAGGGCCAGCGTGGTCTATCGGTGCAGCGTTATAAAGGTCTGGGTGAAATGAATCCAGATCAGCTTTGGGATACCACCATGGATCCCGATAGCCGCCGAATGCTGCGGGTGACGATCGAAGATGCGGTGGGTGCTGACATGATGTTCAACACGCTGATGGGTGATGACGTTGAACCACGTCGCGACTTCATCGAAACCAATGCGCTAGTGGCTAACCTAGACGTATAAGAGACGTTTGCTACTATCGTCATTGTTTCACGTGAAACATAGTGACGATCATTAACGAAAAGCGCCGCTAGTCTCCTAGCGGCGCTTTTTGATTACAGATCGGTATCTACTGCTTCGTAGTGATCAGCCAGTCCACAAAGTGAGCTAAATCATCGAAAGCATGTGCTTTTTCAAGCCCAATACCCTTGGCTTCAGTTTTTGCTCCTTTTCCGGTTCTAACCAGTACAGTACGACAGCCGACTGCTTCGCCTGCTTGTAAATCTCGCAGACTGTCTCCTACCATCCAGCTCCCTGCCAAGCTTGCCAGCCCCAACTGCTGCTGAATCTGATGCAGCATTCCAGGTAATGGTTTACGGCATTGACACTTGTCGTTAGGCCCATGGGGGCAGTAGGCGATGTGAGCGATGCTTCCGCCTTCCTTTTCCACCAACGCTAACAAGCGATCATGCATGCTCTGGAGCGTTGCTTCATCATAATAGCCACGGGCAATGCCTGACTGATTGGTCGCCACCACTACTGTAAATCCTGCATGACTGAGGCGAGCAATGGCGGCAATTGAAGAGGGGTAGGGCACCCATTCATCAAGGGATTTTATGTAGGCATCAGAATCAAGATTAATGACGCCGTCACGATCCAGAATGACAAGTTTTCCGGCACTTAGCATAGAAATCCTATTGGTACGGTTCGGCGATACTTGATGTCCGCGATTTTTATCGACTATCTTACTCGGACTCGCAGCAGTGTTTCACGTGAAACATATATTCCCAGTTAACAAAAAAGCCCAACCGTTTAGACGGCTGGGCTTGTAGCGACTAATCAAGCGATGACTACTGGGGAAGAAGTGAGATATCGGCCACTTCTAGGAAGAGCGCTTGAAGGCTAGCGAGTAGAGCCAAGCGGTTGCGCTGAATAGCGGGGTCATCCGCCATCACCATTACCTGGTCAAAGAAAGCATCCACCGGTTCCCGCAGGGTAGCAAGAGTGTCCAATGCTTGCTGATAGTTGCCTACAGCAAACAGTGGGGCCACTTGTGTCTGGCTTCCGCTCACCGCATCGAACAACGCTCGTTCGGCATCTTCCTGCAATAAGTTTTGATCAACCTGGGTACTACCATTGTGCTCTTGCTTAGCCAAGATGTTAGAAACACGCTTGTTAGCGGCTGCCAACGCGGCTGCTTCATCACGCTGGGCAAAAGCTTTCACGGCGCGCAGGCGGCGAGCGAAGTCGAGAGGATTGGTCACCGGGCGAGCGCGTACCGCAAGGTACATTTCAGCACTGATACCTTCTTCCTGGCCCCAGGCGCGGAAGCGATCCAGCATATAGGTCAGCACATCCTCAACCAGCCCATCGGCCTTGGGTAGGCTCTGGTGCTGCTCAGCGGCAACGGTGAGTAGCTCGCGCAGGTCAAGGTCCAACTCGCCTTTGATCAGAATGTTAAGCACGCCAATCGAGGCACGACGTAACGCAAAGGGATCCTTCGCGCCGGTGGGGCGTTGGCCAATGCCAAAGATACCTACCAAGGTGTCCAGCCGATCAGCCAGGGCTAACGCCTTGCCGGTCGCGCTCTGGGGAATGACATCAGTGGCGAATCGCGGCAGGTACTGCTCTTCAAGCGACTGGGAAACCTCCGTGGGCTCACCATCCTGCTCGGCGTAGTAACGGCCCATGATGCCCTGCAGCTCGGGGAATTCGAGCACCATTTCGGTCACAAGGTCACATTTGGCAAGCGCCACGGCGCGCTGGGCCTGAGCCACATCGCCGTTGATCTGCTCGGCAATAAAGGTCGCAATGGCGGTGCTGCGGCGCGCTTTGTCCGCCAAGGTGCCCAGCTGCTGCTGGAAAACAACGCTTTCCAGCTGGGGAATGCGCGAGGCCAGTGTGCGCTTACGATCGGTTTCGTAGAAAAACGCTGCGTCGGCTAGGCGCGGGCGAATGACTTTCTCGTTACCGGCAATGACCTGATCAGGGTCGGCGCTATCGATATTGGCGATGGTGATAAACAGCGGTTTCAGATTGCCAGCGTCATCCAGCAGGTGAAAATATTTCTGGTTGGCCTTCATCGAAGAGATCAGGCACTCAGCGGGCACTTCCAGGAAGCGCTCATCAAAACTACCGGTAAGAGCTACCGGCCATTCAACCAGTCCGCTCACTTCGACCAGAAGATCTTCATCAATGACGGCGGTGGCTTCTTGCACTTCGGCTTCTGCCAACACCTGCTCGCGGATACGTTCACGGCGCTGCACGCGATCAACCAGCACGTAAGCATTTTCCAGCGTAGCCACGTACTCATCGGCATGGGTCAACTGAATGGCATCAGGGGCGTGGAAGCGATGACCGTAAGTGGTGCAGCTTGCCTGTAGGCCTAGCGCCTCAGCAGCCACGACATCACTACCGTAAAGTGCTACCAGCCAATGAACCGGACGCGAGAACTCAACCCGTGAAGCGCCCCAGCGCATGTTTTTAGGCACAGGGAGGGCGCTGATGGCTTTGCGAATAATCTCGGGCAGCAGCGCTTGAATAGACTCACCTGGCTGCTGCTCGCGGTAGCCAAGCCAGGTGCCTTTATCGGTTTCCAAATGCATCAGCTCATCGACGCTAACCCCGCAGGAGCGGGCGAAGCCTTCTGCTGCTTTCGTGGCAACGCCATCCTTAAAGGCCGCCACCAGTGCGGGGCCACGGCGCTCAACGTCGCGGTCAGGCTGTTTGTCGGCCAGTTCACGCACTTGAACCGCTAAACGACGCGGGGTCGCAAAGGCTGTCACGCTGGCGAAGGGAACGTCGGCTTCTTGCAGGCCTTTCTCAATGCCTGCGGCAAACGCATCGGAAAGCGCATCCAGGGCCATGGGTGGTAGCTCTTCTGCACCCAGTTCTAGTAAAAGCGTATTAACAGCCATTAGTCGTCTCCCTGATCGGCGAGTAGCTCTTGTAACAGTTCTCGGCGAAGTGTTTCTGGCGCCATGGGGAAACCTTCGGCCTTGCGCGACTCAAAGTAGGCGGTGGCCACATCGCGGGCCATGGTGCGAACGCGTAAAATAAAACGCTGACGCTCGGTCACCGAGATAGCGTGACGGGCGTCCAGCAGGTTGAACGTATGCGATGCCTTCAGAACTTGCTCGTAGGCTGGCAGCGGCAGGCTGGCGGCGAGCAATTTGCTACACTCTTTTTCCTGATGGTCAAAGTTAGCAAACAGCTGATCCACATCGGCATGTTCAAAATTGTAAGTGGACTGCTCGCGCTCGTTTTGCAGATACACATCGCCATAGGTGACCTTGCTGCCGTCTGGGGCAATGGCCCAAATCAGGTCATAGACGCTATCGACGTCCTGCAAGTACATGGCGATACGCTCAAGCCCATAGGTCAGTTCGCCGGTAACCGGGTAGCACTCAATGCCACCTGCCTGCTGAAAATAGGTAAACTGGGTGACTTCCATGCCGTTTAACCAGATTTCCCAGCCCAGGCCCCAGGCGCCTAGCGTTGGGGATTCCCAGTTATCTTCGACAAAGCGGATGTCATGAATCAGTGGGTCGAGACCGAGCCGCTTGAGTGAGCCCAGATAAAGGTCCTGCAGGTTGCTGGGCGATGGCTTCATCACCACTTGAAATTGGTAGTAGTGCTGAAGGCGGTTAGGGTTCTCGCCATAGCGGCCATCAGTAGGGCGCCTTGAAGGCTGCACATAGGCCGCGTTCCAGGTTTCGGGGCCAATCGCCCGCAAGAAGGTGGCGGGGTGGAAGGTGCCCGCGCCGACTTCCATATCGAGCGGCTGAAGGATGACACAGCCTTGTTCTGCCCAGTACTGCTGCAGAGCAAGGATCAAGCCTTGAAAGGTCGACACATCAGGTGTCGATTGGTTTGTCGAAACACTCATCGCGGAAAGCACCGTTGGCCATGAATTCATAAGGCGTCAAGTATACAATCCTAGGCAGATGGGTTATAGGCACGTATGCCAACAAGCCGCGTTAGGTAAGGAGAACAGTATGATTGTGGTAACAGGCGGTGCCGGTTTTATCGGGGCCAACATAGTGAAAGCACTGAATGCCCGTGGCCGAAACGATGTAATGGTGGTCGATGATCTGCGCGATGGCACCAAATTCGTCAACCTGGCCGACTGCACGCTGGCGGATTATCTGGATAAAGATGACTTCCTTGCCAGAGTAAAAGCTGCCCTGAAAGGGGAAAGCGTCGACTTGCCTACCATTGATGCCATTTTCCACGAAGGCGCCTGCTCAGATACCACCGAGTGGGATGGCCATTACATGATGGAAAATAACTTCGAGTACTCCAAAGTGCTGCTTAACTACTGCGAGCAGCAGGGTATTCCCTTCCTGTACGCGTCATCGGCGGCGACCTATGGCGGCAGCGAGGTGTTCAAAGAGGTACCGGAGTGCGAAAAGCCACTCAACGTTTACGGCTATTCCAAACTGCTGTTCGATCAGCACGTGCGTGCGCGGTGGAGCGAATTGACCACTCAAGTAGTTGGCTTTCGATACTTCAATGTTTACGGCCCGCGGGAACAGCATAAGGGCAAAATGGCCAGTGTGGCGTACCATAATCATCTGCAAATCCGTAACGGCGAAACCCTGAAGCTGTTCGGCGCCTATGGTGGGTATGAGGCGGGTATGCAGAGCCGCGACTTCGTTTATGTCGGCGATGTGGTCGATGTAAATCTCTGGTTTCTGGATCATCCTGACCAGTCGGGTATCTTCAATCTTGGTACTGGTCGCGCAGAGCCTTTCAAAGCGATTGGTGAAGCCGTTATCGATTTTTACGGTAAAGGTGAGATTGACTACATTGCCTTCCCCGAAGAACTTAAAGGACGCTATCAGAGTTATACCCGGGCTGACATTAACCAGCTACGCACCAGTGGCTGCGATGTGGAGTTTAAAACCGTTGCTCAAGGGGTTAAGGCCTACTTGGGGTGGCTAAATGGCTAACTCAGCTCAGCGCTTGCTGGTGGTTGGCCCTTCGTGGGTCGGTGATATGGTCATGGCACAAAGCCTGTTTATGACTTTAAAAGCTCGCCAGCCAGGTGCGACGATAGGGGTGGTCGCGCCCGCGTGGTCGCAGCCTATTTTAGAACGCATGCCCGAGGTGGATGAGGTGTTGCCGCTGGCGATTGGTCATGGCGAATTTGGTTTGGCCAGCCGCCGCGAACTCGCCAGCCGCCTAAGGGGGCGATTCGATCGCGCGATTGTATTGCCGCGTTCTTGGAAGGCCGCATTGGTGCCTTTTATGGCACGCATTCCCGAGCGTGTCGGGTTTATGGGCGAGCATCGCTACGGTCTTCTCAAGGAGCGCCGTAAGCTCGACAAGCAGGTGCTGGATCAAACGGTAAAGCGCTTTGTTTCGCTAGGGCTGCCCCTTGAAGAAGCGACCAGCGGCGACTTTGTATTGCCCAAGCCGCGGCTGCAGATTGACCGCGATAATCTGGTTAATTTACGCCTGACGCATTCGCTTTCATCACGCACGGCGATTGGCATGATGCCGGGCGCTGAATACGGCCCAGCCAAGCAGTGGCCGATCAGTTACTTTCACACGTTAGCAAAACGCTTGGTAGAAGAAGGTTTTGAAGTGCGGGTGTTGGGCGGCGCCAAGGATCACCCAGCGGGGGAGGAGATTATTCAGGGGCTTGCCCATGCCCATAACCTATGCGGCAAAACACAGTTAGCCGATGCCGTTGACTTGCTGGCGGACTGTCGGCAAGTGGTCACCAATGACTCGGGCTTGATGCATGTGGCCGCAGCGGTAGGCGTTCGCATCCATGCGCTATATGGCTCTTCATCGCCAGCCTACACGCCGCCGTTGACCGATAATGCAGTGATTCACTACCTGGCGCTCTCTTGCTCTCCCTGCTTTCAGCGCACGTGCCCATTGGGGCATACCAACTGCCTTAACCAACTGAGCGTTGACCAGGTCTACGAGCAGATTCACGCGGCTCATCAACGGGAGAGCGTGATAGCTAATGGATAAGCTCCACTTCATCGGCTCGGTCAGCGGGTGTCTCTACGGTTTGCTCTTGAGAAGAGGACGCGTCGGGCTCACGGCGCTGGGGTGAGATACCTTCCCAGAGACGGTGCTGCAGCGCTGTCTCTTCCTGTAGGCGCTCATTGAGTACTTCAATACCATGTGCTTCCACCAGCGTACGCTGATCACTAAATAATGACGTGCCCAGCCCCGCACGCTGGCCTTCCAAGCGAAAGCCCAGCGCATCTAACAACGTGGGGAAAACATCCAGCATGGTGGCATCACGGCGAATACGCTGTGGCTGAATATCATCACCCAGCATGATAAGCGTGTTGTCGCGGTCTAAAGCGGTCAACTGATCCCACACCGACACCCGCATGGTCAGGTGGTCGCTGAGTACTACGACCAACGTGTTGTCGAGAAGCCCCTCTGATTCCAAACGCTCAATTAAATCTCGGGCCAGCCACGTTGAGCACTCTACTGAGTAAAGAATATCCTGCCCGTCAAATTCGCCCTGTTGTTCTACACAGGATTGAGAGGGGTAACCATTGGGCGCATGACCTGCTAAATTAAGAGTTACCACGCCCCAGGGGCCGTTATTCTCTTTGTCGAGACGCCGTATTTCGTCGGCGGTAATGTCATAAAGCGTGTCGTCATAAAGCCCCCAACTGTTTACATATTCGGGATCTGTCAGCTGTGGCTCTAACTCTTCACGCCCTTTTACGGTGTTGAACTGGTGGCCGCGATAGAAAATCCCCTTGCCTGCAAACTGAGTGCTGGCACCACCCAAGTAGCTGAGCTGGTAGCCCTGCGCCGCGAGTATATCGCCAAGGCAATCAACGCCGGGAACGACCTTAGAGAGAGGGTCAAACTGACTGTCGTGAAGGAGGCCCGCAGGCATTAAAGGCACGCCACATTGGCTGGCAATCATCCCCGCCATTGTCCAGCCGGTGTTATCCATTTGGCGGACACCTTCAAAGACCGCACCTCGTTCACCCAGTGCGTTGAGATTGGCATAGGCATCCTCGAATATATCGTTGGCGTAGGTGCGCTCAATGCTTTCTAGATACAAGAGAAGTAAGTTCGGGGCGTCTCTAAGCGCTTCAGCGGGGGGCGGCTTATAGCGACGATCCAGCCAGGCACCATCGTCGGTAACAATAGCTGCGCTGCGTTGGCCCAGACCAAAAAGCAGCGGGTTGCTTGCCAATAACAAAATAGCGAAAAAGCGCTCGGCTAACCGCCAGCGCTGGTCATGACGGGACAACCACGTGACGGATGCCAGCACGCCAATCATGATCAGCGTATAAAGCACCGCGGTAAGCATTTTACCGGCGCCGCCGTGCTCGGCCATGCCTGCCTGGAGATGAAAAAACACCGCGCCCAGATCGACAATGCCGAAGCTATCTGCCAAGTAGACGTAAACGCCCCACAAGCTAAGCGGCAACAGCGACCAGGGCCACATTTTGCGGTAACGAGCATTGGCAGGTTGGCCCCAGCGCAGCTTTAAGCCCACCCCAATCCATGCGGCGGCGACAAAAAATAGCGTCCACCAAGGTAGGCGGGTTAGCACCGTGACGGTATAGCCAAGGCATAGGCCGATAGTGATGATTGCTATTTTTCGAATAGCACGAGGATTCATATGCAACCTACTTTTTCAGGCAAGTTCATTTCATTGATTAACTTTGAGACCATCACTGTTTGAGGTATCAATCAGAGGCATGGCTGCGGCAAAATTATAATCACCAGCATAAACTTTTTGTGCACAGTCGGTAAATCTTGTTTTTGTTTGACGCCATTTCCGTTTGGTATAGCAATTCGACAATACTTTACTATGCAAAAGTAAACGTGCTTTGAGATTGATTTTTTTAGGAGAGAACCCATCAATCATAACTAGTTTATTATTAGCATGTTCTCCCTCAATAACAAAGTTATCTATATTAAAATCAG
This sequence comes from Halomonas sp. HAL1, assembly GCF_030544485.1. Lineage (NCBI taxonomy): Bacteria > Pseudomonadati > Pseudomonadota > Gammaproteobacteria > Oceanospirillales > Halomonadaceae > Halomonas > Halomonas sp. HAL1. The sequence goes on from NZ_CP130610.1 coordinate 14,242, forward strand.
AGGCAGGAATGCCAGTAGTGGAAAATTTATGAACAATTTTTTCCACTAAAAGTAATGCACACTCAACGGTTAGCTCTTTTCTAAATAAAAGCTTGCGCAAAGTAATGGACTGACCTTGATCATCAACAATTCTTTCGACAACTAAACCAGGCCCTTTATTCGTTTTTACCCACTTTTGACAGAGGCTAATGCAACATTCAGTATTGTTAGGTGCAACAGCTTTTGATACATACCATTCTGAAAAGCTCTGTCGATGTTCTTTTTTCCAGCTTTCTGGATGCCGAGCAATTTTTATTAGTTTTGACGGATTGGTTTCATCTAAATAACAAATTCGATTTGACCCGTAGGATAAAATATTGTTATCGTTTAAGATTATTTTTTTACTATTTTTTATTTGCTTTCTGATTTCTCTGAATGCAATGTACATATATCATCCTTGATATTCTCTTTGAGGTGATCTGAAATTAAGGATTGCAGCGCTTGATATTGATATTCGTAGGTGTAATAACTAGCTGTTTCGACAAGCTGGTTGTTTATAAATGCATTATCTTTAAGCATGAGACTCTCAATTTTTTCCGCCCACTGCTCTGAAAGATAACCCTTTACAATTAAATTCCTTAACTCGCCTTTGAGTAGCTCACCAGCACCAACACGTTCGGACATCAGGGTCAATGTAGAACATGCCATCGCTTCTAATATAACACAACCAAACTCTTCGATATGTGCAGGCAAAACAAAGAGATCTAAAGCAGCGTAGTAATGCTCTACCTCAGGAACCGTTTTTTTCCATATAAAATATTGGTCGACGCCTAGTCTTACTGCTTTTTCTTTATAGGCTTCTATCTCCCCCTGCCCTATTACTAAAAAACGATATAAGACATTGGTTGCTTTTACCAAATCTCTCGAAATTTCAATGAAAAAATCTAAGTTTCTTTTTTTGAAATCACCCGAGGTGATTAAGCCGATGAGCTTTTCTTCTTGTTTAATATCAAGCTCATCTCGCTTCTTCTGTCTAAATATTGACTTTTTGAAGACATTAAATTGATGTGCGTCAAAACCAGGATAAGAGATGCTTATTTTTTGAGCCGGAATACCGTAACGAGTAGTTAAATCATTAGCCATTAACTGAGAGTTGGCAACAACATGCTGATAGTTACCTTTTCTGAGAATTTTATTATGTATTTTTGAAACGCTTTTTTGTTGTTGAGTCGATTTTGGATAAATTATTTCTTGTGCTAAATCCACACAGTTATGCATAAAAATTATGTTTGCATTTTCCATATCGCCATGGCTGATAATAAGAGAGGGCTTATTTTTTTGACACCAAGCATTAGCACGCTTACTAAACCAGAGTCGTCTGATGTAACTACTTAGTGGGATTTTTTTAATAATCTTTAAATCCACACCATAGGAAACAATTGTTTCTTTATTAATTTTTTCACATATGATGGTTACGTGATATCCCAAGTTTTTTAAAATTGAAATTTGTTGCAGAGCGATTCTTGCAGCGCCAGTTGTCTTGTTCAAGTTACGGATGGCAATAACTGCCGTCGGCACGTCTTCCATGATAGAACCTGTTGTCAAAAGTTTTTTTGAAATTTAATGCTTGATCTTCAAGAAGTTTTTCATATATTTCCAAAACACACCATTAGCATTCGAAACTGCTATTACTAATCCTCTCCAGCCATCGCGCCAGCCCTGCTGTAGAAAATAAGTTCGTAGAAAGGCGAAGACTGCTTTGAAAAAAATGACTAATACTGAGTAATGCTTCAGTTTTCCAGATTCAGCGCGAATGTTTGAATAACGATTAATTTTTTCTAGAAACTGTGACAAATCTGTCACGGCTGTATGCTTAATAGTACCCGATAAGCGTTGTACGCGGCTAATGCTGTTCACTGATATTGCTTCGTGAACCATGGCATTATTGAAATTATGACTGCGACGATCAAAGAGTCGAATTAACCAGTCATTTCCCCATCCAGAGTAGTGGACTGGCTGACCCATCATCCAATTCTCACGCAATATTTCCCCCAGATCGCTAGGTGATGCGTTGTTAACCCACGTTGTGATTGATTCGATGAGTTCTGGGGAAGGTACTTCGTCGGCATCAAGGGAGAGTATCCAATCATGCTTGGCTAGCGAAACGGCGTGACGTTTGGTAGGCCCGAAGCCAATAAAATCACCTTGATGTAGTGAAACGTTCGGATAACTCGCCGCAATGCGGAAGGTATCGTCGCTTGAACCGTTATCGTAAATCACTACGTTTTCAAAACACTGCACAGCATCCAGCGTATTTTGTAAAGTTGAGGCAGCATTTCGAGTGATGATAACAACGCTAACGCCAGCGGGCATAAATGTTTCGATCCTGTTAGAAAGTGGGTAGCGAATGCTATTATAGCGGCTTTACAGTCACCGTATCCCCAGTGAGGCGTTTTTGCACATCATTCATGTCAATCTGGCTAGAGGGTTCCGCGGGGGAGAGCGTCAAACCGTCCTATTGATCCAAGCATTAGCTGGTGCGGATGGAATAGAGCGCCAGACGCTGGTCTGCAAGCCATCGTCCCCTTTACGCGATGAGTTAGCAGGTACTCCAGGTTTAGAATTTACTAACGCTAGACATCAATTAGCAGGGCATTGGCATGCAGGTAAAGCCGATGTCGTGCATGCACATGAGGCAAAAGCAGTTCATTGGGCATGGCTACATAGCAAGCTGTTCCAAACGCCATATATTATTACTCGCCGCGTCGATACCCCTATTAAGCGTAAACTAAGTAATAAGGCTTTTTATCGTAATGCTCACTACTGCGTCGCTATATCGAGTGCCATAGCGCAGGAAATAAGCACATTAACATTTCAAAAAATTCCCATTATTCCAAGCGCCTTCACGCCCGTTTCACCGAATCCAAACTTCGTAAAGGAGCTACGTGATGGTTATTCCGAGCGTTTTATCGTCGGCCATGTTGGTGCTCTGGTGGATCGCCATAAAGGACAGCGAGTGTTATTAGAGGCAGCTCGTCAATTCCAGGTTACACGGCCAGAAGTATTGTTTGTATTTTTTGGAAGGGGGGAGGACGAGCAAATTCTACGTCAGGAGAGTGCCTCGTTAAGCAATGTCCTTTGGATGGGTTTCAAGCCTAATATTGGCGACTATCTGCCAATGTTAGACCTTTTTGCATTCCCTTCGCGAAATGAAGGGCTAGGATCGGTACTTCTAGATGTAATGAATGCTAAAGTCCCTATTATTGCCAGTGATGTTGGTGGTATTCCCGATATTGTCAAGCATAAAAAAACTGGCATTCTAGTGCCGCCCAATAACTCTGAGAAGCTAGTTGAAGGCCTTGAAGCATTAATAAAAAATGAACAGCTTCGAAGTACATTGTCATTTAATGCTTTTAAGCAATTAGAGAGGTTTTCTCCTGATGCGATGATGGATGCTTATCTTTTTCTATATCGTACTAAATAACACTTATTTGTAATATTACTGGCTTGGTTTTATGACTTTTATCGAACGCTTGAAAGCTAATTACCATAAGTTTCTATTTTATAGCAAGGGTGTCTTGGAAATAGGCTTACCCCGGCAATACTATTTCTTCGAACGGAAAAAATATCTCACTGCCTTTGAGAGGTTACCGTTAGGAAGTGAAAAATCTTATATTGAAGGCCGAGTAAATTACTATAACCAGCTTTCTAAGCCGTTAGAGCTAAATGATCAAGCACTAGACGTAGGTGGTTTTTCAAAACAGAAAAGTTGGTCTTACTATATTGATATGAAGTGCTATTTATCGCGTTTTGAGAAACCTTTGAAATTCCATTTCTGGCCGGGTGATATTCGTACAATACCCGAAGAACCTACGTTTGTAAAAAGTCGCCCGATTAGCCTGGATAATCAGCAGTCGGTGCTACTAAAGCTAAATCGAGTAAGACATTATTTCTTTGTAAATGATACGCTTAATTTTGATGAGAAAAAAAATCAGTTAGTGTGGCGGGGTGCTTGTCATCAGCCACATCGACAAGCCTTTGTAGAAAAATATTACCATCATCCCCTGTGTAATGTGGGTGACAGTCGTAAAAATGCTCAGGGAAAACCTTGGGGGCGTTCCTATATGAGCGTCAATGCACAGTTGAACTATAAGTTTATACTGAGCATTGAAGGTAATGATGTGGCAACGAATTTAAAGTGGATTATGGCCTCTAATTCATTATGCTTTATGACTAGGCCTAAATATGAAACTTGGTTCATGGAAGGGACACTTCAACCAAGCTTTCATTATGTTGAGCTTGCTGACGATTACTCAGATTTAGAAGAAAAATTAATTTACTATCAACAGTATCCTAATGAAGCAAAAAAAATTATTAAAAATGCTAATAATTATGTGGAGCCTTTTTTAAATCAAAAGCAAGAGCACCTTATCGGCTTGTTAGTAATGCAAAAATATTTTGAGAAAACAGGGCAAAACAGCGGCTGAAGTAAATAACATAAACAATGCGAGTAATTTCAGTCTTAGCTAAGATACCCTAGATTAATAGCTGATATTGATGACGAGTTAGTGAATTTCTCAATGGAGCGTTCCAATCTATCCAGGTTAGCTTTCTGCCATTTTCCCGCTGCCCGCAGGCGGCAGCGGTCAAGGTCAATCAACCATGGTGCTCCGCTGGGGTCGACCAGAATATTGCGCGCATTCAGGTCGACATGATCTAGCCCTGCTTGGTGAAAGCGTCGAATCATAACGCCGACGCGGTGTAACAGCGCTTCATCGGCTTGATCGTTGACCAACAGCTCGGCCAGCGCTTTTGCACCTGTAATACGTACGGTGATCAACGCAGCTTCATACGTAAGTCCATAGCGGGTAACGCAGCCTGCTACAGGACGGGGCACCGGCAGGCCCTGCTCGAAAAGCGCGGCCGTTAAACGCAATTCTCGAAATGCCCGGGTTCGCTCAGCGCCGGTCCATAAATAGCGTTTTTCACTGAGCTTGGCTGCCATGCCACCTCGGCGATAGGGCCTTAACACCCACTGTTCGGTCGGTGTTACCTGTAAAAACAGACTGCTGCCCCGGCCTGGGGCTTCACCCACTATTAATCCCTGTTCACGCCAGTATTCGGAAGTGAACAGAGCAGGATCCATTTGGTGTGTTCCCGGCGCGTCACATAAACTGTCTGCATCATGTAAAATCAGTCCATTTTCCTGCCGGAGTGCCGCTAAGCGCATGAAGCCCTCTCTGCCTGTTCAGCCTAACCACATTGCCATTTTGCGCCTTTCCGCCCTAGGAGACGTATGCAATCTCGTCCCCACGGTGCGGGCGTTGCAGCGCCAGTGGCCCGATGCGCGCATTACCTGGATTATCGGCAAGGGGGAGCACAGTCTACTGGCGGGGCTTTCCGGGGTCGAGTTCGTTGTTTACGACAAAGCGACCGGTATTGCCGGAATGCGTGCGCTTTGGCGGCAGCTTGCCGATACGCGCTTCGATGTACTGCTGCATATGCAGCAGGCCATCCGTGCGAGCGTGCTGTCCCTTGGGCTTAAAGCCAAGGTGCGTGTGGGCTATGACAAGGCGCGCGCCAAAGATGCTCAGCACTGGTTCACCCAGCATCAGCTTGCGCCGCACCCTAATGCCCATGTATTGGAGTCATTCATGGACTTCGCCCGGGTGCTGGGGGTAGAGGATGAACGGTTAGAGTGGAATCTGCCGGTCACCGACACCGCGCGCAATGAAGCACAGGTTATCAGTGGTGAGGCGCCTTACCTGGTGATCAACCCTTGCAGCAATGTGCGCCTGCGCAACTTTCGCAACTGGTCAGTGGAGGGCTATGCCAGCGTCATTGAGCATGCCTGGGTGCAGTATGGTCTCAAAAGCGTGCTGACCGGTGGCGGCAGTGCCCTGGAGCGGGAAATCGGCGATCAAATCGAAGCGCTTTGCCAGCCCAGTAGTGTGATTAACGCCATTGGCGGCACCTCCCTGAAAGGGGTGTTGGCCCTGATTGATCACGCTCAAGCGGTGATCGCGCCGGATACCGGGCCTATTCATATGGCCAATGCGATGGGAACTCCAGCACTGGGCCTGTACGCGTCGACCAATCCCCAGCGGGCCGCCCCCTATTTGTGGCGCGACTTTGCGGTTAATGCTTACCCTCAGGCGGTGCGCACCTATCTGCATAAGTCAGTAGACGAAGTGAATTGGGGTCAACGGGTGCGCCACCCAAGCGCCATGATGCTGATAAAAGCCGATGACGTTATCGCTAAACTGGATACACTGCTGGCCCATACTGCTTTGACTGCCAGCGCAGGGAGCACCGATGAAGATTGATTTAACCGCGTTAGAACATGCTCGTGTGCTGGTGGTCGGCGATGTGATGCTGGATCGCTACTGGCATGGCGGTACCTCACGCATATCTCCAGAAGCGCCCGTACCGGTGGTGCGCGTGGAAGATGTTGAAGACCGCCCGGGCGGCGCGGCTAATGTGGCGTTGAACATTACCTCGCTAGGTGGCCACGCAGTATTGGCGGGTGTAGTCGGTGATGATGAAAACGCAAAACTGCTCGAAGCCAGCTTGACCGCTTCCGATGTAAGCACTTACTTCCAGCGCAGCGCTGAAATACCCACAATCACCAAGCTGCGCGTGATGAGTCGCAACCAGCAACTGTTGCGTCTGGATTTCGAGCAGCGCCTGGACAGCGTCGATACCAGTGAACTATTGGCCCAGGTAGAAAAGGTGCTCCCCGACTGCGACGTAGTGATTCTCTCCGACTACGGCAAAGGCACGCTGAACCAAGTAGAGAACCTGATAGCCAATGCAAGGGCCCAGGGCAAGCGGGTTCTGGTCGACCCGAAAGGGCAAGATTTCAGCAAGTACCGCGGGGCGAGTTTAATTACACCCAACCTGACAGAGTTTGAAGCGGTGGTCGGTGCCTGCGCAACCGATGCGGAACTATCCACGAGAGGCGAAGCGCTACGTGCCGAGCTTGAGCTGGAAGCGCTGCTGATTACGCGCAGTGAAAAAGGCATGACCCTGATTCGCGAAGGGCACGCGCCGCTGCACTTGCCGACCCGGGCTCAGGAAGTCTTCGATGTGACGGGGGCAGGGGATACGGTGATTGGCCTGATGGGATTGGCATTGGCGGCAGGGCATGCCTTTCCTGAAGCGATGATGCTGGCCAACCTGGGGGCAGGGCTGGTAGTGGCCAAACCGGGCACAGCAACTCTATCGATCGCCGAGCTCTACACCGCGCTACACGGCGATAAGCTGGCTGAATTTGGAGTGATTGAGCCTGCTGTGCTGATAGAGGCCGTGCGCGCCGCTCAGCTGCGTGGTGAGCAGGTGGTGATGACTAACGGCTGCTTCGATATTCTACACGCGGGCCATGTCGCTTACCTGGAGCAGGCCAAACGCCTGGGTGATCGGTTAATTGTCGCGGTAAACGATGATGCCTCCATCGGCCGCCTGAAGGGGCCCAAGCGTCCGATTAATCCGCTTAACCGGCGCATGCAAGTCTTGGCGGGGTTAGGGGCCGTCGATTGGGTGGTGCCGTTCAGTGACGACACCCCCCAGGCGCTGATCGAAGCGGTGTTGCCGGATATTCTGGTCAAGGGGGGCGATTACAGGCCAGAAGATATCGCCGGGGGGGCGGCGGTTATCGCTAATGGCGGAGAGGTCAAGGTACTGGGCTTTGAAGATGGTGTTTCGACCTCGGCGATGATTAGTTCCATTTTAGACCGCGAGCGCTAATGGCTTTCACCACCTGGCCCCGGATTGCCTACTCAGCGGCCCTGTATGCGCTTTCACCGCTGATTGGTTGGCGCATCTGGCGTGAGCAAGTACCCACTTACTCACGCCTTCAGCGGCTGGGGTTACGCCTGAAGCCCCTTCCTCCAGCGCCACGCGTTTGGCTGCACTGTGCCTCGGTGGGAGAAGTGCGCGCCGCTCGGCCACTGATTGAAGAGCTGTTGGAGCGTTATCCAGCGTATAGCCTGCTGCTCACCACCATGACCGCTACGGGTGCCCAGCAGTCGCAAGCGCTTATTAGCGAGCAGCCCCCAAGCGATCAAGCAAGGCTTACCCATCGCTTCCTACCGTTGGATTTTCCCGGTGCTGCCAGACGCTTTGTGCGCAGCGTTCAGCCCAAACTCGCGATCCTGTTTGAAACCGAGCTGTGGCCTAACCTGATTCACGCCTGTCGCCAGCAGGGAGTGCCTGTGGCAGTAGTGAATGGTCGCTTATCGCCACGCGCCTTTAAGCGCTACCAACGCCTGCGCCCATTGATGACCAGTCTGCTTGCCGAGATTAGCTGGCTCGCCGCAAAATCATCGGCGGATGCCGAACGCTTTAATGTCCTCGGCTGTAGCACAGAAATTACCCGCATCGTTGGCTCGCTGAAATTTGAGCTGGCTAGCCAAGAGAAAGCAATAGAAGATAGTGAGCGTTTACTTCATTCGTGGGGTGAGCGACCTGTCTGGGTGGCGGGCTCGACTCGTGAAGGCGAAGAAGCGCTGCTGCTCAAGGCTCACCGCCAAGTGCTTGCGCGCTACCCCGACGCGCTGCTGGTGCTGGTACCGCGTCATCCTCAGCGCTTTGATGAGGTGGCTAAGCTTTGCAAAACTGAAGGCTGGACATTGAGCCGCCGCAGCCAACAGCAACCCGTGACAGCACAAACCCAGGTTTACCTGGGGGATACGCTTGGTGAGCTGGCCATGCTTTATGCCGCAGGCAGTGTGGCCTTTGTAGGGGGCAGCCTAGTGCCGCTGGGCGGGCATAATGTGCTTGAACCTGCGGCGTTAGGCCGGCCGGTGCTTAGCGGCCCCTCGATTGAGAACTTTGCCGACGTGGCTGAGCCGCTTCAAGCTGCAGGGGCGTTAACGCTGGTCGATAGCCCGGATACGTTAGCAGACGCCTTGGCGGGCTACTTTGCTAACCCTGAGCACGCCCAGCAGGCTGGGCGTGCTGGCTGCGCGGCGATTGAAACACAAAAAGGGGCATTGGCCCGAACGCTGACTGGATTAGAAGTGCTGCTGCCCCGATAACGCACGGCCTTTATTGACGCATTTTGATTAACGCGCCATTCGCTCTACACCATCCGCTGTACCCAGCAGTAGAACATCGGCGCCACGTGCGGCAAACAGACCATTGGTGACCACACCAACGATGGCATTGATACGCGCTTCCATGGCCACCGGGTCTGCGATCATAAATTCATAGCAGTCGATAATCTGGTTGCCGTTGTCGGTCACCACTCCCTGGCGGTAGACCGGTTCTGCTCCTAGTGCGACAAGCTCGCGAGCGACATAGGAGCGTGCCATCGGTATGACTTCTACTGGTAGCGGAAAGCTGCCTAGTTGAGGCACGTACTTTGAGCCATCAGCAATGCAGATAAAACGCTCGGCGCAGGCCGCCACGATTTTTTCGCGAGTGAGCGCTGCGCCACCGCCTTTGATCATATGTAAGTTAGCATTTACTTCGTCTGCACCATCGATATAAAAAGGGACAGTGCCAACGCTGTTGAGCTCAAATACTTCAATGCCCAAGGCTTCAAGGCGCTTGGCGCTCGCTTCTGAACTGGCCACCGCGCCTTTAAAAAGATGCCGCAGCGGCCCAAGGCGATCAATAAACAGATTGGCCGTTGAGCCAGTACCAATACCTAAGATGGTATCCTTTTCCAGCTTAGGTTTAATTTCTGCAATGGCTGCATCCGCCACGGCGGCCTTCAGTTCATCCTGGTTCATAAAGAGTAAGCCTAGTAAGTCAGTCTAGTGTGAGTCAGTAAAGAGTTAATGGCGCTAGTATAGCGACCTAGACGCGACTAGGCGTAATCTGCTACCAATAAAAGCTTTTGTCCGTTCACGTTCTTCCCTTGGGATACCCGCATGCTCGAAGCAACCGTCAAAAAGATCCTCCAGGCCCGCGTTTATGAAGCCGCTTGTGAGACCCCGATTACCCCTGCACCCTTTTTGTCGCGTCGTTTCAACAACCAGATTTTGATTAAGCGCGAAGATTTACAGCCGGTGTTTTCATTCAAGATCCGCGGCGCTTATAACAAAATGGCGCAGCTCACCCAGGCGCAAAAAGATAAAGGCGTGATTGCCGCCTCCGCGGGTAACCATGCCCAAGGGCTGGCTATGGCCGCCAAGCTGATGGGCGTCAAAGCCGTCATTGTGATGCCGCGGATTACCCCGGATATTAAAGTCCAGGCGGTACGCGCCCGGGGTGCCAAGGTCATCCTAAAAGGGGATGCCTTTGCGGCGGCCGCCGAGCATGCGCAAGAACTCATCAAAGAGCACGGCTATACCTATATTCCGCCATTTGACGATATTGACGTGGTGGCTGGTCAAGGCACCATCGGGGTGGAAATCTTGCGCCAGCATGCGGGGCGGCTGGATGCCATCTTCGTACCGGTGGGCGGCGGTGGATTGATTGCGGGGGTGGCGGCTTACGTCAAGTACCTGCGTCCGGATATCAAAGTGATTGGTGTCGAAGCCGAAGACAGCGCCTGCCTTAAAGCTGCATTAGAGGCGGGTGAGCGTGTGATACTCGACCAAGTAGGCGTGTTTGCCGAAGGCGTCGCGGTTGCGCAAATCGGTGAGATACCTTTTTCACTGATCCAAGGCCTGATTGATGGTGTCATTACCGTCAATACCGATGAAATGTGCGCAGCGGTTAAAGATATCTTTGAGGATACCCGAGCGGTGGCGGAAACTTCCGGCGCGCTCTCGCTGGCGGGGCTGAAAAAATATATCCAGCAGACCGGTGCCGAAGGCGAGACGCTGCTGTGTATTAATTCGGGGGCCAATACTAACTTTGATCGTCTTCAGCACATCGCTGAGCGCACAGAGTTGGGTGAGCAGCGCGAAGCAATTTTGGCGGTAACCATCGCCGAGAAGCCCGGCAGCTTTAAAAAGTTTTGCCGTACCCTGGGCAAGCGTATGGTGACTGAGTTCAGCTACCGTTATGCCGATAGCAGCGAAGCGCATATCTATGTCGGTGTTCAGGTCAAACCCGGTGGCGAAGACCGCCAGGCGGTGATTGATAAGCTGCGTGAAGGCGGCTACCAGGTGGAAGACCTTACCGATAACGAGTTGGCGAAGCTGCATATTCGCCACTTGAGCGGCGGTCGACCCAGCGAGCGCTTCGAAGAGGAGGTGTATCGCTTTGAGTTCCCTGAACGCCCAGGCGCATTGATGAACTTTTTGACCCAACTGCCCCACGATTGGAATATTTCGCTGTTTCATTATCGCAACCATGGCGCGGCGTATGGCCGAGTATTGGTGGGCATGCAAGTGCCGAATGGCGACCGAACCCATGTGGCAGAATATCTAGACGCTATCGGTTACCGCTATTGGCGCGAGAGCGACAATCCGGCTTATCGACTGTTCATGGCCTAGTGCTGGCCAGTAATGAGCAATAACGATGTGTGTAAGCGGTTGCTTACCCTAGATGCCAGAGCAGCCAGTAACATAACGTTACTAAAATGTTTGAAATAAGGCTGGAAAACATCATTCAAGCTGTTGTCAGTGGTGCCCATATCGCCCTATAGTCGTGAGCGAAATTAAGCAAGTTTGCCACCCTGTTGGCGACAGTAAAGGGTGGCAGATTTCACACATTCGGTAACGACAAAGGTGTTGGAGAAGCGGCATGCGGCGTAAGAAGCCTGATATGGTAATGGCGTTGATGGTGGTGTTTGCATTAGGGGTGCTCGCGACCGGTTATGCACAGGCGTTGTCAGGTAGTTAATCCCTGACAACTGCGGCAGCTCCACTGTTAATCCGGGTAACAGATATCAGATGAGAAAGGCTGATCCTTGATGGGGTCAGCCTTTTTTGTGGGCGGCTTATTGGCGGCGGACGCCGCCTTGATCGCTGACCACGGCTTGTAAAGGCACGTCCCATGGCTCTACAGGCAGAGATGCCACCTGCTGGCAGGCATGGGCGACGCCGATCAGGGTAGGCGACGGCCCAGGGCGATGCATGAACGCCAAGCTACGGTCGTAAAATCCGCCCCCCATGCCCATACGGTTAGCATTACCATCAAAGCCAACCAGCGGCACAATCAGCGTATCTAGCGCCCAGGCCGGTAGCCGGTTGCGCTGCTGAGCGCTAAAGCGTAAATCGGGTTCCCAAATACCAAAGCGGTTTTTTACCATTGGGGTATTGGGCCGGTAGGCGACGAACCAGAGGGTATTCTTGCTGAAAGGACGTAAAACAGGTAAATAAACCTCGACGTTACGTTTGCGCAGCCAGGGAAGCAGCGGCATCGGGTCAATTTCACCGTTGACGGGCAGGTACAGGCTTATACGCCGTGCGCGGCGGATTTCAGGTAGGGTTTTCAGGTGCTGACACAAGCGTTGGGCCGCAAGGCGCTGCTCATGCTGAGAAAGGGCTTTGCGTTGGCGACGTAAAAAGCGGCGAAGTGCGCGCTTATCCTCGTCGTGATGGAGGCTTTCCATGCATAGGTTCTCTCTTGCAGGGGTGTTCTCCAGAGTGCCGCTGTCGTTCTGGCCCTGAACCTACTGGTTCAGGTGGGTGGCCGCAGCCAAACCGTCAGGCTTTCCGACGCACGGACATGCACACGGGTCTGGCTAGCATTTGGCCCCCTGGGTATTACGCATAGGCTCGAGGGACTATAACGACTGGCGCACACCCCAGAGAACCCCGCCATCCTAACAGAGCGATGGCTAATGCCAAAGGGCTGGGTTAAACGTTCGCCGAGTTTTTAGGCGGTTTGCAGCGCTTTTAAACAATGCCCAGGGTACACAATGTCTGAGGTAAACAATGCCTAGGGTTGACGTGAGGGTTGGCGTGTTTTGGCCAATGCCCGTTCAAGGCGATCATTTAACCGATTCAGGTTCGCCTCACCGGCGCGGTGCTCATCCATGGCTTCAAGCAGTTCATGGGTGATATTGAGGGCCGCCATGATAGCAATTCGCTCACTACCCAGTACGCTGCTTTGGGCATTGATACCCTGCATGGCGCGATCAAGATAGCGCGCGGCGCGGTCAAGTTTGGCTTCTTCGCCCGTGTCGCAGGCAATGATATAGCCGCGCCCTAACAGGGTTATTTCTTTGGTTGGCCGCTTGGCATTACTCATCAAAGACTCCAGCACGGGCCAGCAGGGGGCCCAATGCGTTAACATCACAGCATAGGAAGATAGGTGCCAGGTGCCACTCACTATAAGAGAGGCGCTTGTGCGCGGTCAACGCGCAAGCCCTATCACCCATACTTCCAGTGCCACGAATAAATACGAGGTTATCAAATACTATGTCATTGATTGATGAGCGTCAGGACTTTTCTGACGTCGCCGATGTTTTTCTACTGCATGGCAGCATGCAATCTCCGGCTTTCTTGGATGGCCGTTTGTGTGCGCTGCTGGCGCTGCGCGATGTGAGTGCCGAGGACTGGTTGGACGAAGTCTGCCAGAGCTTAGGTGTTGAACAGCCACGCGACCAGCCAAGTGCCGAGCGGCTATTAGGCTGGCGGCGGCAAACCGTAGAGGCGCTCAGCGCCAGCGACCTGGACTATACGCCGCTGCTGCCCGATGAGCTGTTCTCACTGGCCGAGCAGGCGCAGGGCCTGAAGGAGTGGACGCTAGGCTTTATCGAGGTGGTCGACGAGGTAGCTGACACTGAATTGCGTGAGCGTTGGTCACAGGCGCTACGCGAGGCACTGAGTGACCTGGAAGGGTTAGGCCGCATCGATACCGATATTGATGACAGCCCCGAGAACGAAAATGATCTGTTTGCGCTGACTGAGCATGCCCGTATGGCCGCCATGCTGCTGTATACCGAGCAGCACCCAGGTATGCCGCAAGTAGAGCAAACCGACGCCCCCGTTCATTAATCACTTAGCCAGGAGCCTCCATGTTGCCCGAGATGTTACCTCGCCCCCCCGCCATTAGCGTAGCGGAGTATCGCCAGCGCCGTGATGCCTTGATGGCGCAGCTACCGGATAACGCCGCGGTAGTGCTTCCCGGCGCTGGGCTGATGACCCGCTCACGGGACAGTGAATTCGCCTTCCGTCAGAACAGTGATTTTTACTACCTGACCGGCATTCGCGAACCGGACGCGCTGCTGGTGCTGCTGCCGGGGCGAGCAGAAGGCGAAAGCGTGGTGTTCTGCCAGGACCGAGACCCCACCATGGAAGCGTGGACAGGGCGTCGGCTTGGAGCTGCTGGTGTGGTGGCCGAGCATGAGATTGACCAGGCATTCGAAAATGCGGATCGCGACGAGCAGTTGGTTGAGCTGCTGACGGGGCGCGAATTGCTCTATCTGCCGTTGGATAGTGGCGAGGCAGTCGCCGTGGCTGAAGAGGCCCTGCACAGTGCTCAGGCAGGGCTTAGGCGCGGGCGGCCGGCATTGAAGGGCTGGTTGGACATTAGTCCGTTGATCCACGCCATGCGGCTGATCAAGAGTGATGCCGAGATTGACTTGCTCAGGCATGCGGCGGTGATATCCGCACGGGCTCATCGGCGTGCCATGCAGGTATGTCGCCCTGGGCTCAGTGAGTTTCAGCTCCAGGCCGAATTAGAGCATGAGTTTGTCTGGCAGGGCGCCAGTGGCCCGGCTTACAGCACGATTGTCGGCAGCGGTGCCAACGCCTGTGTCCTGCACTATATTGAAAACAGCGCACCGCTGTGTGAAGACGGTCTGGTATTGATCGATGCGGGCGCCGAATTTGAACTGTACGCTGGCGATATCACCCGTACGTTTCCGGTCACAGGGCGGTTCAGCGCTGCGCAGCGGTCGCTGTATCAGGTTGTACTCGACGCCCAGGAGCGCGCCATTAGCGCTGTCCAGCCTGGTGCCACACTGGCGGATATTCATCAGGGCGTGGTGCATGACTTAACCGCTGGCCTGATTGAGCTTGGCTTGCTGGAAGGTGACGTTCAGGCGCGCATTGACGACGAGAGTTATCGACGCTTCTATCTGCACTCGACGTCACACTGGTTGGGGCTGGACGTACACGATGTCGGTACCTATCGGCTGGACGAGCAAACGCCGCGCCCTCTTGCCCCTGGCATGGTGCTCACCGTAGAGCCCGGCCTCTATATTCCCAGCGATGACGATATTCCTGATGCCTATCACGGTATTGGTATTCGTATTGAAGACAATGTGGTCGTGACGAAGGATGGGCATGCTGTGCTGACGGCGGACGTGCCCAAGCAGGTGGCTGATATTGAGGCCTTGATGGCTAAAAAATAACCAGTTTTTAGAGCATTAATTTGACGTTATGTAAATTACGTTACGAATTATTAGTTGCCTCTAAAGTGCGGCGGTATGGCGAGGGAGAAGCCGATGCAACGGGCTAAACAGACGACTGATCATGAAACTGCTCAAGCGCTGACCCATGACATTGTGATTGTGGGCGGTGGATTGGTGGGGGCGAGCCTGGGCTGTGCTCTTGCGCCGCTGATTGAGCGCTACGGCTGGCGGGTGGCCGTGATTGAAGCGGCACCGTTAACGGCGCAGTCACTGGAAAGCGCCTGGCAACCCAGCTTTGATGCCCGGGCCAGCGCGATCGCCGAAGGCTCTGCCCAGCGCTTCGAGCAGTTGGGTGTGTGGGAAGCGATGCGTCATGAGGCGACACCGATCAAGCGTATTCATATCAGTGAGCGTGGCCGCCTGGGGGCGACACGGCTGAGTGCTGACGAGCTGGGCGTCGCGGCGCTGGGCCACGTGATTCCCAACGCCTGGATGGGGCGTGTACTGCATCGGCGTCTAGCCGAGCTGCCGCTGGAGTGGCACTGCCCTGCGAAGGTGGAGCAGCTGACCCCCGTAGCGGGCGGGCATCATCTCAAGCTCTCGGATGGTAGCCAGCTTACTGCTGGCTTGACGGTATTGGCGGATGGGGGGCGGTCTGGGCTTAAAGAGCAATTGGGTATTGGCAGTCGCCGAGAACCTTACCAGCAGACAGCTTTGATCGCGCATGTGGGCGTTAGCCAGCCTCATGAGGGGGTCGCTTACGAACGCTTTACCGCCCAAGGGCCAATGGCCCTGCTGCCACTGCCGGGTCAAGCCATGGAGTTGATATGGACGCATCCTAGCGGTAGCGAGAAAGCGCGTATGGCACTGCCGGAGCGTGAATTTCTGCTTCAGTTGCAGCAGGCGTTTGGTGATCGAGTGGGCCGGTTTACGCAGCTGGGTGCCCGACATGCTTATCCGCTCTCACTGGTAACCGCCGAGGAACCGGTACGGCCGGGGCTGGCGGTATTGGGCAATGCCGCCCACGCCCTTCATCCGGTTGCTGGGCAAGGGTTTAACCTGGCGCTGCGCGGGGTGATGGATCTGGTCGATGCCTTGGAGCAGGGGGAACTGGCGAAGCGACCGCTGGGGGATATGGTCACACTGCAGACCTTCGAGAAGCAGCGTTCACGGGATCGCGCCAACGTGATTCGCTTTAGCGACGGCCTGGTCAGGCTGTTCGGGCTCTCCTTTCCGCTGTTGCCCCATGCCCGTGCGGCGGGCTTGATTGGCCTGAACCTGGTGGGGCCGTTAAGGCGAGGACTGGCCAGACGTGCCATGGGCCTGGAACGCTAGGCTATCTACAATCAATAGCTGCGCTCGCTGGCGCTAGTTAAAAAGGATTTCTATGCAGACTGACTCCTCTACTGCAAAGCCGCCGGTTGAGCGCTTTGAGGCCATCATTGTCGGCGGCGGCATGGTTGGTACCGCGCTCTGTGCGTTGTTGGCACAAGCGGGGATGAAAGTCGCGTTGGTCGAGGCAAGGCCAGCGCCATTAGGTCTTGATAAGGCCACTGGCCCGCTACCTGCTCCGCGCGTTAGCGCATTAACGCCGGTTTCCCAGCGCTTGCTGGCGCATGTGGGCGCTTGGCCCGCCATGCAGGCAACCCGGGTAACGCCCTACCGCGGCATGCAGGTGTGGGATGCCGAAGGCAGTGGCGAAATCGCTTTTTCCGCTGATGAGGCGGGCGTGGCGGTGCTTGGTCATATCGTTGAGAACACGGTCACGCTGGCCGCACTCAATCGTCAAGTGCTAGACCACCCCAACGTCACGACGTTTTTTGGTGCTAGCCCGCAAGCGCTGCAGCGTGCCAATAGCCATGCTGCCAATGGCAATCGTGCTAGCGGGGACTGGCTCATACTTGACGATGGGCGCCAGCTACACGCGCCGTTAATCGTTGCCGCCGATGGCGCCCACTCGATGCTGCGTGAGATGGCGGGTATTGAGGTAGCCAGCGACGATATGCAACAGCACGCTGTCGTGACCACGGTGCAGTGCGCCAAGCCTCATGGTGGCAAGGCGCGGCAAGCGTTTATCGATGGCCGACCGCTGGCATTTCTGCCTTTAACCGTGGAAGGCAATGAGCATTTCTGCTCTATCGTCTGGTCAACCACCCCAGAGCACGCCGATGAGTTAAGCGCGCTGTCTCGTGACGCACTGGGGGAGGCGCTTGGGGAAGCGTTTGGTCATCGCCTAGGAGGCGTTACTGCCTGCGACAAGGCCCACCGTTTTCCGTTAGTGCAGCGCCATGCCCGCCACTATGTGCAGCCGCATTTCGCGCTGGTGGGGGATGCGGCCCACAGTATTCATCCGTTGGCGGGCCAGGGGGTCAATCTGGGGCTGATGGATGCGGCGGTGCTGGCCGAAGAGGTGGTACACGCCTGGCAGCGTGGCGCTCCTTGGGGAGAAATGAATACGCTAAGGCGCTATGAGCGGCGTCGGCGCTTTGATAATAGCGCCATGCTGGGGTTGATGAAGGGCTTTAAAGTACTGTTTGGCAGTCACGATCCGGCGTTGACGATGATGCGCAACCTGGGCATGAGCGGCATGAACCAGTTGGTGCCACTGAAGCGAGTGTTGATGCGGCAGGCGACTGGGGAACGCGGCCGCCTGCCGCTCACGTGCCGTTAAATTAGGCTGTCGTTAACGCCGCTGGCGATCCACCACATTAAGTGCCTTGAGTAGGTTGAGTGCTTCGCTGAGCTGGTAATCATCAAGTAGCCGCTCGGCCATCTCCTGTCGATCACGGGGCGCCTGCTGGGCGCTTAGGTGGCCTTCAAGGTCGGCTTCGCGAATTTCACGACGGCTCTCGGCCACTTCCAGACGGCCGCGGACCACCTCTACATCGGGTTCAATACCCTGGGCCTGGATAGAGCGCCCGTTGGGAGTGTAGTAGAGCGCCGTCGTCAGTTTCAGGCCTTCGCCATTGCCCAGTGGCATGATCTGCTGCACCGACCCCTTGCCAAAACTGTCGGTGCCCATGATGACGCCGCGCCGTTGATCCTGCAGCGCACCGGCGACGATTTCTGCCGCTGACGCACTACCGCCGTTGATCAGCACCACCAGCGGAACATCACTAGCCGGCGTGGCGGGGGAGGCAGAGAACGACATTTCGGTATCCGAGAGGCGACCCTCGGTATAGACGATCAGTCCTTCGTCCAGGAACAGGTCGGTAATGCCGACGGCGGCCTGCAGCACACCGCCGGGGTTATTTCGTAAATCGAGTATTAACCCTTCCAGTGGCTGATCCTGTGCCATGCGTTCAAGCGCGTCGCGGGCCTGATCAGGCGTGCGCGATTGGAATTGGCTGATGCGTAGGTAACCGTAACCCGGTTCAAGCAGCTCGTGCTTAACGCTCTCACTGCGAATAATTTCGCGGGTTAGGGTGAACTCGCGCGGCGTGTCTTCCCCTGAACGCAGCACGCTAATGCGAATCTCGGTATTGGGCTCGCCGCGCATCAGGGTTACCGCTTCCTGCAGCGACATGCTGTCGGTAGGCGTACCGTCGATGGCCACGATAATGTCGCGGGACTGTAAACCGGCGCGGGAGGCCGGGGTGTCATCGATAGGCGTAATGACCATCAATTGGCCGTTCTCGGTGCCCACTTCGATACCAATGCCGCCAAATTCGCCCTGGGTCGACTCTCGCAGGCTTTGGTACTCCTCCTCGTCCAGGTAGGCGGAGTGGGGGTCAAGCTCGCTCAGCATGCCGCGCATGGCATTGCGCAGCAGCGTGCGATCATCGACCTCTTCAACGTAGGCACGCTTGATGCGTTCAAACACCTCGGCGAAGGTCTGGATATCTTCAAGGGGGAGTTCGTTAGAGACAGGCTCATCCACCACGCTGCTACTGGCTGGTTGAGCAAGTAACGGTAGCGGGGCCGACAGTAAAACAATCGGGAGCAGGGTAGCCAAGAAGCGCTTGGCGGGGGCTGATACCCCGGTAACTGATAGCGTCATGCAGACTCCGCAGGGCGATAGGTGGCGCCAATGCGCGCCACCCTGTCATTGAAAATGTTGAGTAGAAATGTGTCGTTGGGCGTTGAGACATCAATAGTCATGCAGCTTATCCCGTCAGCGACGCGCAATCCAACGCTGTGGATTAATTGGTTCACCGCCGCGACGAACTTCAAAGTAGAGTGCCGCGCGGTTTTGCCCACCACTATCTCCTACGCGACCAATTTCATCGCCTCGGTTGACCTGCTGGCCAGGCCTGACGCTGAACTGCTGCAGGTGGGCATGCAGCGTCATGATCTGGTCGCCATGGTCGATAATCAGCAAGTTACCAAACCCGCGCATCCAGTCAGCGAATACCACCCGGCCAGTGTGTACGGCAGTGACTGGGGTGCCTGCGCTGGCCTGAATCACAATGCCGTTATAGTGCACGCCGTCGCGATGGTGAAAATCGCTGCTGATTGAACCCTGTACCGGCCAAGGCAAATCACCTTGGGTGCTTACAATATGCGTAGTGGGCGTGGGTTCAGCAAGTTTTGCCATCTCCGCCTGGATATTGCGCAGCACCCGCTCGGCTTCTTCGCGGCTTTGATTGAGGTCGGCCAGCCGCTCTTCTTCGCTGCCGTAGCGGTCATCCAGGTTAGAAACAACGCCACGCCGTTCGGTAGTGCGCTGGGCAAGCAGCGCGCTTTGCTCTTCTAACTCGTCGGCCAACGTATCGAGGCGGGCCTGGCGCTCGCT
The DNA here is from genome assembly GCF_030544485.1 of Halomonas sp. HAL1. Classification (NCBI taxonomy): domain Bacteria; kingdom Pseudomonadati; phylum Pseudomonadota; class Gammaproteobacteria; order Oceanospirillales; family Halomonadaceae; genus Halomonas; species Halomonas sp. HAL1. The sequence goes on from NZ_CP130610.1 coordinate 34,161, forward strand.
CAGCTCTTGCTGGGTCTCAGCCAGGGCGGTGTCTAGCTTGGCGATAGCCTCTAAGCGACGATTGCGTGCTTCCGTTAGCCGGTTCATGTAGGCCTGCATACGGTCAAGCTCAGCAGGGTCACCCTGGTTAAGCAGCAGCTTGAGCTGTGGCGTTGGGCCAAGCCGATAAAGCGCTGAAAGCTGTTGGCCCAGGGCCGCATACTGATCGGTGCGCTCGCCCTCTAGCCGGTCGCGGTGCTGACGTAGCTGGGTCGTTTCATCGTTGAGCTGGCGGCGCTCCGCTTGCAGTGTGTCTAAGCGCTGATGCGTTTCGGCAAGCTCCGTTTCAACTTCCTGAAGCTCGCGCTCGGCGCTATCGCGAGCCTCGCCAGTGGCGCTGAGGCGTTGGGCGACGGACTCGATCTCCTGGCCAATCACATCCAACTGCTGACGCGCCGTGCTTTCATCCTGCTGAGCGAAACCTGCTGACGTGTAAACTAACGCCAGCAGGAGCGCCACTGTTAAATACCACCGCATGGGCACTACTTGTAATGAATCAGTGGTTTTCCGGTCATCGCCTCGGGCTGTTGCTGATCCATCATGGTCAGTAGCGTAGGGGCCAGGTCGCATAGTTTGCCCTCTTCAAGCGAGGCCGCGCGATCGCCAACGTAAATGAGCGGTACCACAAAGGTGGTGTGGGCAGTCTGCGGTGCGCCCGTTTCGGGGTGTACCATCTGTTCGGCATTGCCGTGATCGGCGGTAATCAAGCAGGCGCCGCCAGCGCGCTCAATCGCTTCGACCACGCGGCCCACGCAGGTGTCGACGGTTTCAATAGCTTTTACCGCCGCGTCAAAGTCACCGGTGTGGCCGACCATGTCACCGTTGGCGTAGTTGCAAACGATGAAATCGAAACTGCCGCCGTCAATGGCGTCTACCAGCTTGTCGGTAATCTCAAAGGCACTCATTTCAGGCTTTTCATCGTAAGTGCGCACATCACGGGGCGAGGGCACCAGGATGCGTTCTTCGCCCTTGTACTCAGCTTCATTACCACCTGAAAAGAAAAACGTCACGTGGGGGTACTTTTCGGTTTCGGCAATACGCAACTGTTTTAAGCCGCGCTTGGCGACGACTTCCCCCAAGGTGTCGTTAAGATCCGATGGGGGGAAGGCGGCAGGCGCAGGAATATCAGCGGCGTACTGGGTCATCATCACCAGCCCCTTGCCCGCAAGCTTAGGACATACACGCCGCTCGAAGCCCTTGAAATCCGGCTCGGCAAAGGCGCGAGTTAACTCACGGGCGCGGTCGGAGCGGAAGTTAAGGAAAATGGCGGCATCGCCATCCTGTAGCGTTACCGCATGCTCTTTGGTGCCGTCTTTCTGCGGTATGCTGCTCGCTGCTACAAATTCGTCAGTTTCACCGCGCTGGTAGGCGTCGCGTAGCGCGGTTTCGGCGCTGGTGGCGTAATGCTCCGCATGACCATCGGTCAGTAGGCGGTACGCTTGCTCAACACGTTCCCAGCGGTTGTCACGGTCCATGGCGTAAAAGCGACCAATAATTGAGGCTACAAAGCCGTTATCAGCGCCCACCAGTTCTGCCAAACGGGCATTGGCGCGCTCTATTGATGATAGAGCGCTTTGTGGAGGCATATCGCGGCCATCGAGAAAGGCGTGAATAAAAATACGCTGGGCACCGCGGCGTGCGGCCAGTTCGGCCATGGCAATAAAGTGCTCTTCATGGCTATGGACGCCGCCGGGGGAGAGCAGGCCAATCAAGTGTACCGGCTTACCGTTGGCGACAGCTGCGTCAATCGGCTGGGTAAGATTTTCATTAACGTCCAGGTCGCCGTCTTCAATCGCTTTGCTGATGCGGGTGAAGTCCTGATACACGATACGCCCGGCACCAATATTCATATGCCCGACTTCCGAGTTACCCATTTGGCCTTCGGGGAGCCCCACGTTAAGACCATCGGTATGAATGAAGGTGTGCGGGCAGGTTTCCCACAATTTATCTATCACCGGTTTATGGGCAGCGGCGACGGCATTATGGTCGCTGTCGGGGTTGTGGCCGTAGCCATCAAGAATAATCAGCGCCACTGGGCGCGGGGTACGCGAAGTATCCATAAAAACCTCGTTAAGATTGGCAAGCCGAACGACTCGAAAATTCGGGGTCGCGACGGACGCACGCTTGGGGCATCATAACGCAGGCAACTGCCAGGCGTCATGAGTTAGGAGCCTGCCCGGCTTAACACTGATCTACTGCGAATCCCGGTATTTTGGCCAACTTTTATCGATCAATTCCGTTAAATAGCGCGCTATTCGTCTCAATTGATCGATAAATTTGGCTCAAAATCCGTGCTTCTCGCGACGATCGGCTAAGCCGGACAGGCTCCTAGGCCTGCGCGGGAAGCTATCTGACGTGTATACTTGTCGCGTTTTGGCAGCGGTTAGGCCGCTTTTTTCTGCATTGACCAAGAGATTGTGTTCGCGATGATCGATCAGGTGTTCGAATTCGTACAGAACCACCCCCTGCTAGTCGGGGCATTTTTGCTGGTGCTAATCGCGTGGATCATTTATGAAACGCGTAGCGCCTCTACAAATGCACTGACCGCCTCGCAGGCCACTCAGCTTATTAACCGCGAAGACGCGGTGGTGCTGGACATACGTGAAAGCAAAGACTTCAAAGCCGGGCATATCGCGGGGGCGCGCAACATTCCGCAAAGCAACCTCGATAGCCGCATGAGCGAACTGGAAAAAGTAAAAGCCCAGCCGATCATCGTGGTATGCAAGCACGGTCAGAGTTCTGGTGCCGCACAGGCCAAACTCACCAAAGCAGGCTTTGAGCGCGCTTATAAGTTAAGAGGCGGTATGGCGCAGTGGCAAGGCGATGGCCTTCCGGTGGTTAAGAAGTAAGCGACGTTATTTTTATTTAATGAACAATCAGGAGTTTTATCATGGCGGAAGATAACAATACCCCACAGGCCGGTGCCGCAACGGATGAAAAGCCGCAGCTGAAGTTTTCGCTGCAGCGCATTTATGTAAAAGATATTTCGTTTGAAGCGCCGAATTCCCCGTCGGTATTTAAGCAGGCGTTCAAACCCAAGGTGAACCTGGATCTGAATACCACCAGCACCAAGATTGCTGACGACCAGTACGAAGTCGTTGTCAAAGTGACCGCTCAGGTGAACGATAACGAAACGGGCACAACGTCTTTCCTGGCCGAAGTTGAACAGGCCGGCCTGTTCCGCATTGCCGGTATCGAAGGCGCACAGCTGGAACAAACCCTGGGTGCATTCTGCCCTAACCTGCTGTTCCCCTATGCGCGTGAATGCGTGGATAACCTGGTCAACCGCGGTGGTTTTCCGCCACTGATGCTGGCACCGGTTAACTTTGAAGCAATGTACGCTCAGCGTAAGCAGCGCGAAGCCAAACAAGCCGAAGAGAACACCCACTAAGCGATGTCAAACGCCATGTCAGCAACCCACGCCGCTGATTGGTATGCCCAGCATGGCAAAATGCCACGCCTCTATGTGCCTGTTGATTTTGTGGCAGGTAAGGAGCTGGCACTGCCTGAAGGGCCTGCTCGTCATGTCACCCGTGTATTGCGTATGGGTGAAGGCACGCCGCTGGTGCTATTTGACGGCCAAGGTCTTGAGGCAGGGGTGCGCTTGGTAGACGTTAGCCGTAAACAGACGCTAGCGCGAGTCGAAGCGGTGTGGTTGGGCAGTGGTGAATCACCACTGTCCGTCCATTTAGGCCAAGCTATCTCTAAAGGCGACCGAATGGATTATGCCATTCAAAAAGCCGTTGAGTTGGGCGTGGCGGCCATTACGCCGCTCTACACCGAGCGTGGCGATGTGCGATTGAAAGGCGACCGTGAAGATAAAAAGCTGGCGCACTGGCAAGCGGTGGCTGCCAGCGCCTGCGAGCAGAGCGGTCGAGCGGTAGTTCCGCCAGTGCATCCACCCATGGCACTCCAAGCATGGCTTGCAGAGCGCCAGGAGCCGCTGCGCTTGATGCTGCATCTAGCGACCGGCAATGCGTTTGATCGCCAAGACCGACCGGCGTCGGTGGCACTGCTGATTGGCCCGGAAGGCGGTTTGAGCGAAAGCGATATCGCTGCCGCTCAAGTCGCTACCTTTACGCCGCTAACGCTCGGTCCCCGGGTGTTGCGAACAGAAACAGCACCCATAGTGGCGCTTTCCCTGCTACAACACTACTTTGGCGATTTGTAAGCACTTACTATCAGCAAAACTCTATCACACCGCCTTTTCCCTTCGCGCTTTTGTCCCTGAATTCTTTGTCGCTGATTCCTGCCCATTTCGATAGGCCTGTTGAAGCCCCTTAAGCACGATGGGCTTAAGCATCGGTAGTGTTTCTCCCGATAACCCACTGAGCACCGTTAAACGGAGTTGTCGGCCACGTGCGTAGCCCAGCCAGCAGGGCAGCCATATCGGTACGGGCGTGCTATCCAGCATCTGGATTCGCCAGTGGCGCGGGGTGGCTATGCGTTCCCATAGCCACAGTCGGTCCAGCGCTTTTGGCGTTGGCGGTGAACCGCTATCAATTTTAACGCCTGCACTGGGTTCTTCTTTTTGAGCGGGTAGTTCGGCCCCCACCAATAGTAGTGCGCGGCGCATTTCATGAGCAGAGAGTAACCACGCCCCTGGCTTGCCATCAGCCACTCCCAAGCCTGCGGCCCACAGGCGAACCCAGGCCGGTTCGCAAGCATTGGCCCCAAGACGCTGTAGCCGCTTTTGAGCCGCTGTCGTATCAATACGCCGGGCTAGCGTTAAGCACTCAACCATTCGCCCACCACTCATTCGCCCAACCCTGTAGCAGTGCTAACATGCCCAGCATGATGCAAAACCAAATAAATAAGCCGATACAGCGTCGGCGCGTCAGGCGGGCCTCTTTGCCAATCACCTGGGCGTTATCAGCTCTGGATGCCAGCACGGCCTGCATGTCTGGCGCAGCTTCTGCCATCATTACATCGCTCAACTGTTCTTGGCTGGGGGCTGGCGCTGTCAGGCTAACGAGATAGCCAACGCTCATCGACACCGCTACGCCGACCGTGTTGTTGTACAGCCAGGAGATATCGAGTAGCGCAGAGACTGCCCATACGGCAAACATGCCGGTAATGAGCCCAGCCATGGCGCCGCGAGCATTGGAACGGTGACTGAAAATAGCCAGCAAAAAGGTACCGAGCAGTGCCCCATAGAACCAGGAGCCAATCTGGTTGACCGCCTCGATCACGGGCCCTAGGTTACCTGCAAAAAAAGCAAACAGCGTGGCATAGAGCCCCCAGAAAATAGTGGCTAGCCGTGAGGCTTTTAAGTAATGGGCATCGCTGGCATTGGGTTTGAGATAGCGGCTGTAAAAATCCCGTACGGTCACCGCCGACAGCGAGTTGAGCGCCGAGTCGAGACTCGACATGGCCGCAGCAAACACCCCGGCAATCACCAGCCCGGCCATGCCTGAAGGAAACGCGTTGACGACATAGCGGGGCAACAGCTCATTGAGGTCATCAGGGGGCGTTAGCCCATGCTGCTGGTAATAGGTCGCCAAAATGACGCCAATAAATAGAAATAGCAGCATCTGTGGAATCAGTAGATAACCGCCAATCAGCAACGAGCGCTGGGCATCGAGCACCGAAGGGCTGGATAAGACACGCTGTATCTGGCTCTGATCGGTGCCGAAGTAAGCCACATGCAGGAAAAAACCACCGAATAGCCCTGCCCATAGCGAGTAGGTCACGCTGGGGTCGAAGGACAAATCAATGGCGTTGAACATGCCGCTGGCCGCACCAAAGCTGAACACATCACCCCAGCCGCCGGGAAGGCTGGTTACCAAAAAGAAGATGCTTAATAGTGCGCCAAACCAGAGCACGAACATTTGCAATACATCCGTCCAGATGACGGCGCTGATACCGCCCATGACGGTATAGCTGATGGCCAGTACTGCCATAATGATAATAGTAAGGTTGACGCTCCAGCCGGTTACCACTGCAAGCACTAACGCTGGCGCATAAAGCACCACGCCAGTGGCGAGGCCGCGGGCAGTAAGAAACAGCAGGGCGGTAAGGGTACGCGTGGCCGGGCCAAAGCGACGTTCCAGCAGTTCGTAGATGCTATAGATGCCCGCGCGGTGAAAAATAGGCACCAACACCAAAATCAACACGATCATGGCCAAAGGTACATTGATAAACGTCACCAAGCGTTCAAGGCCGCCCTCGAAGCCCCAGCCAGGTGCTCCGATAAAGGTGATGGCACTGGCTTGAGTCGCCATCACCGAAAGGCCAATCGCCCAGCCCGGTATTTTGCGGCCGCCTAAAAAGTAGTCCTCAGGATTGTGCTGATCTTTGCCAAAACGCGAACCAATCCAGGCAATAAGGCCGATATAGCCGATCAGCACTAACGTATCAAAAAGCGTGAACCCTTCCATGTTCGCTCCCCTACGCCTAATTTCGTCTAGTGTTTTGATAGTAGCAGGTTGTGAGGTGATTGCTTTTCAGGTGTCACAAGCGCTTTCGACCACTAAAAAATCGACAACTCGCTTTGCCCTGTGTGTGCCAGACACCATAATGTTGTTCTATATTCCTTGAAGGACGTTCCCCATGGTCCGTGAGTCACACTCATCCCCCCGATCCGCCAGCGATGCATCTGCCCAGTTGGGCGAAGTGGCGTATCTAACGGTCACGGCCGTCAATAACATTGGCGCATTTTTGCAGTGGGGGCAGCCAAAAGATGTGTTGCTGCCATTTAGCGAGCAACATTTTCGCCCTGATCCCGGCAAGCGCGTGCTGGTAATGCTGTATAGCGATGACCAAGGACGTCCAGTGGCCACGATGAAGCTGGATCGCTTTCTGGCGGATGACGCCTGGGCCCTGGAAAAAGGCGATGAGGTGGCCGTCGTGGTTGCTGAGCGTACCGATTTGGGGATGAAAGTAGTGGTCGATCACCGCTACTGGGGACTCATTTATCAAGATGACGTTACTCAACCGCTACGCCGCGGCCAATCAGTTAAGGGCTATGTGAAGCAGCGCCGTGACGACGGTCGCTTAAATATCTCGCTACTGCCGCCAGGCGCTGCCCGGCTCGATGTGGTCGGCGACAAGATCCTTCAGGCGCTGCGTGAAAGCGGCGGTTATTTGGCGCTGGGTGATAAAAGCCCCGCCCATGAAGTTAAAGCACGCTTAGGCGTGAGTAAAAGTGCCTATAAACAGGCCATTGGGCGGCTTTACAAGCAGCAGTTGATCACCCTCGAGCCTGACGCTATTCGCTTAGTGCCCGGCGCGCTGAGTGAGTAGTTAGCTGGGGCAGTTGGAGCCTAGCGGGCAGTGCGGCATACTGGGCCTCTATTGTTCATGTTTGGATAGTGCCCCCGATGAGCCAATCAAATCTGCATCTCGGCGTTGTGATGGATCCCATCAGCGACATCGCTTACAAGAAAGACACCACCATGGCCATGCTATGGGCCGCCCAGGAACGAGGCTATACCCTGCACTATATGGAGCAGGAAGATCTTTTCTTGAATGCGGGGCAAGCCTACGCGCGTATGCGGCCGTTAACGGTGCACCGTGATCCCAACCACTGGTACGATTTGGGCGAACCTTCTGCGCGCCCATTGGTTGAGCTGGACGTAGTGTTGATGCGTAAAGACCCGCCCGTCGATGCTGATTTTACTAACGCCGTACATCTTTTGGGCTTTGCCGAACGTGAAGGGGTGCTGGTGGTTAATCCCACGGCGGCGCTGCTGCAGTGTAATGAAAAGCTGTTTGCCCAGCAGTTCCCTCAGTGCTGTGCACCCACGATAGTCGCAAGCCGCGATGACGTTCTGCGCGCCTTCCACGCCGAGCACGGCGACGTGATCTTCAAACCACTGGATGGCATGGGCGGTACCGGCATTTTTCATATTGGCCCAGATGGTCGCAATATCGGCGCAGTGATTGAGCAGCTTACCTTTCGCGGCCAACGCCAAATCATGGCGCAGCGTTATCTTCCCGAAATTAAGGATGGCGATACGCGCATTCTCTTGGTCGATGGTGAACCCGTACCCTTTGGCCTGGCACGTATTCCGTCAGCGGGCGAAACCCGTGGCAACTTGGCTGCTGGTGGGCGGGGCGTCAGTCGTGAACTCACCGAACGTGACCATTGGCTTATTCAACAGGTGCAGCCAATGATTCGTGACAAGGGCTTAATGTTCGTTGGTCTCGATGTGATCGGTGACTATATTACTGAAATCAACGTCACCAGCCCCACCTGCGTACGTGAAATAGATGACCAGCGGGGAACGAATATCGCCGGCTTGCTGCTGGATGCCATTGAGCGCCGCTTAGCCTAAGCGCGGCTTCACTCTTATAATGACACTTATTACGTTATGCCTGTTGGAGTACCAACAGGCAGTGGGAGACGCATGCAAAGTTTGAAACATCACTTTTTAATGGCCATGCCACATTTAGAAGATCCTAATTTTGCCGGTAGTCTGATCTATCTTTGCGATCACGATAGCAACGGCTGCATGGGGGTGATTACTAACCGTCCGTTAGAGATCACCCTTGAAGCCCTGTTTGATCAACTGGAACTGGGTGGTGAGGCAAGCCCGCACCGCAATGCACCGGTCTATTACGGCGGGCCGATGCACAAAGATCGTGGCTTCATTCTGCATGTCGGCGATAGCCAGCAATGGGACTCGAGTATCCAGGTGGAAGATGGCATAGCCCTCACCACATCCTTAGATATTCTCCAGGCCTTTGCTGCCGGCGATGGCCCCGAGCACTTTTTAGTCTGCTTGGGTTGCGCAGGCTGGGAAGTGGGGCAGCTAGAAGAAGAGCTTAAAGAGAATAGTTGGTTAACGGTAGAAGCTCAGAGCAGCGTGCTATTCAACACGCCTCCCGTCGAGCGGTTAACGGCGGCGGCAGGTTTACTCGGTATCGACCTTAACCTAATGACCCGAGATGCGGGGCACGCTTAATGGCTGAGGCGGGGCAGCGCTTAATCCTGGCCTTTGACTACGGCACTCGGCGTATCGGTGTGGCGGTGGGCAACGAGCTGCTGCACAGCGCGCGGGAGCTCACGCCGCTGACGGCGCGAGATGGGATTCCAGATTGGAACGTCGTGTCACGGCTGCTTAAAGAATGGCAGCCCGATCTGTTAGTGGTGGGGCTGCCGCTGAATATGGATGGTAGTGAATCAGAGATGAGCACTCGCGCCCGCAAATTCGGCAATCGTCTGCATGGCCGCTACGGCAAGCCGTGTGAAATGGTCGATGAGCGTGGTACCACGCGGGAGGCGAAAATGATCGCCCGTGAGGCGGGGCATAAAGGCAACTATCGGCAAGATAGTGTCGATGGCATTGCGGCTATTCTTATTCTTGAAGGCTGGTTTGCCCACCAGGAAGGTTTGCCAGGTGGGCGTCTTTCACTGTAACGCCTATGAAGCCCTTCTTTTAGCGATCTAGCGTGCCTGTTTGAGTTGGCACGTACCAGCGCACCGGCCGTAACTCCTGCTCAATCAATTCGTCGACCTTTAGTAACGTTGCGAAAATTGCCATCCGCATGGGAATGCCGTTATCGGTTTGGCGGAAAATCGCCAGACGCGGGTCGCCGTTCAGGTCCACGTTTAAATCATTCGCACCGGGGCGGCTGTCCCTAGGCAACGGGTGCATCACTATCGTGCTTTGGCTGCAGCGGTGATCGAGAAAATCGCGATTGACCATAAAGTCGTCAGAGAGCCCCTGAAAACTCTCATTCATCTCGTCGGTAAAGCGCTCTTTCTGAATACGCGTTGTGTACACCACATCCAAATCTGCAAAGTCGTTGGCTAATGAGTCGCGCTGCTCAATGCGATGGCCGCGAGATGCCACTAGATCAATCAGTTTTGAGGGCATTTCAAGACCTGGCGGTGATACCAACGTAATGCGCAGCGGATCATAGAGTGATAAGAGCTTGATCAGTGAATGGACGGTGCGACCGTATTTCAAATCGCCGGTGAGTAAGATATGGGCACCGGTCAGCGATTTACCCAAGCGCTGAAACTCTTTATCAATCGTATAAAGGTCAAGCAGCGCTTGGCTGGGGTGTTCGCCAGGGCCGTCGCCGCCATTAATCACTGGTACGTTAGTAGCTGCAGCAAATTCAGCCACTGAACCCTGGTCGGGGTGGCGCATCACAATGGCGTCACAGTAGCCACTCATTACCCGGCTGGTGTCGTAGAGTGACTCGCCCTTCGCCATAGAGGAGAAGGTAAAGCCAGTGGTGTCGCATACGCTGCCGCCCAAACGGCAAAAAGCTGCATTAAAGCTGACCCGTGTTCGTGTACTGGCTTCAAAAAATAGATTGCCAAGCACCGCCCCTTCCAGCACGCGTGTCACTTGGCGCCGCTGGGCGATTGGCTCCATGCGCGCAGCAACACGCAGTAAATGATCAACGCTTTCACGATTTAATGAGTCGACAGTTAGCAGGTGGTGGCTCATGGCGGACCTCAGCAATGTGGTAGATGAGGCTAGTGTAACCGCCAAGGAGGGTGGCGCCGAAGGGGTTTAATCCACTAGGAGCGGCTAATCTGTAATTTTTCTACAAAAGCCCTTGCCAACCCGGCCGCGAAACCGTAAAGTACGCATCCGCTGCCGGGGACGCCCAGCGTTACCAGCGGTGCATAAGGTGTAAAAGCCTTGGTTAGTCAAGCAGTTAACGCTTTTGCGATAGCTAGCGGTTTTGGATGTAGTCAGTATCACATCGAAAACAACGCCCTTGACAACCACCAGGAAATGCGTAGAATACGCCTTCCTCGCTGCGGCAGGCCAGTTCAACGGTTCGCCAGTCAAACACAGCGAAACAGCTCTTTAACAATTTGATCAGGTAATTCATGTGGGCGCTTGCTGACGTTGGTGACAAATCACCAAATATCAAGGCAAGCGGTCATGACAATGTAAATTGAAATGAATTCGTTTGAACCTTGAGCCAAGTTTGATCCGCTTTTGCTGCCTTCGGCTAGTCCTTAGGTAGGCGAGTAAGGATCACAATGATTGTAAACTGAAGAGTTTGATCATGGCTCAGATTGAACGCTGGCGGCAGGCCTAACACATGCAAGTCGAGCGGTAACAGATCTAGCTTGCTAGATGCTGACGAGCGGCGGACGGGTGAGTAATGCATAGGAATCTGCCCGATAGTGGGGGATAACCTGGGGAAACCCAGGCTAATACCGCATACGTCCTACGGGAGAAAGGGGGCTTCGGCTCCCGCTATTGGATGAGCCTATGTCGGATTAGCTAGTTGGTAAGGTAATGGCTTACCAAGGCGACGATCCGTAGCTGGTCTGAGAGGATGATCAGCCACATCGGGACTGAGACACGGCCCGAACTCCTACGGGAGGCAGCAGTGGGGAATATTGGACAATGGGGGCAACCCTGATCCAGCCATGCCGCGTGTGTGAAGAAGGCCCTCGGGTTGTAAAGCACTTTCAGCGAGGAAGAACGCCTGTCGGTTAATACCCGGCAGGAAAGACATCACTCGCAGAAGAAGCACCGGCTAACTCCGTGCCAGCAGCCGCGGTAATACGGAGGGTGCAAGCGTTAATCGGAATTACTGGGCGTAAAGCGCGCGTAGGTGGCTTGATAAGCCGGTTGTGAAAGCCCCGGGCTCAACCTGGGAACGGCATCCGGAACTGTCAGGCTAGAGTGCAGGAGAGGAAGGTAGAATTCCCGGTGTAGCGGTGAAATGCGTAGAGATCGGGAGGAATACCAGTGGCGAAGGCGGCCTTCTGGACTGACACTGACACTGAGGTGCGAAAGCGTGGGTAGCAAACAGGATTAGATACCCTGGTAGTCCACGCCGTAAACGATGTCGACCAGCCGTTGGGTGCCTAGAGCACTTTGTGGCGAAGTTAACGCGATAAGTCGACCGCCTGGGGAGTACGGCCGCAAGGTTAAAACTCAAATGAATTGACGGGGGCCCGCACAAGCGGTGGAGCATGTGGTTTAATTCGATGCAACGCGAAGAACCTTACCTACCCTTGACATCTACAGAAGCCGGAAGAGATTCTGGTGTGCCTTCGGGAACTGTAAGACAGGTGCTGCATGGCTGTCGTCAGCTCGTGTTGTGAAATGTTGGGTTAAGTCCCGTAACGAGCGCAACCCTTGTCCTTATTTGCCAGCGAGTAATGTCGGGAACTCTAAGGAGACTGCCGGTGACAAACCGGAGGAAGGTGGGGACGACGTCAAGTCATCATGGCCCTTACGGGTAGGGCTACACACGTGCTACAATGGCCGGTACAAAGGGCTGCGAGCTCGCGAGAGTCAGCGAATCCCTTAAAGCCGGTCTCAGTCCGGATCGGAGTCTGCAACTCGACTCCGTGAAGTCGGAATCGCTAGTAATCGTGAATCAGAATGTCACGGTGAATACGTTCCCGGGCCTTGTACACACCGCCCGTCACACCATGGGAGTGGACTGCACCAGAAGTGGTTAGCCTAACGCAAGAGGGCGATCACCACGGTGTGGTTCATGACTGGGGTGAAGTCGTAACAAGGTAGCCGTAGGGGAACCTGCGGCTGGATCACCTCCTTAAACGATGCGTCACGCGTCAGTAAGCGTCCACAATGAATTACCTGATCAGAATGCTGTTGATACGCAGTGATAAGTGACTCTTTTTTCACGTTAAAAAGAAAAAATAGCTTTTGAATTTTAAAGGTCTTTTCTTTTTTTAATAGGAAAGAACGCTTATCACTGCTTATAGCAGTCGCTCTTTAACAATGTATATCATGCTGACAAGAACACTTCGCAAGAAGTGGTCTTAAATTGTGATACGCGTCAGCGTATCCGGCAAAATGAAACGTGATCATTGCGAGATACCAGACTCCTTCGGGTTATAGGGTCAAGCAATGAAGCGCACACGGTGGATGCCTAGGCAGCCAGAGGCGATGAAAGACGTGGTAGCCTGCGATAAGGCTCGGTGAGGTGGCAACAACCTGTGACCCGGGCATTTCTGAATGGGGAAACCCACCGATCATAAGATCGGTATCGTGCACTGAATACATAGGTGTACGAGGCGAACCAGGGGAACTGAAACATCTAAGTACCCTGAGGAAAAGAAATCAACCGAGATTCCCCTAGTAGCGGCGAGCGAACGGGGACCAGCCCTTAAGCATGTGACTGATTAGGCGAATGCGTTGGGAAGCGCGGCCGTAGCGGGTGATAGCCCCGTAGTCGAAAATCTGATCATGTGAAATCGAGTAGGTCGGGGCACGAGAAACCTTGACTGAAGACGGGGGGACCATCCTCCAAGGCTAAATACTCCTGGCTGACCGATAGTGAACCAGTACCGTGAGGGAAAGGCGAAAAGAACCCCGGAGAGGGGAGTGAAATAGATCCTGAAACCGTGTGCGTACAAGCAGTAGGAGCAGACTTGTTCTGTGACTGCGTACCTTTTGTATAATGGGTCAGCGACTTATATTCAGTGGCGAGGTTAACCGTATAGGGGAGCCGTAGGGAAACCGAGTCTTAACTGGGCGACACAGTCGCTGGATATAGACCCGAAACCGAGCGATCTATCCATGAGCAGGGTGAAGGTTGAGTAACATCAACTGGAGGCCCGAACCAGGATCTGTTGAAAAAGATTTGGATGACTTGTGGATCGGAGTGAAAGGCTAATCAAGCTCGGAGATAGCTGGTTCTCCTCGAAAGCTATTTAGGTAGCGCCTCATGTAGTACCGCCGGGGGTAGAGCACTGTTTCGGCTAGGGGGTCATCCCGACTTACCAACCCGAGGCAAACTCCGAATACCGGTGAGTAACGCGTGGGAGACACACGGCGGGTGCTAACGTCCGTCGTGAAAAGGGAAACAACCCAGACCGTCAGCTAAGGTCCCGAAATCCTGGTTAAGTGGGAAACGATGTGGGAAGGCTCAGACAGCTAGGAGGTTGGCTTAGAAGCAGCCATCCTTTAAAGAAAGCGTAATAGCTCACTAGTCGAGTCGGCCTGCGCGGAAGATGTAACGGGGCTAAACCAGGTACCGAAGCTACGGGTTCATCCTTTTAGGATGAGCGGTAGAGGAGCGTCGTGTACGCCAATGAAGGTGGATTGAGAAGTCTGCTGGAGGTATCACGAGTGCGAATGCTGACATGAGTAACGATAAAGGGAGTGAAAAACTCCCTCGCCGGAAGACCAAGGGTTTCTGTTCGACGCTAATCGGAGCAGAGTGAGTCGGCCCCTAAGGCGAGGCCGAAAGGCGTAGTCGATGGGAAACGGGTCAATATTCCCGTACCGGACATGGTTGCGATGGGGGGACGAAGAAGGCTAGGTGAGCCAGGCGTTGGTTGTCCTGGTGAAAGTGAGTAGGCTGAGGGTTTAGGTAAATCCGGACCCTTTTCAGGCCGAGACACGAAACGAACTGACCACGGTCAGGAAGTCACTGATGCCACGCTTCCAGGAAAAGCCTCTAAGCTTCAGATCATGTGCGACCGTACCCCAAACCGACACAGGTGGTCAGGGAGAGAATCCCAAGGCGCTTGAGAGAACTCGGGTGAAGGAACTAGGCAAAATGGTGCCGTAACTTCGGGAGAAGGCACGCCGGCGTAGGGTGATGAGACTTGCTCTCTAAGCCCGAACCGGTCGAAGATACCAGGTGGCTGCAACTGTTTATTAAAAACACAGCACTCTGCTAACGCGCAAGCGGACGTATAGGGTGTGACGCCTGCCCGGTGCCGGAAGGTTAAATGATGGTGTTAGCCGCAAGGCGAAGCTCTTGATTGAAGCCCCGGTAAACGGCGGCCGTAACTATAACGGTCCTAAGGTAGCGAAATTCCTTGTCGGGTAAGTTCCGACCTGCACGAATGGCGTAATGATGGCCACGCTGTCTCCACCCGAGACTCAGTGAAATTGAAATCGCCGTGAAGATGCGGTGTACCCGCGGCTAGACGGAAAGACCCCGTGAACCTTTACTATAGCTTCACACTGGACGCTGATGTTGCCTGTGTAGGATAGCTGGGAGGCTTTGAACTTTGGACGCCAGTTCGAAGGGAGCCAACCTTGAAATACCAGCCTGGCATCATTGGCGTTCTCACTCAGGTCCGTTATCCGGATCGAGGACAGTGTGTGGTGGGTAGTTTGACTGGGGCGGTCTCCTCCTAAAGAGTAACGGAGGAGCACGAAGGTACCCTCAGCACGGTCGGACATCGTGCATTGAGTGCAAGAGCATAAGGGTGCTTGACTGCGAGACAGACACGTCGAGCAGGTGCGAAAGCAGGTTCTAGTGATCCGGTGGTTCTGTATGGAAGGGCCATCGCTCAACGGATAAAAGGTACTCCGGGGATAACAGGCTGATACCGCCCAAGAGTTCACATCGACGGCGGTGTTTGGCACCTCGATGTCGGCTCATCACATCCTGGGGCTGAAGTCGGTCCCAAGGGTATGGCTGTTCGCCATTTAAAGTGGTACGCGAGCTGGGTTTAGAACGTCGTGAGACAGTTCGGTCCCTATCTGCCGTGGGCGTTGGATGTTTGAGAAGGGCTGCTCCTAGTACGAGAGGACCGGAGTGGACGACCCTCTGGTGTTCCGGTTGTCACGCCAGTGGCATTGCCGGGTAGCTATGGTCGGACGGGATAACCGCTGAAAGCATCTAAGCGGGAAGCCCCCTTCAAGATGAGACATCCCTGAGGCCTAGAGCCTCCTGAAGGGCCCAGCGAGACCAGCTGGTTGATAGGCACGGTGTGGAAGCGCTGCAAGGCGTTGAGCTAACGTGTACTAATGGCCCGTGAGGCTTGACCCTATAACACCCAAGGGGTCTGGTCGTGATGATGACGTCAATGAACACCGGATACGCAGCGTGTGGCCCGAGCAACAACAAGGGCGGCACGATGAGACGCACACAATTTAGCAAGTATGCTTCAGCATGATATACCGCCAGTTACGCCTGACGACCATAGCACGCGTGAACCACCTGATCCCTTGCCGAACTCAGCAGTGAAACCGCTTAGCGCCGATGGTAGTGTGGGGTCTCCCCATGCGAGAGTAGGTCATCGTCAGGCACCTATACCGCAGAAAACCCAGCCACCCGGCTGGGTTTTTTGTGTGCGTGAAAGAAAAACAAGGGTCTCCCCATGGAGAGTCCCGGCAGCCCGTCGCAGCCATCGTCAGGCACCTATACCAAAAAACCCCCAGGGCTAACGCCTTGGGTTTTTTTTTTATGGCAAAATGCACTCCTCAAGGAGAATTGCCCATGACTCAGATGCGCTGGGAACAGCTACTTTCCCCACGTCGTCTTCACGACCAACGCTCAACAAGTACTCGTGAAATCGGTCGTAGCCCATTTCATAAAGACCATGATCGGATTGTTTTTTCAGGCTCGTTCAGGCGTCTTGGCCGTAAGACACAGGTGCATCCACTGACAGAAAACGATCATATTCATACTCGCCTAACTCACTCGCTAGAAGTCGGCTGTGTCGGTCGTTCTCTGGGTATGATTGTCGGAGAGTTACTACATGATCGCTTGCCAGAATGGATAACGCCCGCTGATCTTGGGGTCATTGTGCAGACAGCGTGCCTGGGACATGACATTGGGAATCCCCCTTTTGGGCATGCCGGTGAGTATGCCATTCGCGATTGGTTTCAGCGTGCTCAAAGCAGTGGGCTATTAGAAGGCCTTTCAGACGCAGAGCGCGAGGATCTGTTGACCTATGAAGGCAATGCTCAGGGTTTTCGAGTGATTACCCAGATCGAATATAACCAGTTTAATGGTGGCATGCGGCTGTCAGCAGCCACCCTGGGGGCGCTACTCAAATACCCTTGGACGGTTCGTTACAGCGGACGCGCGGGAAAATTCGGCGCTTACCAGTCAGAGCAAGTGTTACTCAAAGAAGTGGCTGAAGCGGTAGGTTTGTTGCCGCAAGGCGAGCAGCGCTGGTGCCGCCACCCGTTGGCTTGGCTTGTCGAAGCCGCTGATGATATTTGTTACGCCCTGTTAGACCTGGAAGATGGTTTAGAAATGGGTATTCTGCGCTATGAAGAAGTCGTCGAAATACTGCGTCAAATTGCCGGAGAGTTCCCGCCTGAATATGCCGATATGCAAGCCCGTAATGTCTCCCAGCGGCGGCGTATCGCTTTACTGCGCGGTGCTGCTATGGAACGTGCCGTCAATGATGTCGGCGCGGTGTTTGTACAGCATGAGCAGGCCCTGCTAAGCGGCACCCTCAGTGACGACCTATTAGAGCTGTGTCACCCCGACCTTGGGTGGGGTGTTCAGGCGGCGAAGCAGCTTGCCCGAGAGCGTATTTTCCAAAACGAGCGTAAAGCGAAATTAGAGATTGGTGCCTATACGACGCTAGGTATTCTCTTGGAAGCTTTTATTGGTGCTGCCCACGAGCTACATCACACCGGGCATTCATCGTTTAAACATCAGCGTGTGTTGGCCCTGATTGGCGAAAACACGCCGCTGCCTTCTTGGCCGCTTTACGATAGCTACCGCCGAATGCTGGACTTTATCGGTGGGATGACGGACCACTATGCAGTCGATCTTGCCCAAGAGATGGGTGGGCGGTTACGCGGCGACTAAGCCGTACATTATACGGACGGCTGGCGGAGATGTTTGAGTTCCATTAGCCGTGCCCGCTCCAGTAAGATATGAATGACCTTATCGTGAATGGCATCGCTCATCTGTCCCGGCGTTATCTCGGTGAGCTGTTGGGCAAGTTGCTCGCCGCTCACTACCAGAATATCCGGCGAGGCCTCGCTGGTATCAATCTCCCAGCCGGGCAGCACTAACACTCCTTTAACCGGTACCGGCACACTGCAGCGGCGCTCTAACCATTGGCCGAGCCAGCTAACGCCTTGGCGCGTTTTATGCAGTGGCCGGCGCTCTTGCCAATGTGGAAAGCGTAGCCGCTCGCGCTCTACCGCCACTGTGTTGAGTTCGTTGCCATCAGTGCCGATAGCGAGTGTTCTTGCCCTTGTTTCCACCACAAAAACACCGTGAGGTGTTACCACCACGTGATCAATCGTGAAGCTATCGGTGGGGACATCATGAAATACGTAGTAGGGGTGGGCCTCAGGGCGGACTAAACGCTCAAGCTCTTGGCCAACGGCAAGCTCGCAAGCGAGGCCTAATTTTAGTCGCCGAATACGTTGATAATCACGTACCAGCAGCAGTGAAAACGTCAGTACCAGCAGTGTGCTGAGTAGTCCATATAAAGCCCATTCGACCCAATCTTGTTGGTCCACAAAAAGCATGCGGCCCATGCCATACACCAGAGGGGCCAAGCTAATGATGGGCCCTAACGCCCCGTTTAGAAATAGGCTGGAAAAAGCTTGGTCAAGGCGATGGCGCAGCGCTTGGCCCGGTTCATGAAGGGGAGCTTTGAAGGGCGAATGGACGCGCGCATCGTGTAGGTTGCGCAGCGCCAGGACAATACTGGCCATTGCCGCCATGGGGAATAAAAAAATGAGGGGTAGCAAGTATTCCAGCCAAGCCATTGCAGTGCCTTGCCCTATAGCGACTTACTTGACGGTAAGTCTTGGTGGTGTAGAGGCTTTAACCCCCTGCGAGTTTAACCTGATAGCCGAGTGTGCTGAGCTCCTGGCGCAGAACATCACGATGGTCGCCTTGTATTTCAATAATACCGTCTTTAATAGCTCCGCCCGTCCCACAACGTTTTTTAAGCGTTTTTGCTAATGTTTTAAGTTCATCACCAGACAAAGGGATGCCGCTAACAGTGGTAACCCCTTTGCCTTTACGGCCGCTGGTTTCGCGTCGAATACGCACTATGCCATCTAGCTCGGCTAAGCGCTGTTGTTCGCTTACATCATCACAGTAACAGGCTTCAAGTGCTTCCCGGCAGGTGGGGCAGGTTTTACCATGTTCGGTGGAGTAAACCAGCCCACCCAATTGGTCACGTAAAGAGGCCATTATCATCCTCCGATAGAGTGTTGAGGCACGGCTGTCTGCCAATATTCACGCGTGAGACGCTCCACTACGGCGGGTAACTGATACATATTACTGATCATAATGGCAGTTTCAGGCGTCTCTTCGGCATCCGGGAAACGATTTAAATGAATCACCGTCATCCCCGCTTGCAGTGCTGCGCGAACACCTACTAAGGCATCGTCTATAGCGATACAGTCACGCGCTGCATAGCCCATGATACTGGCTGCGTGTAAATGTAAACAGGGTTCAGGCTTCCAGCAATTGGCGGTATAGCCACTGAAAAAGCGTTTTCCAAAATAATGGTTAAGTCCTGTGGCTTTTAGCGCCGTAAGAATTTTACTTTCAGGCCCATTAGAGACTACCGCACTTGGGTAAGAGCTCAGTATATCCAACGCTTCACGAGCACCTGGTATGGTCGTCAACTCTTGGGCAAGCCGAGTTGCTAGATTGGCTCGCATAAGGATTTCCATGCGCTCAAGCTGATCAGGATCAACATCACCATAGCGCTGTTGAAGTTCAGCAACGATACGCCGAAAGCGCGCTCCACGAAATTCACCGAGGTAATCGGTAGTAGCAAATGGCAGCCCTACTGAATTAAGCCCGGCGGCCATCTCTTCGGCTAGTAGCGGTTCGCTATCGACGAGTGTGCCATCACAGTCAAACAGCAAAAGTGGGAGCGGCATTACGGTTCCTTGCAGCGGCTTTAGCGCTGCCAGTGTTAGTTGAAGCCATCTATACTGCTATTGAACGGGATTTTACGTCATTTGTGAACACTGTTTTGTTATTTTTTGCTTGCCTATACACTACGCTTGAGCCAGCTTAAACGGCTACGCTCATTTTGGTGGCCGCTGTTGTCTGTCATCTAGCTTCAGGAAACGCTGTAGCGCTAGCGTTGGAAACGGCCAAGCTGCGCTGAAGAGATAGTAGGGATACACTATTCTGTCATAACCAAAACATGGAGAACGTCCGATGCGATTCACCCCTTGGATCCTACCCTTAGCCCTCAGCGCTGCTTTGCTAACGACGACTGGCTATGTGTTTGCTGATAATCATGAAACGGAAGGCGAACAGCACGAGCCTCTTAATGATGAAGCGCTTGAAAAGGAATACGGTATTAAAGCCGGATCGGTAAAACGTGACGACGTGGCGTCATCTAGCGATGCCGAGGATACTAATGAGCAGACCCGTGTGCGTGAAGAAGAGGAGGAGGAGAAGGACGAAGAAGTAGCCACCAGCGCAGGCGAGGATGACGTAGAGTTAGAGACTGGCAAGAGTGAAGAGCGAAACCCAGAGGCTGGCACAGGCGGTACTGGCAGCCCGGATGATGCTATTCATAGCAGCGAAGAAGAAAATAGCGAAGATGACGAGGGAGACACTGACGATAATGAGTAACGTCAGTGCCTGAAACATTATTTAGCTAGACGGCGTGAGTTAGCCCTGCTGCGCTGATGATAAGGCTTCATTGTGAGCTGGCTGGTGACCCACCAAGGGGCTAGCTGACCATTCATAGAGTTAAACAATGCTTTCTGCATTTCGAGGCCAGCTTCCATGCTGGCCTCGAGCTTTTCGGTGACCATTTTTTGATTTTCTTTCATCATTTTAGGGCTGAAGAAAGGCTGTGTTTGCCATAAGTGATTGCGCATCGTGATGGTCGACAGGGAAGTGGACCATAGTTCAAATGCCATTAGGCCCGCCTTCCAAACATCAAACATCGCTAACGGAGTGGTGGGCATAAGTGGCGGCATTGTGGAGCTTTTCATGAGTATTAGCCTCTCTATTTGAACACGAAACCTCGTGGACTCATCACCAGTGTTAGCGTATCAATGCTGCAATGCAATATGTATTTCGTCGAGCATAACGTGGGATAGGTAAAAAAAGACGACCGTTTGGTCGTCTTTATAGTAAACAATGGAAGTAACAGGTTTACTTGATCTTAGGAGCCAGTTCACCGCGCTCATAGCGCAGAGACATCTCTTCTAAACTGATCGGTTTAATTTTGCTAGCGTTACCTGCTGTGCCAAAGGCTTCATAGCGAGCAATACACAGATCGCGCATCGCGGTGACGGTTTCTTTGAGGAATTTACGTGGGTCGAATTCGGCAGGATTTTGAGCCATAAAACGACGCACAGCCCCTGTAGACGCCAAGCGAAGATCGGTATCGATATTCACCTTGCGTACGCCGTGCTTAATCCCTTCAACGATCTCTTCCACCGGAACGCCGTATGTTTCTGGAATCTGGCCGCCATACTGGTTAATCACTTCCAGCCACTCCTGCGGCACGGATGAAGAGCCGTGCATGACGAGGTGGGTGTCCGGAATCCGCGCATGAATCTCTTTGATGCGCTGGATAGAGAGCGTATCCCCGGTGGGTGGCTTGGTGAACTTATAAGCGCCGTGGCTGGTGCCAATGGCAATGGCCAAGGCGTCTACGTGCGTCGCTTTGACGAATTCGGCCGCTTCTTCAGGGTCGGTCAGCAGCTGTTCCATATCCAGCTTGCCTTCAGCACCAATGCCGTCTTCTTCACCGGCCATGCCTGTTTCCAGACTGCCCAGGCAGCCCAGCTCGCCTTCAACAGACACACCGCAGGCGTGGGCCATTTCGACGGCACGACGAGTAACGTTAACGTTGTAGTCGTAATCGGTGGGTGTTTTGCCGTCTTCGCCCAGTGAGCCATCCATCATTACCGAGGAGAAGCCAAGCTGGATAGAGCGCTGGCAAATCGCAGGGCTAGTACCGTGATCCTGATGCATGACCACCGGGATATGGGGGAACTCTTCTACCGCCGCTAAAATCAGGTGGCGTAGAAACGGAGCTCCCGCATATTTACGAGCGCCAGCAGAGGCTTGCACGATTACCGGTGAGTCGGTGGCATCAGCAGCTTCCATAATGGCGCGCATCTGCTCAAGATTATTAACGTTAAATGCTGGGATGCCGTAGCCATATTCGGCGGCATGGTCGAGCATTTGGCGCATGCTGATCAGAGCCATTCAATCACCTTATCTAAGTTTTAAAAAAAGCATGTTGTCACAATGGGGCTAGTAACACCGCGGCTTTATTGCTCGGGTGGTTTAAGTCGCCCCATATTAACCGCGTTTGGCGGCAGCTTCGAGCGCTGCTACGGCGGGCAACTGCTTGCCTTCGACATACTCAAGGAAAGCACCGCCGCCGGTGGAGATATAGGAAACACGATCAGCAATAGCATATTTATCAATGGCCGCTAACGTATCACCACCGCCCGCAATCGAGAAACCTGCGCTATCAGCGATAGCCTGGGCGATAACCTGGGTGCCTTTGCCGAACTGATCGATTTCAAATACCCCGACGGGGCCATTCCACAAAATGGTGCCAGCATCTTTAAGCATACCGGCCAAGTGAGCGGCGGTATCGGGGCCAATATCTAGAATCATCTCGTTGTCAGCCACTTGATCGACCGGTTTGACAATGGCCTCTGCCGATTCAGAAAACTCAGTGGCCACCACGACATCGGTGGGTAACGGAATCGACACCTTCTCCATCAGGGCTTTTGCCTGGCCAATCAAATCGGCTTCATGGAGTGATTTGCCGACATTATAGCCCGCAGCGGCGATAAAGGTGTTGGCGATGCCGCCGCCCACGATCAGCTGGTCGCATTTGTCGGCCAGCGCAGTAAGCACGTCCAATTTGGTAGAGACTTTTGAGCCACCCACAATCGCCGCCATGGGGCGTGCCGGATTCGCCAGGGCTTTCTCTAAGGCATCCAATTCTTGGGCAAGCAGTGGACCTGCGCAGGCGCTGGGGGCAAAGCGCGCCACACCATGGGTAGAGGCTTGCGCTCGGTGGGCGGTGCCGAAGGCATCCATGACAAAGATATCGCACAGCGCGGCGTACTGCTGCGCCAGCTGTTCGTCATCTTTTTTCTCGCCGCTATTGAAACGCACGTTCTCTAGTAGAACGACATCGCCGTTGGCGATTTCTAACGTCTCACCAAGATACGCTTTGATTAGCGGCACGGGGCGACCTAACAGCTCCCCCAAATGCTCAGCCACCGGCGCGAGTGAGAATTCTTCGGCGGGCTCGCCTTCAGTAGGGCGACCTAAATGGCTCATGAGCATCACTTTTGCCCCCGCTTTCGCCGCTGCTTGAATGGTTGGCAGGGCGGCTCGCAGGCGGGCGTCACTGGTGACGCGGCCATGTTTGATGGGCACATTCAAATCTTCACGGATCAGCACGCGTTGCCCTTCCAGGGGAAGGTCAGTCATCTTTTTCACGTTCATGTGAGCGGTTTCCTCGTGTTTATGCCATTGAGCTGAAAGTAAAAAGTAAACCAATAATGCCAACAGGTTATGTCTGTGCCGAAAGTGTGGCCAATCGCTGACTAATATCGAGCATCCGGTTAGCGAACCCCCACTCATTATCGAACCAGCACAACAGCTTGATAAGGCGCTTACCGGCCACCCGTGTTTGGGTGGCATCGAGAATGCCTGAGCGCGGGTCGTGGTTGAAATCAACCGACGCCATAGGTGCTTCAGTATAGCCAAGTACGCCCTTTAAGCGCTGCTGACTGGCGGCCAGCAGCAGCGCATTGACATCATCCCGGTGAGTATCACGGCGAACCGTCAACGCGACATCCATCGCAGAAACATTGATGGTAGGAACGCGTACGTGCAGGCACTCGAAACGGCCCGCCAGGTGAGGCATTAAGCGGCTGATGCCGAGCGCCAAGCCGGTATCCACTGGCACAATGGAGTGCATTGCCGAGCGGGTAAGACGCAAGTCGGTTTGATGATACGCATCAATCACCGGCTGGTCGTTCATCGCCGAGTGAATGGTCGTGGTGACACCGTGCTCAAGGCCGAGCGCTTCATCCAGAATGGTTAACAGCGGCACAAGACAGTTGGTGGTGCACGAAGCGGCAGAAAGGATGCGCTGGGAAAGCGCCAGCTCGCCTTCATTAATACCCCATACAATGGTGGCGTCGACATCATTTTCCGCAGGCTGGGAAAACAGCAGCCGCTTAGCGCCTGCCTTTAAATGCTGCTCGGCAGTGGCACGATCTTTAAAGCTCCCAGAGCACTCCAGCACCAGGTCCACATCAAACGCCTTCCAGGGCAGCTTGCGCGGATCTTGTTCGCATAGCACCTGAATACGTTGGCCGTTGACCACTAGACACTCGCCGTCGTTATCCACCTCACCTGGGAAGCGGCCATGGGTAGTGTCATAGCGGGTCAAGTAGGTGATAGTGGCAAGATCGGAGAGCTCGTTAATGGCGACCACTTCAATTTCCGGGTGGTGCCGCTCAACGAGCGCCCGAAGCACGCATTGGCCAATGCGTCCGTAACCGTTAATGGCGATGCGATACCGGGGAGCAGAATTAGCCATGCGGAGGGCGGCTCTTAAAAGTGAATCAATCATGAAAATGACGTCGAAAACCGTGGAATGATAACGCATTTCTGCCAGCGATTCTTATCAGTTGCCGGTTCCTATCAGCCACCCATCCCTAACAGCCGCCAGGCGAGAGGTAGCAACACGGCAGTGAAAATGCCGGTAAGGCTCATTCCCAGCGAGGCAAATGCGCCAGCCGTGGGGCTGAGTTCAAACGCTCTAACGGTACCAATTGCATGACCGTTAAGCCCAAGCGCAAAACCGATCAGGCGTTCGTCATCAATATGTAAAAAGCGCGCGGCGAGACTGACACAGGGAATCGTGATGACGCCAGTGATCAACAGCGCCCCTAACAGTAGCGCTACCGTTCCGCCAAGTTGCTCGGTTATGCCAATCGCAATCGGCGCAGTAACGGATTTGGCCGCAATGGAGGCGAGTATCGTGTTCGAACTACCCAGTAACCAGGCAATTGCCAGCGAATAGAAAGCCGCTAGCGCCGCGGCGATGGGCAAACAAATCGCCAAAGGCCGCCATAGTTCGACGATACGCGGTAACTGTTGGTAAAGCGGCATGCCTAGCGCCACCGTGGCTGGCCCCAGCAGCACCGTTAACCAAGTGGCACCTTGCTGGTAGGTAGCGTAAGGCAGCCCTATCAGGGCTAATGCCCCTGCCAACAGCAGCGCCGCGATCAAAATGGCGGGCAGCCAAGAGGGACGTTTTAGGCGCTGAAATAGCCCGTTACCAATTAGATAAGCGGTAAGCGTTAACCCCACCGCAAACAATGGCGTGGTGGTTAACAGGGCGAGCAGCGATGAATCATCGGACATGTGACTGTCCGATGAGGCGTTTAAGCAGCCAAAGCGTAGTAAACACGCTGAGTAATGTGCCTAGTACTAGCGCGATAAGAATAGCGCTCCATTGCCCGGCCAGCTCGCCGATAATAAAAAACACCCCCACTACGCCGGGCATTATCAGCATAGCGAGCAGGGCAATTAGCGGCTGGGCGGCAGCAGCAATGCTGCCAGGAACGCGACCACGGATAGCGAGAGTAACGCATAGCAGCAACATGCCGATAACGCCTGACGAGATCGGTAAAGCAGTGACATGAATCACCACTTCACCGATCAGCCAGTAGCTAATCAACCATAGAAAGCCACTGAGTGCGGGCATGGCTTAGCCGAGTAGTTCGTTGGCTTGCTTGACCACATTTTCGACGGTAAAGCCGAAGTGCTTGAACAGGTCGCCCGCCGGGGCGGATTCGCCGTAAGTGGTCATGCCGATCACGCGGCCGTCCAGACCTACATACTTGTACCAGTAGTCGGCGTGAGCTGCTTCGATCGCGATACGCTTGGTGACTGCTTTAGGCAGCACGCTCTCACGGTACTCAGCGTCTTGACCGTTAAAGCGGTAAGCCGAGGGCATGGAAACTACGCGTACGGCTTTGCCTTGCTGCTCAAGCTCGGCAGCGGCGTCCATCACCAACGACACTTCTGAACCGGTGGCAATCAGTATCAACTCCGGCGTTCCTTCGCTGTCCTTGAGAACGTACGCACCGTTTTGGATCGCTGCCAACTGCGCTTTCGTGCGCTGCTGGTGGGGCAGGTTCTGGCGGGACAGCACCAGCGCCGTGGGGCCTGAGTGGCGCTTGATGGCGGCATCCCAAGAGGCGGCGGTTTCCACTGCATCACAAGGGCGCCAAGTATTGAGGTTCGGCGTGGTACGCAGGTTGGTAAGTTGCTCAATCGGTTGGTGGGTCGGGCCATCTTCACCCAGGCCAATGGAGTCGTGGGTAAAGACGTAAATCACCTGCTGGCCCATCAGTGACGCCATGCGGATCGAGTTACGCATGTACTCCATAAAGATCAGGAAGGTCGCGCCGTAAGGTACCAGACCGCCGTGCAGAGCGATCCCGTTCATGACGGCTCCCATGCCAAACTCACGGACACCGTAGTGCAGGTAGTTACCGCTGGCGTCTTCCGGGGTGATCGCCTTAGCGCCTTTCCAGAAGGTCAGGTTGGAGGGCGCCAAATCGGCACTGCCACCCAGCAGTTCCGGCATTTGCGGGCCAATCGTATTCAACACTTCAAAGGAAGCTTTGCGAGACGCGATGGTCTCTCCGCGTTCTTGGGCCTGCTCGATCAGTGCTTCAGTGGCAAGTTCGGTGGGCAGCTGGCGCTTCATTCGGCGCTTAAACTCCCGCGCTTCGCTGGGGAAGGCCTCGGCATAGCGAGCAAAGCGCTCATCCCACGCCTGCTGGGCTGCTTTTCCAGCGGCACGGGCATCCCAGGCGGAGTAGATGGGCTCAGGGATATGGAACGGAGCGTGGGGCCAATCAAGCTGGATGCGGGCCAGGGCGACTTCGTCATCACCCAATGCCGCACCGTGGGCTTCCTCTTTGCCCTGCTTGTTGGGCGCGCCAAAACCGATGATGGTTTTGCAAATAATCAGGCTCGGCTTATCGTCGTGGCTCTTGGCCAGCTCAATAGCGGCTTTTACTTCTTCGGGCTTGTGACCATCGACATTCGGTACCACGTGCCAGCCGTAAGCTTCAAAACGCTTGGCGGTATCGTCGGTAAACCAGCCTTCGACTTCGCCATCAATGGAGATGCCGTTGTCGTCATAAAGCGCGATCAATTTACCCAACTGCTGGGTACCCGCTAGTGAGGCCGCTTCGTGGGAGATGCCTTCCATCAAGCAGCCGTCACCCAGGAAACACCAGGTGTGGTGATCAACAATGCTGTGGCCAGGGCGATTGAACTGCGCCGCCAGGGTTTTTTCTGCAATCGCAAAGCCTACCGCATTGGCAAAGCCCTGGCCGAGCGGGCCGGTGGTGGTCTCAATGCCCGGCGCGTAGCCGAATTCCGGGTGGCCCGCGGTGGGCGAGTGCAGCTGGCGGAAATTCTGCAGTTGTTCCAAGCTTAGCTCATAGCCGCTTAGGTGCAGTAGAGAGTAAAGCAGCATGGAGCCGTGACCATTGGAAAGCACGAACCGATCACGATCGGCCCACTTGGGGTCTTCGGGATTGTGCTTGAGGTAGTCATTCCATAGCACCTCGGCAATATCCGCCATGCCCATGGGCGCACCAGGGTGGCCGGACTTGGCCTTCTGAACGGCATCCATGGAAAGCGCGCGAATGGCATTGGCTAGCTCAAAACGGGATGGCATGGGGGTGCTCCTCGCCTGGAAACAGAAATTATAAAGCCGCTATTGTCGCTGACTTCCCATGTTGCGGCAAATATGATGGCAAATTCTGGTAAGCGCGTTCTGGGAAGCATCGCCGACAGCGTGTAGACTCTGCCCCCCGAAGTGGTGGAGAAAGTGGTGCTGCCGCTTCTCTTACGGGCAGGAGTTACCTGCCATGATTTCCTGCTGATGCTGTGGATTAGAGACAGCCGTCATACAGAGGGTCGAGTGCGCGATGAGCGAATATTCCCTGTTTACCTCCGAGTCCGTCTCCGAAGGTCATCCCGATAAGATTGCCGATCAGATCTCTGACGCGGTGTTAGATGCCATCATCGCCCGTGATAAACAGGCGCGTGTTGCCTGTGAAACCATGGTAAAAACCGGGGTGGCGATCATTGCCGGCGAAATTACCACCTCCGCCTGGGTTGATTTAGAAACTCTCGTGCGCGATGTGATTATCAGCATCGGCTATAACTCGTCTGATGTCGGCTTTGATGGCGCGACTTGTGGCGTGGTTAACCTGATCGGTAAGCAGAGTGTCGATATTGCCCAAGGCGTCGACCGTACCAAGCCGGAAGATCAGGGCGCAGGCGATCAGGGCTTAATGTTTGGCTACGCGACCAACGAAACTGATTCGTTTATGCCCGCGCCGATCCACTACTCGCACCGTTTAGTCGAGCGTCAGGCCGAACTGCGTAAAAATGGCCTACTGCCGTGGCTGCGCCCGGATGCCAAGAGCCAGGTCACCTTCCGCTATAATGCCGAAGGCCAGCCTTGCGGTGTCGATGCCATCGTGCTTTCCACGCAACACGATCCTGACATCGATCAGGAAGATCTGCGTAAAATGATCAAGCGCGAGGTCATTGAGCAAGTGATCCCCGCTGAATGGTTGGATGAGCACACCCAGTACCACATTAACCCGACCGGCAAGTTCGTCATTGGCGGCCCGGTAGGCGATTGTGGCCTAACGGGGCGTAAGATCATCGTCGATACTTACGGCGGCATGGCACGTCACGGTGGTGGTGCATTTTCAGGCAAAGACCCCTCTAAAGTTGACCGCAGCGCCGCCTACGCGGGTCGCTATGTGGCTAAAAATATTGTTGCGTCGGGCCTGGCAGACAAGTGTGAGATTCAGGTCTCTTACGCCATTGGTGTGGCCGAACCCACCTCGGTCTCTATTGATACCTTTGGTACCGGCAAAATTGACGATAAACAGATTGTTGCGCTGGTTCGCGAGCATTTCGATCTGCGCCCTTACGCAATCACCAAAATGCTCGACCTGCTCCACCCGATGTATCAGCTCACTGCTGCTTACGGACACTTTGGTCGTGCGCCGTTCGAGCACAGCTACACTTGGAGCGATGATAAAGGTGAGGAACATACCGAAACCTTTACCGCCTTTCCGTGGGAAAAAATTGATAAAGCCGATGCGCTGCGCAAGGCGGCCAATTTGTAAGACATTCGCTACCGCGTTTGTAAGCAATGTATGAAATCGCCCCTTTGGCTCCGGCCGGGGGCTTTTTTTATGCGCTGCTTCGAAGCCCTGCGTTAGGCTAAGTCTATTTGCTAACGATTCGTGTGAAGAGGAGGGGCAAGATGGCAAGTGGTCTCGTTGCGTGGGTATTCGCTAGCCTTATCGGGCTTGTCACGTTTTCCGCACAGGCTGCCGAGTGCCCTGATTGGTCGAAGGAGCGCTTGACTCGCGAAAGCAAAGCACTGGCCGAGCAGGTTCAACGCTGGGACACAGCCTACCATGACGAGGGCGTCACGCTGATCAATGACGCCCTCTACGACCAAGCCGTAGAGCGCCTAGCCACTTGGCAACGTTGCTTAGGTAATTCACCAGCCCATCGCCCGCTTTCGCGAGTTACCCGAAGCAGCGGTACTCTCGATCATCCGGCGGCGCAGCGTGGGCTTACTAAAGCCGATGACGATGGCGTCAGGCGCTTTACCAGCCGCCGCGAAGATCTATGGATTCAACCCAAGGTAGACGGCGTGGCGATTACGCTGCGCTATGTCGATGGCGAATTGGTTGAAGCCGTTAGCCGTGGCGATGGCGAGCGGGGCCAAGACTGGACGAGTCGGGCGCGCCAGTTACCCGATGTTCCCAGTACGCTGCCTGAGCCTATTTCTGCGGTGCTCCAAGGCGAATTGTACTGGCGGCTAACCCAGCACGTGCAGTCACGGTCACCCGCATCGGGTGCCCGGGGCGCCGTGGCGGGAGCAATGGCGCAGTCCTCACCTACCGTGGCCACCCTTGAGCGTATTGGCCTGTTTGTTTGGGATTGGCCCGACGGGCCTACTGGTATGGACGAGCGTTTAGCGCGTCTTACCGCGCTGGGCTTTGATACTGCCAGCTATACCCAGCCGCTAGATGACCGACGTGATGCCACTTACTGGCGCGATAGCTGGTTCAACGGCCCGCTGCCGTTTGCCACCGACGGCGTGGTCATCAAACAAGCCGAGCGCCCTGGCGTACGGAGCTGGTCATCGTCACCGCCGGAGTGGGCCATTGCCTGGAAATACCCCGCTCAGCAGGCGCTAGCGGAAGTACGCGGCATTGAATTTCGCGTAGGGCGTACCGGCCGTGTGACGCCGCTGGTGTGGCTTAACCCGGTACAGCTGGAGGGGCGTCGCATCAGCCGTGTTTCGTTAGGCTCGCTGGAGCGCTGGGAAGCACTGGATGTTCGACCTGGCGATCAAGTGGCGATCTTCTTGGGCGGGTTAACGATTCCCCAGTTAAGCGAGGTGGTGTGGCATACCCAGGAGCGCTCGCCGTTGACTCCGCCTTCACCCCAGCGCTTTAACCTGCTGAGCTGCTTTGAATTAACCCTTGGCTGCGATGCCCAGTTGCTGGCGCGGCTCACCCATCTTGGCGAGCAGCTTGGCATGCAGGGTATTGGTGAAGGTACCTGGCAAGCGCTGATGGACGCGGGCGTAGTCACTCATTTACTGGACTGGTTGGAGGTTGAACCACGTCAGCTAAAGCTGGCGTATGGCATTGGTGAGGTCACTGCCGCTGCGCTCATTGAGCAGTTTCAGGTTGCCCGTAGCAGGCCGTTTTCGGCATGGCTGAGTGCACTGGGGGCGCCGCCGGGTAGCGAGTCAGTTCGTGGGGATTGGGATGAGTTAGCAGGCTACCAGCGCGAAGAGTGGCAAGCCGTTTCTGGCGTCGGCCGGGTTCGTGCTGATGCGCTGGTAGCGTTTTTCAGCCACCCCGACGTGCAGCGCATGGCTCGGCAGTTGCAGCAGGCGGGGGTTGCAGGGTTTTAGCTAACTCACTCACTAACCAAGCCCGGTGAGACGCAGCATCAAACCGAGATAAAGCGGAATCAGCAGCGGCGCGAGCAGTGTGGTGACCAGCACGGCTAACGCGCCTTTTTGTGGCTGAATACCCAGCTCCATGGCCACCACCACTACGTTGGAAGCCATGGGTACCACGCCTATCAACAGCAGTGCCAAGGCCAGTTCCGTGGAAAGAGGTGCCACCCACTGTAGTATTAAAGCAGCTCCCAACATGACGAGCGGCCAGAGCAGATAGCGAAGGCCCAGACAGGTGGCTACAAAGCGTGAGTCCCAGGCGGCAAGCGTTACTTGGCTGAGCGTCATGCCAATGATCATCATGCCCAGTAGCGTATACGTAGCGGGGAAGACTTGTAGCGAACTCATTACCGCGGTGGGGATGGTTACTTCCAAAGCGCTAAGCATTAAGGCTAATAAAAAGGCGTAAATAAGCGGTAGACGTGAAATTTTGATCAAGCTCTCACGCACTGAAAAGCGCCCGCGCGCGCTAAGGTAAAAGCCTACGGTAAATTCGTAGATATTGATCCCCAGCATGCAGAACAGGTAAAGAGTGACGCCCTCGGGGGGCAGCAAGATTAGCGCGATCGGCAACCCGAAATAGCCGGTGTTGCCCGTCCCTGAGGAGAACGCCAGCAGGGCGGCTTCATGTTCACCAAAACGGTGGCGCGTAATGCGTTGTACCACCAGCGCCATGAGGCTCGCCAAAATGAACAGCGCTAATGTCAGCAGCAAATAGTCAGGTGTCGGGCCACCGTTCATCAATGCACGGAAAATGGTAAAGGGGGCAATCAGGTAAACCAATAGCGTGGCAATCGGGCGAGGATCCAGTTTAAGCCGTTGGGCGGCGAGCCAGCCTAACGCCACATAGCTCAGTAACATCAGTAGTGGCCCAACCAGGGCCGCAGGTGCAAGATCCATTTACCCTCCCGTAAAATATGTGGTGACTGACGAACATGAGCCGAATTAAAGGCCGAGCGTGAAATCTTTCATTAGCCCCAGCGCAATGGAACAGCGAGAATACCCCAAATATCATCACTATTGATCTAAAAAGGAAATCCCATGAGCAGCCACGAGCATCCGTTAGGCATCAGCTTTGAGTTCTTCCCGCCCAATACCGATGCTGGGCGCGACAAGCTGATCCACGTTCGTGATGAGCTGGCCGCCCGCAAACCGCGTTTTTTCTCGGTGACATACGGCGCCGGTGGGTCGACTCAGGCGCGTACCCGCGAGGTAGTGCGTGCGGTCGGCGAGAGTGGCATCACCACCGCGCCGCACCTTTCTTGTATTGGAAGTGAGAAAGCTCAGCTGCGCGACCTGCTGGCGCAGTACCGGGAAGAGGGCGTGGATAGCCTGGTAGCGCTGCGTGGTGACATGCCCTCCGGTATGGGAAGCATTGGTGAGCTACGTTATGCCAACGAATTGGTTGAGTTTATTCGCACGGAAACCGGTGACCATTTCGATATCGCCGTAGCCGCTTATCCTGAATCTCATCCACAGGCGCCTAATCTTGATAAGGATGTGGAAAACTTCGCGCGTAAAATGAAGGCGGGGGCCAACATGGCCATCACCCAGTACTTCTTCACCGCCGATGCCTATTTCAACTTCGTTGATAAAGCCCGCGCGCTGGGCGTTGAGCAGCCGATTATCCCCGGGATTATGCCGATTACCAACTACACCAAGCTGGCGCGTTTCTCTGACGCCTGTGGTGCCGAGATCCCGCGCTGGATTCGCAAGCAGTTGGAATCGTATGGTGATGACAGCGAAGCGATTGCCGCTTTTGGCACCGATGTGGTGAGCCGTCTTTGCCAACGGTTGCTGGATGGTGGTGCGCCAGGCCTGCACTTTTATACCCTTAACCAAGCCGCACCGGTGCTGAAGGTCGTCGACAACCTGACTGACTAAGCCCCTTTATTACTGGTTGGCGCTTAACTAAAAACCCCGCTCAACAACGTTGAGCGGGGTTTTTTTACGCTTCGTATTTAGCGGCTTAAACCACTCAGCCAGCTTGCGCTATTTTATTACCACCGCCGTGTAGCTTGCGCTGCATAACGAATAGCACGATACCAATCGCGAGGCCGAGGACGTCGGTATAGATACCGCCGTAGATCATAAACATCGCCCCCACCAGCATGACAACGCGCTGCCAAGCATTAACCGGTCCAAAGAACCACGCTTGTACCATGCCCGACAGCAGAACAATCCCCAGCGTTGCAGTCACCCCAACACGCAAGATCTGCATCGGCGAGCCTTCCATCAGCATGGCCGGGCTGTAGAAGAACATAAACGGCACAATGAACGCGGCCAAGCCAATCTTGAACGACGCCACTGACGTGCCCATGGGGTTGTCGCCAGAAATGCCGGCGGCTGCATAAGAGGCCAAGGCAACGGGCGGGGTGATCGCCGACACGACGGCAAAATAGAACACGAAGAAGTGCGCGATCAGTGGCTCAATACCGATATTGATTAGGCCTGGCGCAACGACGGACGCGGCCACCGCATAGGCGGCGGTGGTCGGCATGCCCATACCTAACAAAATGCTGATCAACATGGCGAATACTAGCGCCAGCAACTGGCTGACACCGGCGAGGCCAAGCAGCAGAGATGAGAAGCGCGCGCCGACACCCGTCAGCGAAATCACCCCGACGATTAAGCCTGCACAGGCGCACACGGCGATAATCTGAATCGACATGGTGCCCGCAATCTGCAGGGCTTTAAGGATTGCACGAAGGCCCATTTTATTGGGCGAAATCCAGCTCACAACGGCGGCTGAAGCGGTTGCCAGGGTGCCCGCTCGGATAACCGAGTAGCCCATGAACAGCGCGACAATCAGGATAATAATGGGCGCAAACAGGTAAACCTGTTTCACCAGCTTCGAGAACAGCGGGATCTCATCCTTGCGCATGCCACGCATGCCTTTACGGGCGGCTTCAAAGTCGACCATAAAGTAGATAGAGGCAAAATAGAGGATGGCAGGAATGATCGCCGCAATGGCAATTTCGGTATACGGAATACCGGTCACTTCAGCCATGATGAACGCGCCAGCACCCATGATTGGCGGCATGATCTGCCCACCGGTTGAAGCGGCGGCTTCGATGGCACCCGCACTACGCGCGGGATAACCGACTTTCTTCATCAAAGGAATGGTCAGGGAGCCGGTAGAAACCACGTTACCCGCCGATGTGCCGTTGATCATGCCCATCAGGCCAGAGGCGAAAATAGCCACTTTAGCGGGGCCACCGCGAGCACGACCCGCTGCGGCAAAGGCAAAGTTAACGAAGTAGTCGCCGACTTTCGAAGCTTGAAGAAATGCGGCAAAAATGATGAACAGAATAATATAGGTCGATGACACTGCCGTGGTGGGCCCGAGGATACCGGCATCGGTGTACACCTGGCTGAAGAAACGCTGCAGTGACAGGCCCGGATAGCCCAAAAAGCCCGGTAAATAAGGACCGGCGAAAACGTAGGTCAAAAAGACTGCGGAAATCACCACTAACGCTAAACCAGCTACTCGGCGAGTAAGTTCTAGAATCAGCAGAGAACCTGCGATGGCCGCCCAGGAAATACCTGACGGCGCAAACGACGTACCCGTCGACATACGGATATTGGTGTTATAAGCCACTAGCAAATAGCCTGCGCTCGCCATCGCGCAAACCATCAGCACCAAATCGGCAGGGTTGAAGCGGTGCCGAGCTTGACGGTAAAACCATGACAGCACAATCGCACCCGCCGTGGTCGCCATGAGCGGATAGCCGTAGTGCCAGTTTTCGACACTTGGGTCGATGCGCATGGCACTACCGCTGAGCGTTTGGTACATCACGAAAACTTGCGCCAAGGTATAGGCAGCGGGGATCAGTAGCGCATAGCTAACCCACTTAATCCAGGCGCCTGACGCCTGATGATCGTCCTCGGCAAAGCGGGCACCGGCAAATAGCCCGTAACCCAGAATAAGCGCACCGGCAATGTGTACGATACGAAACGACCAGGTTTCCATCGGATACACGTTGAGTGAAATCAGATGGAAACTTGAGTAAGCGATCGCTAATGCCGCAAATAGCAAGAATTGCCAGCCCGTAAACAGGCGGCGATTGGGTTCAACAACGTCGTCATCGACACCATCAGCAATAGACTCTGGTATCGCAGAAGCCGCGTGGGCATCATCCTTGAGGCCAGTGGGTTCTTGGTCGGTTTTGTGACTCATTAGAGTTCACCCTCACAGCAAAAGCAGACAAAGGGGGGGTAGCAGCGAAAGCTGCCCCGCCCGGCGAAACCGGAAACGGGGCAGTTAGAACGGTTTAAGGTTGCTTAGTTGATCATGTCATCAGCAATTTCATAGCCGTTCTCTTCATACCAGCGAGCAGCACCGGGGTGGAACGGCAGCACGGTGTTGTGCTTGATGTTTTCTGGAATGGTGGTTTCAGCACTACGGTGCACAGAGCGCATACGGTCGTTGTTTTCCATGGTGGCTTTGGTGACTTCATAAACGAAGTCTTCCGGCAGATCACAGCCAGCGATAGCGAAGTTCCACATGGAGACAGCGCGAGCATCTTCTTCAAGCGTTGTATAAGTGTTCGCCGGGATCATGAATTCAGCGACTGGGTAGTTTTCCAGTACCGTAGCTAACTCTTCTTCATTAAATTCGATGATGTTGACGTCAGTTTGTACTTCCAACTGACTAACTGCCGGGATCGGAATGCCCGCAGCGAAGGCAACAACGTCAAGTAGGCCATCCTGCAACTGACCGCCCAGGTCTGACCAGCCGCCGTTACGGCGCTCGAAGTCAACGCCCAAGGTTTCTAAAATGGCCGGGAAGTAAGTGTCAGACGTTGAGGCAGCCGGACCAAAACCGATACGTGCGCCATCCGGAATATCGGAGATTGACTCAATGCCGCTGTCAGCAAGCGCGGTAATGGAGAACGGCGTTTCGTACATGGGGAACATGGCGCATACATTGTCCATCTTCATACCAGGCGCCAGTGGGCTTTCGCCTTTAATGGCATCAGAAGCGGGACCCATGGTGGTTAAGCCAAATGCCATGTCGCCCGTGTGCACGAGTGCCAGGTTTTGAGTAGGGCCACCGGTGACTTCACCGCCACCCGATACACCCAGCTCATCAGCAATAAAGTTTGCCCAGCCTGAACCGTAAACGAAGTAAGTGCCGCCTTGGCTTGCGGTACCTACAGTGAAGTTGTCAGGCCAACCGGAACGGTCTGCTTGAGCTTGAGCACTGCTGGCAGCCGCCACAAGCAGGGCGCTGCTGGCGAGAAGAGTGAACGTTTTAGGCATTTGATTGCGCATGGCGAAAGTTCCTAGCTGTTATTGGGGTTATAGTCTGATGATTCCGAGTAATAGCGCTCATCGAACGGCATTAATCAGGCTATGCAGCAGTTATTACAGCGATAGTTGTGCCATCTTATATTTATTTATTTAAAATCAAATGCTTATAATTTTTTTATTCAACTTTGGTGGAAAGGGCTTTTCGCTATTGTGTCCGGTTGTTCGCACGGAAACGGCTTTTAAGTGTGCGGATAACCGCACACTTGCTGCGCTCTTCTGATACGACCAGTGCGAGAGGAGGGAATTAGCGGGAAGACTTGCCTGGATCCATAATGCGTACGGGTTGCACATCCTGCTGTTTCTGATCATCACGAACCTGGTTGACCCTAGTGGTCATCTCAGTAAGCGCATCTTCTTCGATGGGCAGTTGCTCAAAAAAATCGCAGCTGACGCACTCGCGATAACGGATGCCGTTTTGTTCCCAGGCGCGGATACGATCCATCGCCGCACAGCGCGGGCAGGTAACACCGGCGATAAAGCGTTTAACAGTCGACATTCAAAACTCCAAACGCGTGGCACCCAAGGTGCCACGCATGGGAAAGGGTTTAAAAAACTTAAGCAGCGCGAATGCCGCAGTGGCGCAGCAGCGGTTCGACGCTGGGTTCACGGCCACGAAAGGCAACAAACAGATCCGCCGCGTCTCGGGCGCCGCCCTGTTCGAGGATTTCACAACGAAAGCGCTGTCCTGTTTCAGGGTCGAAGATACCGGCCTCTTCAAAGGCGCTCCAGGCATCCGCCGAGAGCACTTCCGCCCATTTATAGCTGTAATAACCGGCAGCGTAGCCCCCGGCAAATACGTGACCAAAGCTATTCTGAAAGCGGTTGTACGTTACTTTCGGCAATACTGATACGGCATCGCGCACTTCATCTAACAAGTTTTGTACGTCGCTGGCGCTGGGAGCGCTCAACTCGTGGTGCAGTCGTAAATCAAACAGTGAGAACTCGATTTGACGCATCATGCCCATGGCGGATTGGAAATTCTTAGCCGCTTGCAGGCGCTCAAGCAGCTCGGCGGGCAGTGGTTCGCCGCTATCCACGTGCTTGGCGAGCAAGTCTAGCCCTTCGCGCTCCCAGCAGTAGTTTTCCATAAACTGGCTGGGCAGTTCGACGGCATCCCAGGCAACGCCATTAATGCCGGAAATATCGGCAATATCCTGTTTGGTCAGCATATGGTGAAGGCCGTGACCAAACTCATGGAACAGGGTGGTGACTTCATCATGGGTGAGCAGCGCAGGTCGACCGCCTACCGGGGCCGTGAAGTTGCAGGTTAAAAAGGCGACCGGCAATTGCAGGCCCTGCTCTGTTTGACGCCGCACGCGGCAATCAGCCATCCAAGCGCCGCCCCGCTTCCCTTCACGGGCGTATAGATCCAGATAAAAACCGGCAATCGGCTGGCCGTTTTCGGTGATGCGGAAATAGCGTACGTCAGGGTGGTAGCGAGGCGCTTCAGTATCTTCTTCAAAGCGCACGCCATAAAGACGCTCGACCACCTGAAACAAGCCATCGACCACCCGTGGCGCGGGAAAGTAAGGGCGCAGCTGTTCTTGAGAAATAGCATGGCGCGCTTCGCGCAATTTTTCACTGGCGTAGGCAACATCCCACGGTTCTAACGCCTCCAGGCCAAGTTCGTCACGGGCATAAGTACTTAGCTCGGCAAACTCTTCTTGCGCCTGGGGAAGCGCCCGACGGGCTAAATCGTTGAGAAAGTCGAGCACCTGTTCGGGGGACTCTGCCATTTTGGTGGCCAGTGAATAATCAGCGTAGGTTTCAAAGCCGAGTAGTTGGGCAATTTCGCTACGTAGCGCCAGTATCTCTTCCATGATCGCGGCATTATCAAACTTACCCGCGTCAGGGCCCTGGTCTGAGGCGCGGGTAACGAAGGCGGTATACACTTCGCGACGCAGCTCGCGGTTGTCAGCGTAGCTAACCACCGGGAAAAAACTGGGGAAATCCAGGGTAATACGGTAGCCCGCCACGCCTTTCGCTTCGGCAGTCGCTTTTAATGTTTCAAGGGCGCTTTCGGGTACACCTGCTAAGGCTTCTTGGCTGTCGATATCTTTATGCCATGCTTGAGTGGCATCCAGCACGTTATTCGAGAACTGGTTTGACAGCATGGAGAGCCGCGACTGAATCTCGCCGTAGCGGGCTTTTTTGTCTGCGGGAAGGTCGACACCGGCCAGACGAAAATCGCGCAGCGCATTCTCAACAGTACGCCGCTGTGCGGCATCCAGGGTTTCCCAGGCCGGGCCTTCTTTTAGCGCTTGCCAGCCATGAAACAGCCCTTCGTGTTGGCCAACCCAGGTGCCAAAAGCGGAGAGTTTTTCAAGGCATGCCTGATATGCTTCGCGCAATTCTGGAGAGTTCATGGTGCCGTTAAGGTGCGAGACCGGTGACCATGCTTTAGTCAGCCGGTCATTGACGGCTTCGAGTGGCACCGCAAAATTCTCCCAGCTTGGCGGGGCGGCGGCTGCCTGTTCGGCGAGGCGGTCAATGGCTTCGCGGCTCTCGCTAAGCAGCGTTTCCACAGCGGGCTCCACATGCTCGGCGCGAATCTCAGCAAAGGGGGGTAGCTCGTGCGTTTCAAGCAGCGGGTTGGTGGACATAGGCACCTCAGGTGGCAGCAATTTTAAAACCGTATAGGAAGCGCAAAACGCGCAATAATAATGACACAGTGCGGGCGGTGGGGCTGCGTTTCAATGTTCGCTTCAATAACTATAACAACGATGTTTAATATCCGGGTTTACGCTTAGGGTTTGGCCTGCACGCAAGCGCCTGCTAGTCTTGCCGCCTTTTATTGCCACCAATGGCAGGAGCATGTGATGAGCGAGACGCTGGAGCGCTGGGGGTCGAAGCGGGCCTTTATCTTGGCGGTAACAGGTGCTGCGGTGGGGTTAGGCAACATCTGGCGCTTCCCTTATGTGGCAGGGGAGAATGGTGGCGCGGCCTTTTTGCTGATTTACGTGGCGTTCGTGCTGCTGCTGGGGATTCCAGTAATGATGGCCGAGATCCTGATTGGCCGTGCCGGTCGGCGTGGGCCGATGCAGGCGCTGGGGGCCTTGGCGGCCGAGGCGGGGGCTTCCCCGCACTGGCGCTGGCTAGGGTTGTTCGGGGCGCTCACCGTGTTCTGCATTTTATCGTTCTACTCGGTGGTATCCGGCTGGTCGATTGAGTTTCTGGTGGCCTCTGTTAACGGCAACTTTAATGGCGCGAGTGCCGCTGAGATCGGTGCCAGCTTTGAATCTTTTTTAGCCAATCCGGGGCTGCTGATTTTTAATCACTCGCTGTTTCTATTTATGACCATGACCGTGGTAGCGGCGGGCGTTGCCAAGGGGCTGGAGCGGTTGAACAACCTGCTGATGCCGCTGTTGTATCTGTTGTTGCTGCTACTGGCGGGCTATGCCGCGACGACCGATGGTTTTGGTACGGCGCTGGCGTGGCTGTTCTTACCCTCTTTCGAGGCGCTGACACCATCGGTAGTGGTGCATGCCATGGGCCATGCCTTCTTCACGTTGGCGGTGGGGGCCTGTGCATTAATGGCCTATGGCGCTTATATGCCGGAAGAGCAAAGCTTACCCAAGGCGGCGGTTGCGGTCGCAGTACTCGATATCAGCGTGGCGTTACTGGCGGGGATCGCTATTTTCTCAGTGGTATTCGCTCAGGGTATGGACCCTGCCGACGGCCCGGGCTTGATGTTTGTGACGTTGCCTATCGCCTTTTCTGAGCTGCCATGGGGCTCGGTATGGCTAAGCGTGTTCTTTTTACTGCTGCTGTTGGCCACCTGGACATCGGCGATTAATCTGGCGGAGCCGATGGTCGCCACGCTGCAAGGG
This sequence comes from Halomonas sp. HAL1, assembly GCF_030544485.1. Taxonomy (NCBI): domain Bacteria; kingdom Pseudomonadati; phylum Pseudomonadota; class Gammaproteobacteria; order Oceanospirillales; family Halomonadaceae; genus Halomonas; species Halomonas sp. HAL1. The sequence continues at coordinate 74,058 of NZ_CP130610.1, forward strand.
CTGGGGCTGCGTCGGAGTATTTCGACGGCGATCGTAGCGCTCAGCGTCTGGTTGATCGGGCTATTATCAGCCTTCTCCTTCTCCTCCCTGGCTGAGTTTCGGCCGCTGTTCGGGCGCAACGTCTTTGAGCTGGTTAGCAGTATACCGCCGGATGTTTTTCTGCCACTGGGTGGCCTGCTAATCGCGATTTTTGCGGCTTGGATCATGCCACGTGAAAGGGTGGTCAGCGCGTTAGGTGTTGGTGAGAGCGGCTACTTAGTGTGGCGTAATATCATCCGCTGGGTGTCGATTCCGCTGACCTTTATTGTTCTATTGGCCGGGTTGCTATAGTGGGTTGGTCAAGTTCTCTACGTTTTCCTTCCAACATTTCAGGAGCGAGTGATGAGCAGTGCGCTAAGAGGCTATCAAGGTATCGAACCCCAATTGGGTGAGCGTGTTTATATTGATCCGGCCAGCGTGGTCATTGGAGATGTGGTGCTGGGTGACGACTGCTCCGTGTGGCCAATGACGGTGATTCGTGGCGATATGCACCGTATTCGTATCGGCGCACGAACGAGCGTGCAGGATGGCAGCGTGCTGCATATTACCCACGCCAGTGACTTCAGCCCCGACGGCTTTCCGCTCACCATTGGGGACGACGTGACGATCGGCCATAAAGCGATTCTGCATGGCTGCACGCTGGGCAGCCGGATACTGGTAGGGATGGGCGCGATTGTGATGGATGGCGCGGTCGTCGAGGACGAGGTCATTATCGCCGCGGGTGCTGTCGTCACGCCGGGTAAACATTTGGAAAGTGGTTATGTGTATGCTGGTAATCCGGCCAAAGCGATGCGGCCGCTGAAAGATAAAGAGCGCGCTTTCTTCCCCTATACCGCCGGTAACTACGTCAAATTAAAAGACCGTTTCTTGGCAGAAGCGTCTCTTTAATCATTTTTCTTAGGGAAGCCTAAGCAGTTGCTCAGCCAACCTTTTTTTCTAAATAAGTCATGTCGCGGCCGCAAGAAATCTGTTAATTTATACAGTTTTCTGTTTTGCAGACTCTGGGATGCCGCGTCATGGCTAATTTTCGCACGCATATTACGGTAGCAGCGGCGGGCGGCATGCTAGTAGCTTACGCAGGCTGGAAAGGCCAATGGTGGCCGCCTTCCCAGGCGGTGGTGATGATTGCGTTGGTCACGTTTGGTGGCATTCTGCCCGATATTGATGCCGACCGTTCTCACTCTATCCGTTTGATATTTAACCTACTTTCAGTGCCTGCCTTGGTGCTGGGGGCACTGTTGCTCCAGCCCTGGCTAACGCCTGGTGCGCTGTTGGTTGCCTGTGGTGGGATCTACTTCTGTGTTCGCTATTTGGCGGGCGTACTATTTTCGCGACTGACCGTTCACCGCGGTATTTGGCACTCTCTGCTGGCAGGTGGGCTATGTAGCCTACTGGCCGCCGCGTTTAGTTTTAACTTACTCGGCCAGCCAGCGTGGTTGGCCTGGTCCCACGGGGCTGCCACGTTGGTCGGTTTTTTGATTCATCTGAGTTTGGATGAAATATATAGCGTTGACCTGGAGGGTGCCCGGCTAAAGCGTTCGTTTGGAACGGCGCTGAAGTTAGGCGATAGCCGTCGGCCGATGTCCAATCTGTTGATGCTGATTGCGACGTTTACGCTAATCCCCTGGGTGCCGCCCTGGTCGGTATTGGGTGAATTGCTGCATCAAGGCTCGCTGCTGTGGCGGTAGTCGTCGGCGTTGAGTCCGTGCTTTTTAAGTTTGTCGTAAAAGGTTTTGCGCGGAATGCCTAAGTGGCGACACACGTCGGTTACCCGGCCGTGGTAGCGCGCCAATGATTGGCTGATCAGGCTCTTTTCAAACAGCTCTACCTGGCGCGGCAGAGTGAGCTCTTCGGTATCGGCGTTGACCCCTTCCAGCAGCGCGTCCAGGCGGTAATCAAAAGCAGCACCCAGCAGCACATAACGCTCAGCAAGGTTACGCAGCTCACGTACATTGCCGGGCCAGTCGTGGGCCAGCAGGGCGGCAATGGCGGGGCTGTCTAGGGTTGGCGCTTCCAACCCGCTGCGGTTGGCAGCCACCACGGCAAAGTGTTGAAACAGTAAAGGAATATCTTCGCGCCGCTCACGCAGCGCGGGCAGCGGCAGGGTAACCACGTTCAGCCGGTAGTATAGATCTTCGCGAAAATTTCCCTCTTCAGAGGCGGTTTTGAGATCGACTTTGGTGGCCGCAATCACGCGGATATTAAGCGGAACGGTTTCATTGGCGCCTAGCCGCTCGACGCTGCGCTCTTGCAGTACCCGCAGCAGTTTGACCTGCAGCGCCATGGGCATCGATTCAATTTCATCTAAAAATACCGTGCCGCCATTAGCGTGTTCAAACTTGCCGATGCGCCGTTCTACGGCGCCAGTAAAGGCGCCTTTTTCATGACCAAACAGCTCTGACTCAATGGTGTTTTCAGGCACCGCACCGCAGTTAATGGCCATAAACGGACTGTTACGCCGGGCGCTGCGCTCGTGAATGGCACGGGCGACCAGGTCTTTGCCGGTGCCTGTCTCGCCAAACAGCAATACATCGGCTTCCACTTGGCTGATGCGCTGAATCATCGAGGCCAGCCGTGAAATGATCGGTGTGCGCCCTACCAACCGCGGCCCTAATGCGGCCTGTTGCACCTCTAGTTCCGCTTTTAGGCGATGGTTTTCCAAACTGAGCTGGCGCTTTTCAATACCACGACGTACCACATCCAGCAGTTGATCACCGGCAAAGGGCTTCTCGAGAAAATCCCAGGCGCCTGCGCGCATCGCTTCTACCGCGGTAGAAATATCGCCGTGGCCGGTGATTAAAATAATCGGCAGGGTGGCATCGCGGCTGTGTAGCTCATGCAGTAACGCCATGCCATCCATCCCCGGCATGCGGATATCACTAACAATCACGCCGGGGAAGTCCGGCGTTAATGCCGCCAGCGCTTGTTCTGCCGATTCAAAGCAGTAGGGCGTGTAGCCCGCAAGTTCGAGGGTTTGGCTGGCGGTGATCCGCAGATGCGGTTCGTCGTCGATCACCATGACCGGCAGCGTCGACGGCTCATGCATAGTGAGTGCGCTCCTGGGGGTGCGTAAATGTTGAGTGGGACAGGGTAATGGTGAAGCAGGCGCCCCCTTCGGGTTGGTTAGCAGCCTGCAGCTTGCCGCCTAGATCGTCCATGATACGTGAAGAGATTGAAAGCCCCAGACCCAAACCACTCCCTGGCGCCTTGGTGGTAAAAAAGGGTTCAAAAATATGCCCTAAATGCTCCTCGGGAATGCCAGGGCCGTTATCGGTAACGCTGATAACGACCTGCTGCTGGTGGGTATGCGCCCCTAAGATCAGTTGTGGGGTTGGCACGCCTTTCATAGCCTGCAGTGCATTGCCGATTAAGTTAACCAGCACCTGTTCCAGCCGCACCAGGTCGCCTTTTACCCACAGCGTTTCATCGGGCCAATCCTGAATAATGCTGATATTGCCTTCGCGCAGGCGGCTCTGAAACAGGCGTAAGGCGTAGTCGATACAAGCTTGTACCGATATCGTCTCCTGACGTTCGCTGCTTTTGCGCGAAAACTGCCGCAGCTGGGCGCTGATATCCGCCATGCGTTCGGTTAGCTCGACAATTTGTTCCAGGTTGGCATCCGCCTTGTCGTGGCGGGCTAATGCGATAAAGCGACGGGCGTTTTCTGCGTAGGCGCGAATAGCCGCCAGCGGTTGATTGAGTTCATGGTTGATGCCCGCGGCGAGTTGCCCTAATACCGCCAGTTTGGCGGCTTGAATAAGCTCATCCTGGGTTTGACGCAAGTTGGCTTCAGCGCGGCGACGTTCTTCAATTTCATCGGAAAGGCGCTGATTACTGGCCACCAGGTCACGAGTGCGGCGTTCAACGCTGACTTCTAGTTCGTCACGCACGCGGGCCAAAGTGTTGCGCTCGCGTTGGGCAAATGCTTCCCGCTCACGACGCAGCCTTAGACGCTGCCAGCCAATGCCCACACCAAGCGTTACCACACCATAAAGGCCGCCTGCCATGAGGGCGGCAATCCATTGGGCACTAATCACTGGTGTTAGCGGCTTTAAAATATGCATTTGCCAGCCAAACTCAGGAATATGCCGGGTCAGGCTAAGGTAGTCGCCGTTACTTAGCGGGCCCTGGGAGAAACTGACCAGCTGACTGCCCTGGCGGTAAGGCGCATCGACTTCTATACCCGAAGGCGACAGCGGCTCCATGGCGTAGCGGCGAGTGTCGTGCAGTGTTTGGCGCTGTTCATCGCTGAGCGGGTAAAGTGCGTTCATGCGCAGCTCTGGGTGGCTGGCCATGAAAATGATGTTGTCGCTATCGGTCACAAACAGCTCGGCATCCTGTTCCGCCCAGCTCTCTTCAACGTCATCTAGCAGGACTTTAACCACTAACACCCCGTCTGGCTGTGAATCTGGCGAGGTGTCGTCTAGCCACACGGGCGAAGAAAAGTAGTAGCCCCGCTCAAGAGACTTGATCCCCAAACCAAAAAAACGGCCCTGGCCGCCTGCAATGGCATCGGTGTAGTAGGAGCGAAATGCATAGTTCTGGCCGATAAAGGTATTGGGGCGGTGCCAATTGCTGGCGGCGATCGTGTCGCCATCGCGGTTGAGCAGATAGACGTCCGACACGCCTGCTGTGAAGCGGAAACGATCCAGTAGCATATTCAATGGCATTGGGTCTTGGCTGTCGGGAGAGGCCAGAAAGCGCTGCACGCCTTCCCGGGTAGCAAGCATTTGCGGCAGGTAGTCGTAGCGCAGCAAATAGCCGTTCAAGTTGGCGGCAGACAGTCGCAGCTCGTTTTCAGCATCGTCCTGCAGGTTGGAAAGCGCTTGCTCACGCGCTAGGTGAGCAGCCTGCCAAACACATAACAGCAAGCCGAGCGAAATGACCAGTAGCCACAGGCGCCGCCAACGTAGTGGTAAAGGAGCCGGGGCTTGATTGGTCATGGCAGCGCTGTTCATGCCGGTGTCTTGCTATTGCCTTGGGCGCGGCGAAGGGCGCGCTGGGCGCGTGTCTCTGCCCGAGCCATTTCCAACAATCCTTCTTCGACAAACACTAGATGTTCGTGGGCGCGAGTGCGGGCATCTTCTGCGCGCCCTTCTAAAATGGCATTGAGTAGAGCGCGGTGCTGTTGCATTAATTGGCTGCGTGAACCTTCCTTGGCAAACAAGTGGGCGAGATTATTAACAATGCTTTTCTCCAGCAGATGAAAAATGCCGCGAATGGTATGTAGCAGCAAAACATTATGGGCAGCCTCGGCAATCGCAAGGTGGAACGCTGCATCCAGTTTCGCTTCTTGAATAGGGTCGGCACCGGCGAAGCCGCCGTCGAGCTCTTCAAAACGCTGGATCAGAACGGCCTTATCCGCGGGTGTTGAACGCAGTGCAGCGTAATAAGCGGATATCCCTTCCATGGCATCACGGAATTCGAGTAAATCCAGGTTGAACTCGTCGTGGCGGGAAAGCATTTCCAGCAATGGGTCGGTATAACCATTGCTGAGGTCGTCGTTAACAAAAGTGCCGCCGCCTTGGCGGCTGGTCAGTAAACCGCGAGCCGCTAGTTTTTGGATTGCTTCACGTAAAGAAGGGCGCGAGACGCCGAAGCGTTCGGCCAATTCACGCTCAGGAGGCAGACGTTGCCCTGGTTTTAGGCTGCCTTCCAACATCATGGCTTCTAGGCGCTCAGTAATTACATCGGCCAAGCGCTGCTGGCGGAGCGGTGGGTAGCTCATGTTGGTTGGCTCCTTTAATTGGTAAGACCAATATTAAGGGCTTTGAAGCCTTAGCTCAAGAGTCTCTAGGGCAGGGGGTGGTGTTGTCAGGCCCATGAATAGCGGCTTTAAACTAAAGTATAGCGCAGTGGGGTGCTATAAAGCGGCATCATCGTTTGACACGCTTAAGGCGCCTCACTAATGTTGGCGTTACTTTTTTGTCAATTGGTAAAACCAATTCTAACAATTGAGCGTCGATGTAAAACGCATACACTGCATAGGGCTCGCCATGATCATTTCAGCATCCACGGATTACCGACAAGCGGCCAAGCGCCGTATCCCGCCCTTTTTGTTTCATTACGCGGACGGCGGGTCTTATACCGAACATACGCTGCGGCATAATGTCGAGGATCTTGCCGGTATCGCGTTACGTCAGCGCGTGCTGAAGGATATGTCTTCATTGTCACTGGAGACCGAGCTGTTCGGTGAGAAACTTGCCATGCCGATTGCTTTGGCGCCGGTGGGGTTGGCAGGCATGTATGCAAGGCGTGGTGAAGTGCAGGCGGCGCGGGCAGCCACTAATAAAGGTATACCCTTTACGCTGTCGACAGTATCGGTGTGTCCAATCGATGAAGTAGCCTCGGCAGTCGATCGGCCTATCTGGTTTCAGCTCTATGTGCTGAAAGACCGTGGCTTTATGAAGCATGCATTGGAGAAAGCTAAGGCCGCTGGCGTCAAAACGCTGGTTTTTACCGTCGATATGCCGGTGCCTGGGGCGCGTTATCGCGATGCGCACTCTGGTATGAGCGGCAAGTATGGGCCAATCCGGCGAATGGCTCAGGCCGCAATGCATCCTTTCTGGGCTTGGGATGTGGGCGTTCATGGCCGCCCCCATGATCTGGGTAACGTATCTGATTATCGCGGTAAGCCAACGGAGCTTGAAGATTATATTGCCTGGCTTGGTGACAACTTCGATCCGGCTATCTCCTGGAAAGACCTGGAGTGGATTCGGGAGTTCTGGGATGGCCCTATGATCATCAAGGGCATACTTGATCCCGAAGACGCTCGTGAGGCGGTTCGCTTTGGCGCGGATGGCATTGTTGTTTCTAATCATGGTGGACGCCAGCTTGATGGGGTACTTTCTACCGCGCGTGCTTTGCCTGCTATCGCCGATGCGGTTAAAGGTGACATAGCGATACTGGCTGATTCTGGTATACGCAGCGGACTTGATGTCGTGCGGATGATTGCTATGGGTGCTGACACGGTATTGCTTGGGCGTGCCTACATCTATGCTCTTGCCACTGCCGGCGAGGCTGGCGTTACCCATTTGCTTGAGTTATTCGAAAAGGAAATGCGGGTAGCAATGACACTCACCGGGGCCCATAGCATCGCCGACCTCGGGTCTGATTCTTTGGTTCCAACTTCGCTCCGCGATGTCTATTAAGCGTCGCTTGCGCCTTACTACTATCAATATTAAAAAAGCTCTTGCCAACGCGTCCGCGAAACCGTAGAGTACGCATCCGCTGCCGGGGACGCCAAGCGTTACCAGCGGTGTATAAGGTGTAAAAGCCTTGGTTTGCCAGGAAGTTAGCGCAAGTTTCATCGCTCGCTTCACCCGCTAAACACAGCGGTTGACAACCACCAGGAAATGCGTAAAATACGCCTTCCTCGCTGCGGCAAGCCAGTTCAACGGTTCGCCAGTCAAACACAGCGAAATCGCTCTTTAACAATTTGATCAGGTAATTCATGTGGGCGCTTGCTGATGTTGGTGGCAAATCACCAAATATCAAGGCAAGCGACTCAAGCAATAAGGTTTTTCGAAACCTGTTTTGAATGAATTCGTTTGAACCTTGAGCCAAGTTTGATCCGCTTTTGCTGCCTTCGGCTAGTTCGTAGGTCAGCGAGTAAGGATCACAATGATTGTAAACTGAAGAGTTTGATCATGGCTCAGATTGAACGCTGGCGGCAGGCCTAACACATGCAAGTCGAGCGGTAACAGATCTAGCTTGCTAGATGCTGACGAGCGGCGGACGGGTGAGTAATGCATAGGAATCTGCCCGATAGTGGGGGATAACCTGGGGAAACCCAGGCTAATACCGCATACGTCCTACGGGAGAAAGGGGGCTTCGGCTCCCGCTATTGGATGAGCCTATGTCGGATTAGCTAGTTGGTAAGGTAATGGCTTACCAAGGCGACGATCCGTAGCTGGTCTGAGAGGATGATCAGCCACATCGGGACTGAGACACGGCCCGAACTCCTACGGGAGGCAGCAGTGGGGAATATTGGACAATGGGGGCAACCCTGATCCAGCCATGCCGCGTGTGTGAAGAAGGCCCTCGGGTTGTAAAGCACTTTCAGCGAGGAAGAACGCCTGTCGGTTAATACCCGGCAGGAAAGACATCACTCGCAGAAGAAGCACCGGCTAACTCCGTGCCAGCAGCCGCGGTAATACGGAGGGTGCAAGCGTTAATCGGAATTACTGGGCGTAAAGCGCGCGTAGGTGGCTTGATAAGCCGGTTGTGAAAGCCCCGGGCTCAACCTGGGAACGGCATCCGGAACTGTCAGGCTAGAGTGCAGGAGAGGAAGGTAGAATTCCCGGTGTAGCGGTGAAATGCGTAGAGATCGGGAGGAATACCAGTGGCGAAGGCGGCCTTCTGGACTGACACTGACACTGAGGTGCGAAAGCGTGGGTAGCAAACAGGATTAGATACCCTGGTAGTCCACGCCGTAAACGATGTCGACCAGCCGTTGGGTGCCTAGAGCACTTTGTGGCGAAGTTAACGCGATAAGTCGACCGCCTGGGGAGTACGGCCGCAAGGTTAAAACTCAAATGAATTGACGGGGGCCCGCACAAGCGGTGGAGCATGTGGTTTAATTCGATGCAACGCGAAGAACCTTACCTACCCTTGACATCTACAGAAGCCGGAAGAGATTCTGGTGTGCCTTCGGGAACTGTAAGACAGGTGCTGCATGGCTGTCGTCAGCTCGTGTTGTGAAATGTTGGGTTAAGTCCCGTAACGAGCGCAACCCTTGTCCTTATTTGCCAGCGAGTAATGTCGGGAACTCTAAGGAGACTGCCGGTGACAAACCGGAGGAAGGTGGGGACGACGTCAAGTCATCATGGCCCTTACGGGTAGGGCTACACACGTGCTACAATGGCCGGTACAAAGGGCTGCGAGCTCGCGAGAGTCAGCGAATCCCTTAAAGCCGGTCTCAGTCCGGATCGGAGTCTGCAACTCGACTCCGTGAAGTCGGAATCGCTAGTAATCGTGAATCAGAATGTCACGGTGAATACGTTCCCGGGCCTTGTACACACCGCCCGTCACACCATGGGAGTGGACTGCACCAGAAGTGGTTAGCCTAACGCAAGAGGGCGATCACCACGGTGTGGTTCATGACTGGGGTGAAGTCGTAACAAGGTAGCCGTAGGGGAACCTGCGGCTGGATCACCTCCTTAAACGATGCGTCACGCGTCAGTAAGCGTCCACAATGAATTACCTGATCAGAATGCTGTTGATACGCAGTGATAAGTGACTCTTTTTTCACGTTAAAAAGAAAAAATAGCTTTTGAATTTTAAAGGTCTTTTCTTTTTTTAATAGGAAAGAACGCTTATCACTGCTTATAGCAGTCGCTCTTTAACAATGTATATCATGCTGACAAGAACACTTCGCAAGAAGTGGTCTTAAATTGTGATACGCGTCAGCGTATCCGGCAAAATGAAACGTGATCATTGCGAGATACCAGACTCCTTCGGGTTATAGGGTCAAGCAATGAAGCGCACACGGTGGATGCCTAGGCAGCCAGAGGCGATGAAAGACGTGGTAGCCTGCGATAAGGCTCGGTGAGGTGGCAACAACCTGTGACCCGGGCATTTCTGAATGGGGAAACCCACCGATCATAAGATCGGTATCGTGCACTGAATACATAGGTGTACGAGGCGAACCAGGGGAACTGAAACATCTAAGTACCCTGAGGAAAAGAAATCAACCGAGATTCCCCTAGTAGCGGCGAGCGAACGGGGACCAGCCCTTAAGCATGTGACTGATTAGGCGAATGCGTTGGGAAGCGCGGCCGTAGCGGGTGATAGCCCCGTAGTCGAAAATCTGATCATGTGAAATCGAGTAGGTCGGGGCACGAGAAACCTTGACTGAAGACGGGGGGACCATCCTCCAAGGCTAAATACTCCTGGCTGACCGATAGTGAACCAGTACCGTGAGGGAAAGGCGAAAAGAACCCCGGAGAGGGGAGTGAAATAGATCCTGAAACCGTGTGCGTACAAGCAGTAGGAGCAGACTTGTTCTGTGACTGCGTACCTTTTGTATAATGGGTCAGCGACTTATATTCAGTGGCGAGGTTAACCGTATAGGGGAGCCGTAGGGAAACCGAGTCTTAACTGGGCGACACAGTCGCTGGATATAGACCCGAAACCGAGCGATCTATCCATGAGCAGGGTGAAGGTTGAGTAACATCAACTGGAGGCCCGAACCAGGATCTGTTGAAAAAGATTTGGATGACTTGTGGATCGGAGTGAAAGGCTAATCAAGCTCGGAGATAGCTGGTTCTCCTCGAAAGCTATTTAGGTAGCGCCTCATGTAGTACCGCCGGGGGTAGAGCACTGTTTCGGCTAGGGGGTCATCCCGACTTACCAACCCGAGGCAAACTCCGAATACCGGTGAGTAACGCGTGGGAGACACACGGCGGGTGCTAACGTCCGTCGTGAAAAGGGAAACAACCCAGACCGTCAGCTAAGGTCCCGAAATCCTGGTTAAGTGGGAAACGATGTGGGAAGGCTCAGACAGCTAGGAGGTTGGCTTAGAAGCAGCCATCCTTTAAAGAAAGCGTAATAGCTCACTAGTCGAGTCGGCCTGCGCGGAAGATGTAACGGGGCTAAACCAGGTACCGAAGCTACGGGTTCATCCTTTGGATGAGCGGTAGAGGAGCGTCGTGTACGCCAATGAAGGTGGATTGAGAAGTCTGCTGGAGGTATCACGAGTGCGAATGCTGACATGAGTAACGATAAAGGGAGTGAAAAACTCCCTCGCCGGAAGACCAAGGGTTTCTGTTCGACGCTAATCGGAGCAGAGTGAGTCGGCCCCTAAGGCGAGGCCGAAAGGCGTAGTCGATGGGAAACGGGTCAATATTCCCGTACCGGACATGGTTGCGATGGGGGGACGAAGAAGGCTAGGTGAGCCAGGCGTTGGTTGTCCTGGTGAAAGTGAGTAGGCTGAGGGTTTAGGTAAATCCGGACCCTTTTCAGGCCGAGACACGAAACGAACTGACCACGGTCAGGAAGTCACTGATGCCACGCTTCCAGGAAAAGCCTCTAAGCTTCAGATCATGTGCGACCGTACCCCAAACCGACACAGGTGGTCAGGGAGAGAATCCCAAGGCGCTTGAGAGAACTCGGGTGAAGGAACTAGGCAAAATGGTGCCGTAACTTCGGGAGAAGGCACGCCGGCGTAGGGTGATGAGACTTGCTCTCTAAGCCCGAACCGGTCGAAGATACCAGGTGGCTGCAACTGTTTATTAAAAACACAGCACTCTGCTAACGCGCAAGCGGACGTATAGGGTGTGACGCCTGCCCGGTGCCGGAAGGTTAAATGATGGTGTTAGCCGCAAGGCGAAGCTCTTGATTGAAGCCCCGGTAAACGGCGGCCGTAACTATAACGGTCCTAAGGTAGCGAAATTCCTTGTCGGGTAAGTTCCGACCTGCACGAATGGCGTAATGATGGCCACGCTGTCTCCACCCGAGACTCAGTGAAATTGAAATCGCCGTGAAGATGCGGTGTACCCGCGGCTAGACGGAAAGACCCCGTGAACCTTTACTATAGCTTCACACTGGACGCTGATGTTGCCTGTGTAGGATAGCTGGGAGGCTTTGAACTTTGGACGCCAGTTCGAAGGGAGCCAACCTTGAAATACCAGCCTGGCATCATTGGCGTTCTCACTCAGGTCCGTTATCCGGATCGAGGACAGTGTGTGGTGGGTAGTTTGACTGGGGCGGTCTCCTCCTAAAGAGTAACGGAGGAGCACGAAGGTACCCTCAGCACGGTCGGACATCGTGCATTGAGTGCAAGAGCATAAGGGTGCTTGACTGCGAGACAGACACGTCGAGCAGGTGCGAAAGCAGGTTCTAGTGATCCGGTGGTTCTGTATGGAAGGGCCATCGCTCAACGGATAAAAGGTACTCCGGGGATAACAGGCTGATACCGCCCAAGAGTTCACATCGACGGCGGTGTTTGGCACCTCGATGTCGGCTCATCACATCCTGGGGCTGAAGTCGGTCCCAAGGGTATGGCTGTTCGCCATTTAAAGTGGTACGCGAGCTGGGTTTAGAACGTCGTGAGACAGTTCGGTCCCTATCTGCCGTGGGCGTTGGATGTTTGAGAAGGGCTGCTCCTAGTACGAGAGGACCGGAGTGGACGACCCTCTGGTGTTCCGGTTGTCACGCCAGTGGCATTGCCGGGTAGCTATGGTCGGACGGGATAACCGCTGAAAGCATCTAAGCGGGAAGCCCCCTTCAAGATGAGACATCCCTGAGGCCTAGAGCCTCCTGAAGGGCCCAGCGAGACCAGCTGGTTGATAGGCACGGTGTGGAAGCGCTGCAAGGCGTTGAGCTAACGTGTACTAATGGCCCGTGAGGCTTGACCCTATAACACCCAAGGGGTCTGGTCGCGATGATGACGTAACATTAAAAAAACCGGATACGCAGCGTGTGGCCTAGCTCAAGAAGAGCCCAGGCGGCACGATGAGACGCACACAGTTTAGCAACCGCTAGTCAGCATGATGTACATTACCCGTTACGCCTGACGACCATAGCACGCGTGAACCACCTGATCCCTTGCCGAACTCAGCAGTGAAACCGCTTAGCGCCGATGGTAGTGTGGGGTCTCCCCATGCGAGAGTAGGTCATCGTCAGGCACTTATACCGCAGAAAACCCAGCCACCCGGCTGGGTTTTTTGTGTGTGTGGAAGAAAAGCACCCCACACTTACCACTCAATAGGTTGGCCATTCCAGTCCCAAAAGGTACCGCTATCCTCGGGCGTTCTCTGGGAGATGACGGCTAGTAATTGCTCTGCTACAAATGTTGGCGTGAATAACTTCTCGTTAGGCACTCTTGCTTGAAATGGCTTGGAGAGAACCGTGTCGGTGGTGCCTGGATGTAGACAGAGCACGGTGGACTGCTTATTAAGTCGCTTGAGCTCAATGGATGCTGTTTTAAGGAGCATGTTATGCGCTGCTTTACTGGCTCGATAGCTGTACCAGCCGCCTAGCTGATTATCCTCGATTGAACCAACCCGCGCAGAAAGACTGGCGATCACTGTAGGGTGTGTCCCTTTGAAAGAGTCTTTCAGTGCCGCCAGTAGCAAGATAGGCGTAAAGGCGTTGATATTCATTGTCTGCGTTAGGTTTTCAACACTAAGCTGATCTAGTCGCTTTTCAGGAACCAGTTGTTTGGCTTCATCATGAAGTATGCCAATGGCATTAAAGAAGAAGTGAACAGGCCGGGCAGCCAATGCATTTTGAAGTGCCTGCCTATCCTGTTCTTGAGAAACATCAAGCATCAGGTGAGTAAGGCGTGGGTGGTCAATTTGTGATGGTTTACGGCTTACCGTAATAATGTGGCCGACCTGGGAGGAAGAGAGTAGCTGTTGAATGATGGCAGCGCCTATTCCTCCCGATGCGCCAACCACCAGCGCTGTATAATGATGAGGCAGTAAGTTGAACATAGAGGCCTTTGCTATCATGCAAGTAAAGGCTTTCATTGAAGCGCTATCTAGAAAGCTTGTCGAGAGATTAGATTATTAGCCGAGGACTTTTTATTTTCCTGAGTTTCTTCTCCAGGCTTGATTGGCAATGCTCAATATTTTGGGGCTGCGGGTTTCTTTTTACCCCTTAAGGCATATGTTTACCCCGTTACTGAAAGATGATGTGCTGCCAGATAGAGAATATTAGTGCGTAGTATATTCGGCGCCTTCACATTCAGCCAGCATCCGGTTAATCGCCGCATCGGCGCCTTGCAGGCTAAACGTCATATACCAGGGCTCGCGCTCCTCCTGGTCAAAGCCGAGAAAAAGCTGCTCGCCCTGTCGCATGTCGGCCATCAGCGCCGCCAAGTCGCTTAAGTAAAAGTGGGCATAAAAACCGTCGTCGCCGCGTTCGGTAATAAATTCCGCCATGGTATCAATCACGGGCTGCTCATCAATGCGTAGCCTGGCGGGCACAAGGTTGACCGCACGACTCTCACCTTGCTGTTGCTCTAGCGTCACCCGCATCTCCAGCCAGGGTAAATCGCAAACGCCTGCGGTGGCGTTCAGGCTTAGGGTGGCATCAGAATAGCTGTGAGTTTCTATCGCCCGGTAGTGTCGTTCACCCCCCAATGACAGTGTCATCGACTGCCAGTGTTCGTGGGTGGCCACGTCGTCGGTATTAAATGTTGCTGCGCTAGCCATGGGCGTTGCAACCATCAATGAGATGACCATTGCCGCCGTAACGAACATAGGGGCTAACATTGACGCGTGAAAACGCAAGGCGAGCGTCGCCGTGATGATGTGAGCCATGTAACCAAAATTCCTAGATGATTAACCGGAAAAAAAACAGTCTATAGCGTGTTTAAGATTGTCAAAAGAGTAACGCGCTGATTTTTCTATATATGGTAGAAAATAGTTAAAAAAGTGCCTTATATGGTGGAAAGTCAAGTCTATACTTCACTCTGATGCCACGTATAATCGACCCATTTGAGCGCTATATTCACCCCGTTGTGAAGGAGTTTTGCGACATGAGCACTGCTGCTAAGGCTATGAAGACCTCTAACGATGTCCCGATGCAGGCCCCCTCGCGGGAGATCTGGGATGCCAAGTACCGCCTCAAGGATCGTCATAGCCAGCCCGTCGACCAAGATGTCGGTGCTACGTTTGAGCGTGTTGCACGCGCCCTTGCAGCGGTGGAAGGAGACAAGGCAGAAGAGTGGTTGCCGAAATTTCGCTGGGCGCTGGAGCATGGCGCTATTCCTGCCGGTCGCATTCTCTCTAATGCGGGCGCAGAGGCTTACAAGCCAGCGGTAAGCCTGATCAACTGCACCGTCTCGCGCACCATTCGCGACTCCATGCGCGATATTCTCGACTCCGTCGTGGATGCGGGTATGACGCTAAAATCAGGGGCGGGTATCGGCTACGACTTCTCGACACTACGCTACAAAGGCGCGTTTGTGTTTGGTGCTGGCGCAGGCACCAATGGCCCGCTGGCGTTTATGGATATCTACGACAAGATGTGTTTCACCGTGGCTTCTGCCGGTGGCCGTCGTGGCGCCCAGATGGGTACCTTCGATGTAGGCCACCCGGATGTGCGCGAATTTATCCAGGCGAAGCGCGAAGCGGGGCGCTTGCGTCAGTTTAATCTGTCGCTGCTGATCACTGATGAGTTTATGGAAGCGGTCAAAAACAATACTGATTGGCCGCTCGCCTTCCCGCTGCACCCCGGTGAAAAAGAGGACGTTAAAGCGGAAGACCTGCTCTATCGCGACTGGCCGGTAGTGGAAGAGGGCTACACGGTGGATGCCGAAGGCCGCGTCGCCTGCCGTATTGTAGAAGTGATCAAAGCGCGCGAATTATGGGACACCATCATGTCCTCCACCTATGACTACGCCGAGCCAGGTTTCATCCTGATCGACCAAGTCAACCGCATGAACAATAACTGGTTCTGTGAGGATATCCGCGCCACCAACCCCTGTGGCGAGCAGCCGCTGCCGCCAGAGGGTGCCTGCCTGCTGGGCTCCGTCAATCTGACCAAGTTCGTGATCGATCCCTTCGGCGCCGAACCGCGCTTTGACTGGGAGCGTTACCGTAAGGTCGTCGCCATCTTTACCCGCATGCTCGATAACGTGGTCGAGATTGCCGGCCTGCCGCTGCCCCAGCAGCAGCGTGAAATCGAAGCCAAGCGCCGCCACGGCATGGGCTTTTTGGGCCTGGGGTCGACGCTTACTATGCTCAAAATCCCTTATGGCTCGAAGCAGTCACTGGTATTCACCGATGAAGTGAGCCGTCACTTGGCGATTGAGGGCTGGAAGCAGGCGCTGGAACTCTCTAAAGAGAAAGGCATGGCGCCGGTGCTTGAGCAGGAGCACACCATTACCCCCAAGATGCTGCGCGAGCGCCCACAACTGGCCAAAGATGGTTATGAAGTGGGCGATCAAGTACCGGGGCGTATTCTGCATGCCCGTTACAGCCAGTACATGGCCCAAGTGGCCGAGCTTGAGCCCGAACTGGTCGCACAGCTGGCCGAGCACGGCGCGCGCTTTACCCACCACAGCTCGATCGCGCCGACCGGCACGATCAGCCTGTCGATGGGGAACAACGCCTCCAACGGTATCGAGCCCTCCTTCTCGCACCGCTATTTCCGCAATATTATCCAATCGGGCAAGAAGACCAAAGAGCAGGTCGAAGTTGTCTCCTTTGAGCTCGCCGCTTACCGTCACTTTATTGCCGCTGATGCGGTGGATAGCGACCTGCCTGACTATTTCGTTACCGCCGATGCGATCTCACCCGAGCAGCACGTCGCCGTTCAGGCCGCCGCCCAGCACTGGGTGGATTCAGCGATCTCGAAAACGGTTAATGTGCCTACTGAGTTCCCGTTTGAGCAGTTCCAGAACCTCTATTTGCAGGCCTATGAAAGCCGCTTAAAAGGCTGCACCACTTTCCGCTTTAACCCTGAGGCCTTCCAGGGCGTGCTGGTGCGTGAGGATGATCTTAAAAACACCACCTATGTATTTGAGCTGGAAAATGGCGAAACCCTCGAACTGACCGGGGATGAAAAGGTGGTTTACGACGGCGAAGAACATAACGCTGCCAACCTGTTTGATGGCTTAAAAGAGGGCACCTACGGCAAATGGTAGCGGCGGGGGCTGCGCCCTTGCTAGCAGCGTCCATGTAAAGAACCGCCCGATTACCTTTGCTAAGTGGAGAACACCATGGCTGTAGAAATTACCTCAAAAATCGTTGGTTACCGCATCAAGCAGCAGGAGCAGGCCGCGCCCGTTCCTGAGCTACAGGATGAAAGCCCGCTGACGGTGCGGATTCCGTCACGCCCGGAAGGCACCCTAGAAGCCGTATCAGAGAAGATTTCGTACGTGGGCGCGGAAGGTCGCAAGAAAGTCTATCTGCTGGTGTCGTTTATGCCGGTGGAAGGCGTGATTGGCGGCAAACGCGTGGTGATTGAGCGTCCGGTAGAGTTCTTTTTCCCGTCGGGCCAGCTCTCCAGCGAGCACCAGTGGATCACCGCCACCATGCGCAGCCTCTCGCTGGCGGCCCGCGGTGGATACGTCACCCAGGCAGTGGCGGATTTGCGCAAAGTGGCGTGGGACAAAGGCCTGGTGCGCTGCGGTATGAACCGCTGGAACAAGCCGATGTTTCACGATTCAGAGGTCGCTGCGATTGCTTGGTCGATACAGCAGATTCTTTATCGTCGCGGTTTCCTGGACCGGGATGGCAATCAAGTACCGGCTGAACAGCTGGTTGAGCGCTATGCCCACCGCATGACCCATGGCCATGCTTGGCAGCCGGATGAAGAAGCGGGCGATGCGCCCGTTGAAGCGGGTGCGGTAGAGCCGATCGGTGAAAAGGCTACTGCGGAAAAAAAGCCTGAAGGCAGTGGCCCTGCCACAGTGGGTAACTGTCCTGAGTGCCGCGGCGAGCTCATCATGATGGATGGTTGCCCAACCTGCTATGCGGGGTGTGGCTGGTCCAAGTGCGGTTAATGTCGCCACAGCGGCTGACGGCGTGACAACACTACCGCGTGCTTTATAGCACGCGGTTTTTTTATGCTGATCGCCTAACTTATGCTGAATGACATAACTTATGCAGTATCACCTAACAGGGGGCGGACGTTGTCGGTGAGATAACAGTCATCAAATTGGCCTTCGGCGCATAACGCCGCTAAGTCCGGAATGGTGAGGTGATGACGATCACGGAATACCAACTCGCTTTCACTGAGTGCGGTAAACGTTCGGCTCACGTGAACGGGGCTAAGGCCAAGTACATCGGCCAACTGTTCCTGAGAGAGAGGCAGGCGAAACTGATTGCTAATATCGGGATTAGTTTGGCGTAGCCGCAAATACATCTCGTAGAGAAAATGCGCCATTTTCTGGCGGGCACTGCGTCTTGCCAGGGTGACCAGCCGCTCTGTCATCAGCGCCTGTTGGCGACTACCAATAGCAAACATCACCGATGTAAGGGGGAGCGACTGACGGAAAATATCCAGCATACGTTTATGCGGGAAGTGGCAAACCACACCATCATCAATCATGCGCACATTCTCTAGGCGCTCGGAGAAGGCAAACTCGCGCAGACCAATAATGTCACCCGGCAAAAACACCTCCAGAATCTGCCGATCACCATTTTCTAAGTGGCGGTAGGAGAAGGCCCAGCCACTTTTTAGCGTGCAGAACTCATTGGCCGCATCGCCCATTTCCCATAGGATCGTGCCAGATTTTATAGTGCTTGGACTCTCTTCAAGCGAGAGGAGTAATTTTTTTTCCTCCTCCTTCAACGAGCAATAGTGACTGAAGTGCTTGATAATACAGCTTTTTTCTTCGTTCATGGCCTATCCCTCTAAGAGAGGTTTACTTAATATAACTAACTATTAGCTGCTCGTCGCAATACACAATAAGGCGGCTTACTGCGTTGTTCAATACATAGGGCAGTGGGCTCCTTTACTCAGGGGCGCGCGTGCGCGCCCAACTCCGAAAAAAGACCTAAAGGTTATCGCTTGGTTGCTCGTTTGCCACGCGCTAGTAGCGGCGCTAAGAAATGCCCGGTATGCGAGACTTTCTGTTTTGCGAGCTGCTCCGGCGTGCCTTCAGCGATAATCTGACCGCCACCTGAGCCCCCTTCGGGGCCGAGATCGACAATCCAATCGGCCGTTTTGATCACATCAAGATTGTGCTCAATCACTACGATAGTGTTGCCATGATCGCGCAGGCGGTGGAGCACCGTCAGCAATTGGCGAATATCTTCAAAATGCAGGCCTGTGGTTGGCTCATCGAGAATATACAGCGTTTTGCCGGTATCACGCTTGGCTAACTCACGGGCGAGTTTCACCCGCTGCGCTTCGCCGCCCGACAGGGTGGTAGCGCTTTGCCCCAGGCGGATGTAGGAAAGCCCCACGTCGAGCAAGGTTTGCAAGCGACGGGCAATAGCGGGCACCGGGCTGAAGAATTCCAGCGCGTCTTCCACGGTCATGGTCAGCACTTCGTGGATCGTTTTGCCTTTGTAATGAATATCCAGCGTTTCACGGTTATAGCGCTTGCCTTTACAGACGTCGCAGGGCACATAGATATCGGGTAGAAAGTGCATCTCCACCTTGATCATGCCTTCCCCCTGGCACGCCTCGCAGCGCCCGCCTTTCACGTTAAAGCTGAAACGGCCGGGCTTGTAGCCCCGCGAACGCGCTTCCTGGGTGCCCGCAAATAGCTCGCGGATCGGTGTGAAAATACCGGTATAGGTAGCCGGGTTGGAGCGCGGCGTACGCCCAATCGGGCTTTGATCAATATCGATCACTTTATCGAGTTGATCGAGCCCTTCGATTTTTTCATAAGGCGCGGCGGTCAGCGTGGTCGCGCGGTTTAGCTCGCGAGCCGCAATCGGCATTAGCGTGCCGTTAATCAACGTCGATTTACCCGAGCCCGAAACGCCGGTAATAGCGATAAACAGCCCCAACGGCAACGTTAGCGTCACGTCCTGCAGGTTATTGCCGGTGGCGCCGCGTAGCACTAATTGCTTTTCTGGATTGCCGGGAATGCGGTAGGGCGGTACGGCGATTTCCCGTGTGCCGGAAAGATACTGGCCGGTCAGCGAGTTGGCATTATCCATTATGTCCTGGGGCGTGCCCTGGGCGACGATTTCACCACCGTGGACACCTGCACCGGGGCCGATATCCAGCACGTGGTCGGCGGCACGAATAGCATCTTCATCGTGCTCTACCACAATCACGGTATTGCCCAAATCGCGCAGCCGCTCAAGGGTTTTCAACAGCCGGTCATTATCGCGCTGGTGCAAGCCAATCGACGGCTCATCAAGAATGTACATGACCCCGACTAAGCCTGCGCCTATCTGGCTGGCCAGACGGATACGCTGGGCCTCGCCGCCAGAAAGCGTGTCGGCGCTGCGCTCCAGATTAAGGTAATCCAGCCCCACATTGACCAAAAACTCTAGCCGAGCGTGAATTTCATGAACAATTTTATCGGCAATTTCACCTTTACGGCCGGGTAGTGTTAGATCAGCAAAGTAGCGCCACGCCTCGCCAATCGGGAAACGGACGATGTCGGCGATATTGTGGTCATCCACATAAACATGGCGCGACTCTTTGCGCAGCCGCGAGCCATTACAGGTGGCGCAGGGCTGTACCGCGATGTATTTGACCAGGTCATCGCGCACCATGTTGGATTCGGTTTCCCGATAGCGGCGCTGCATATTAGGCAGCACGCCCTCAAAGGCGTGTTCACGGGTCACTTTGCGGCCGCGGTCGCCCACGTAGACAAACGGAATCTGCTCGTCGCCGCTGCCGTTTAAGATAACCTCCCGCTCATGGCGGGCAAGCTCTTGCCAAGGTGTTTCCAACTCAAAGCGGTAGTGCTTGGCCAGCGCCTGGAGCTGGGTAAAGTAGTAAATATTGCGTCGATCCCAGCCTTTGATGACGCCTTCGGCAAGCGAAAGCTCTGGGTGGCTGATCAGCTTGTCCGGGTCGAAGTACTGCTGAACGCCCAGCCCATCGCAGGTGGGGCAGGCGCCCGCCGGGTTGTTGAACGAAAACATGCGTGGCTCAAGTTCTGCCAGCGAGTAGCCACATACCGGGCAGGCAAAGCGCGACGAAAAGGCAATATCGTCGCGCTCACCGTCCATAAAGTGAATCATGGCGGTGCCGTCAGCGAGGTTTAGCGCCGTTTCGAACGACTCTGCCAGGCGCTGGGCGAGATCATCGCGTACCTTGAAGCGGTCAACCACCACGCTGATGTCGTGTTTTTTGCGCTTATCCAGCGGTGCAATGTCGTCTAGTTCCAGCACTTGGCCGTCGATTAAAGCGCGCACGAAACCCTGGGCGCGCAGCTCGGCTAATAGCTGTAGGTGCTCGCCTTTGCGACCTTTGACCACCGGCGCTAACAGCATCAGCTTGGTGCCTTCGGCGAGATTCATCACCTGATCGACCATCTGTGAGATCGTCTGGGCTTCAAGGTCTTCGCCGTGCTCGGGGCAGCGGGGCGTGCCTGCGCGGGCGAACAGCAGGCGCAGATAGTCGTAAATTTCGGTGATGGTGCCCACGGTCGAGCGTGGGTTGTGGGAGGTGGACTTCTGCTCAATAGAGATCGCAGGTGACAGCCCTTCGATGTGATCTACATCGGGCTTTTCCATCATCGACAGGAACTGGCGCGCATAAGTGGAGAGCGATTCCACGTAGCGGCGCTGCCCCTCAGCGTAAAGGGTATCGAAGGCTAAAGACGATTTACCCGAGCCGGAGAGGCCGGTAATCACAATCAGCTTGTTACGGGGCAGTTCCACATCGATCTGCTTGAGGTTGTGGGTGCGGGCACCCCTGACCAGAATGCTGTCCATCAACACCTCGAATCGCGCGGCAAAAGCGTGATTATACGTTTGTCTGACCCCTCCCGGCAAAACCGCTTTAATAACCTGCGTCAACTCGCGACGTTTCCAGCGACCGCCCAAACCGCTAGAATAGGGGTTTATCGCAAGCCGTTACGCTTACTCACCACATGCTTATCCACCAGATAGTTATTTTTCATCACACACAAGGGCATTATGCGCAAGGTTTCCGCACTGTTGCTGGCCTCTGAACGTCGTGCGATCAGTGGTTTGGCCGGGCTCTATGCATCGCGCATGCTGGGCCTATTTATGGTGCTGCCCGTGCTGGCGCTCTATGCCGATACGCTGGCGGGGGCGACGCCTCTGTTGGTGGGCGTCGCACTGGGCATCTATGGGTTGACCCAGGCGACGCTGCAAATCCCGTTTGGCCTACTCTCTGATCGCATTGGCCGCAAGCGAGTGATTGCCATGGGGCTGGTGATTTTTGCACTTGGCAGCGTAGTCGCAGCGCTCTCCGATAGCATTGCTGGCGTAATCGCCGGGCGAGCGTTGCAGGGCGGCGGCGCCGTGGCTGCGGCGATTATGGCGCTGCTGGCGGATCAAACCCGTGAGGAAATTCGCACCGCCGCGATGGCCACCATTGGGCTTTCGATTGGTGTGTCGTTTGCCATCGCCATGGTGTTGGGGCCATGGCTCGCCGCCTGGGCGGGGCTGGCTGGCGTGTTCTGGTTTACCGCGCTACTAACGCTGGTAGGGTTGCTGGTCCTGTGGCGCTGGGTGCCAGCCGCGCCACGGCGGCGGCGTCACCGTGATGTAGGCATGGATCGCCAGCAGTTTAAAAGCGTGATCACCCGCCCCGATCTATGGCGGCTGGATTTATCGATTTTTGCTCTGCATCTAGTGCTGATGGCGATATTTGTGGCGGTCCCGTTTCGCTTGCTAAATGCTGGCGTGGCGATTGAGTATCACGGGCTGGCATATCTTGGCATTATGGCGCTATCGTTTGTGGCCATGGTGCCGCTGATTATTGTGGCCGAGAAGCAACAGCGCATGCGCTTGATGTGCCTGGGGGCGATCGGCGCTATTGTGATTAGCTTAGCGGGGCTGGGGTTGCCACTATCGCCAGGCTATTGGCTATTTGTCTGGCTGTTTGTGTTCTTCACGGGCTTTAACTTGCTGGAAGCGACGCTACCTTCCATGCTCAGTAAGCTGGCCCCGGCGGGCGCGAAAGGGACTGCCATGGGTGTGTATTCCACCAGTCAATTTTTAGGCGCTTTTTTAGGCGGTACACTAGGCGGTTTACTGGCGCATTATGGCGGCCTCAACGCGGTCTTTATTGGCTGTGCTGTGCTTGCGCTATGCTGGTGGATCGCCATGTGGCGGATGCCTTCACCGCCACCGC
Organism: Halomonas sp. HAL1; assembly: GCF_030544485.1. NCBI lineage: Bacteria > Pseudomonadati > Pseudomonadota > Gammaproteobacteria > Oceanospirillales > Halomonadaceae > Halomonas > Halomonas sp. HAL1. Next base: position 96,798 of record NZ_CP130610.1, read on the forward strand.
TCTCCAGCGAAGTGGTGGCGCTGCACGAAACCCAGGCAGACGCGCTCGACCTGTTGATGGAACATTTAGCCGATGTGGTCGGCGTAGAAGACGTCATGGTGGTGCCGGAAGAGCGTTTGGTCTATTTAAAGGTGAATCGTCAGCAGCTTGATCAGGCAGCGTTAACTCGGCTGATGGCGCCACCCAAATCTTAATCCAGCCCGGCCGGTAAAAAGCGTGACGGCGGTTGGCAGTAAACTCTACATGACATCTATTAAAGGAGCGCCTTATGGCTCGCGGCATTAACAAGGTCATCTTGATTGGCAACCTCGGGCAGGATCCAGAGGTGCGTTTCACTCCAAGCGGTACCGCCGTGGCGAATTTGAACCTGGCGACCACCGATACCTGGATGGATCGCCAGAGCGGCCAGCGCCAGGAGCGTACCGAATGGCACCGCGTGGTAATGTTCAATAAAACCGCCGAAATTGCCCAGCAGTACCTGAAAAAAGGCTCCAAAGTCTATATTGAAGGGCGCCTGCAAACTCGTAAGTGGCAGGATCAAAACGGCCAGGATCGCTATTCGACAGAGATTGTCGCCAACGATATGCAAATGCTTGATGGTCGCAGTGGTGACTTCCAAGGTGGAGGCGCCGGGCAAAACAGCTATCCCCAGAACGCTCCTCAGAATGCGCCCCAAAACGCGCCGGCCCCCAATAACCAAGGCGGCGGTTATCCGCAGCAGGGCGGTGCTCCTCAGGGCGGAAACTACCCAGACGGGCAGAGCCCACAGCAGCCTCGCCCCGCACAGCCAGCGCCCCAGCAGGGCAACCAAGCACCGCCGCCCAACCAGCAGAACAGCAGCTACGGTGCGCCGGACCCGGGTAACTTCGACGACTTTGACGATGAGATACCGTTTTAAGTGCACTATTCACCCAATAGTGTAGAGCTGAGCGTGAGTAAGGGGAAAGCGTCTTGAAATTGCTAATATTGGATGCCGGACACTGCTTAAGCTTGGCACTGGCCCGGGAAGCAAGCCGTCGCGCTGATACAGAATTAGTCATTGAGCAAGGGACAACCATCACGCCGTCGCGCCTTGCCGCGATTGCGCCTGACGCCGTGGTTATTCCACCGTTGGCACATCCCTTAAATATGGCGCCAGCGGAGGTCACTGCTCATGCTGATGCAGTCGATATCTGCTTAGATGCTTGCCTATCTGAAAATGTAGCGTTGGTATGGTGTGTGTCTGATCAGCTCTACGAGGATGGCCTGGAAGTCCCTATTGATGAGCATGTAGTGCCTGCACCACGAGACGACAGCCTGCGCCGCCTGGTACAAACCGGAGACCGTATACGGGCGGAGTATCAGCGGCATCTGATTGTGCGTCTAGGCCCGCTGTTTGCTTTGGAAGGCAGTCATGCGTGGCTCAATGACATCATCGGTAACTTAGTACTCGGGAAGCCAGTGCGGGCAGCAGAAGACGTGATCTTTTGCCCGACATCGGCGGATGCCGTCGCCATGGCGCTGATTGGTATGTTACAGCAGCAGGCCAGCGGAGCGGGTGCGTGGGGCGCCTATCATCTCGCTGGCACCGAGCCAGTCAGCGCCTTTACCTTTACCTCCATGGTGCGGACCCAGCTGTTAACCCATCTTGAAGGCCGCGGTGAGCAGATTACTCTCGGTGAGGTGCAGCCGCTTAAACACCATCATGATGCCAAGCTTCGGCGCGTCTTAAATTGTCGCCGTGTGTTGGATGTCTTTGGTGTCCATCAAAAGCCATGGCGGTTAGAGGCTGGGCGTATGTTGGATGCGTGGTGTTTAATCCGTGAGAATAATCGTGTCAGCGATACAGGAGCATCGGCTTGATAAATGTGGTTCGCAGCCTGGTATTTTATGCTGGCTATTTTTTTGCCATGCTGATGATTGGCATTCTGTTTTTACCCATTGCGCCGTTTCTTCCGCTCTCTGGCCGCTACCGCTTACTCAATCTGTATAACTACTTTTTGATGGTGTGGTTTCGTATCGCCTGTGGCGTCCGCTATGACATTCAAGGGCGTGAAAATCTACCCAGCGGCCCCTGTGTGATTCAAGCCAATCACCAGTGTGAGTGGGAAACGGTGTTTCTGCAGGTGATGAAGCCGCCCGTATGTACCGTACTGAAACGTGAGTTACTGCGTCTACCGATCTTTGGTTGGGGGTTGCGTTTGCTCCGCCCGATCAGCTTGGACCGCTCTAAACCGGCGCGGGCGATGAAGCAAGTGCTTACACAAGGCGTAGAACGTCTCGGTACCGGCATGTCTGTGTTGATCTTTCCGGAAGGAACGCGAGTAGATCCGGGTATCCGTAAACGCTATAACAAAAGTGGCAGCGTGGTGGCGTGCCGTGCGGGAGTACCGGTCTTGCCGGTGGCTCATAATGCTGGCGAGCGCTGGCCGGGGCGCCACTGGGTTAAGCGGCCAGGCGTACTGCGTGTGCGCATTGGTAAGCCTATTGAAACGGCGGGGCGAATGCCGGATGAGGTGCTAGCTGACGTCGAAGTGTGGATTGAAGCGCAGCTACAGGAAATTTCAGACGTGCCGCGGCCTACTACATCTAGCTCACGTTAAAGCGCTGTGCGCTTTGGTATACACCGGCTGGTGCAATATTTTATATCTTAAACGACAATGGCGCCCGCTGGGCGCCATTGTCGTTGTTATCGTGCCTGAATCTGCCCTGCGTTAGTCGTTAAAGCGCTGGAAGACTAAACACGCATTTGTGCCACCAAAGCCGAAGCTATTAGACAAGGCACGCTCTATTGTCACGTTATCTCGACGTTTGGTGACAATATCAAAGCCGTCGGCCTGCTCATCCAGGTTGGCGATATTCGCCGATGCAGCGACAAAGTTATGTTGCATCATCAGCAGCGAATAGATCGCTTCCTGTACCCCCGTAGCGCCAAGGGAGTGACCGGTCAGCGATTTGGTTGAGCTCATCGCGGGCGTCGTATTACCAAACACTTCACGTATTGCTTTTAGCTCGGCCACATCGCCCACCGGGGTAGAGGTACCGTGAGTATTAATGTAATCGATCTTACCCTCTACGGTAGCCATTGCCTGATGCATGCAGCGCATAGCACCTTCGCCTGAAGGCGCTACCATATCGTGGCCGTCAGAGGTGGCGCCGTAGCCAACTAACTCGCCGTAGATCTTGGCACCACGCGCTTTAGCGTGCTCAAGCTCTTCCAACACCAGCATGCCGCCACCGCCTGCAATCACGAAACCGTCGCGGGCGTTGTCGTAAGGGCGCGAAGCTTGCTCTGGCGTATCGTTATAGTGCGTTGAGAGCGCGCCCATGGCATCAAACAGGCAGGAGAGCGTCCAGTGCTCCTCTTCACCGCCACCTGCAAACACTACATCCTGCTTGTTAAGCTGAATCTGCTCCATCGCGCTACCAATACAGTGCGCTGAGGTAGCACAGGCAGAGGAGATAGAGTAATTCACGCCCTTAATTTTAAAGGGGGTCGCCAAACAGGCGGAAACAGTGCTGCCCATTGTCCGCGTCACGCGATAAGGGCCAACGCGACGCAGGCCTTTCTCACGCAGTACGTCGGCAGCTTCAACTTGGTTAGCGCTTGAAGCACCGCCGGAGCCAGCAATAAGCCCTGTTCTCTCATTGGAGACTTGCTCCTCAGAGAGCCCCGCGTCTTCAATGGCCTGGGCCATTGAAACATAGGCGTAGGCAGCTGCATCGCCCATAAAGCGGCGCAGTTTGCGGTCGATGAGTGCGTCAAGATCAATATTGACGCTGCCAGCCACATGGCTACGGAAGCCACGCTCGGCGTACTCTTCCTTAAAACGAATACCGCTACGCCCAGTTTTGAGCGCGTCCAGGACCTGTCGTTGGTCGTTGCCAAGGCAAGATACAATGCCAAGGCCGGTGACTACCACTCGTCGCATGGGAGCCTCCTGTTCAGAAATTCGCAGTGGAGGTGAATAGGCCAACGCGCAGATCATTAGCCTGATAAATGTCGCGTCCGTCGACGGATACTGTTCCGTCGGCGATACCCAAGATGAGTCGTCGGGTAATAATACGCTTAATATTAATACTATAGGTCACTTTTTGTGCATCCGGCAGGATCTGCCCGCTGAACTTGACCTCACCACAGCCGAGTGCACGTCCGCGCCCCGGGTGGCCTAACCAGCCCAAATAGAAGCCGACTAGCTGCCACATGGCATCTAGACCTAAACACCCAGGCATAACGGGGTCTCCAGGAAAGTGGCAGTCAAAGAACCACAAGTTAGAGCTGATATCCAGCTCAGCGATCAGTTCGCCCTTGCCATGCTCTCCGCCTTCTTCATGAATGTGCTTAATGCGATCAAGCATCAGCATATTAGGCGCTGGGAGCTGTGCATTACCGGGGCCGAATAGCTCGCCGCGTGAGCAGGCCAGCAGTTCTTCGCGATCAAAGGAGTGTTGCTTGGTCACTGAATCGTTCCGAATATCAAAAAGGTTGTTGGGCTAGTCTACTTCCCGAAACCGCTGAATGCACGTAACTGACTATTTATCGCTTATATCTGAAGATTTTAGCGGTTTGGTCGATAGCACGATAGTAGAAGACTTTATTCAAAAGCTGTCGTTCATGCACAATAAATGTCGCTTTGCCGTAATATAGAGTATCCAAGTTTTTGATTAGGCGGCATGATCAACATGGCACCTAGCGCTAAATTTTTTATCTAGATTAATTTGTATAGGGTATAGCGAATCGCCATGTGGCTTCCTGTTTCTCTCAATCGTCCGTTAGTTTGGGTCGCGCTGACGGCGCTCCCCGCCTGTGTTTGGATATCCGATGCGACGCTGCGCCTAGTGGCCGCGACGTTGGTTATGTTAGGGCTATGGGATGCCTGGAACCAAGTGCGTCAGCAACGGCTACGGCTGCGTCTGTCCCAAGATACGTTAGGGCTCACTAGCGATGCCATGGTGATTACCGATGCACAAAATCGCGTCATCGTGGTTAATCCCGCCTTCACCGAAGTGACCGGTTACTCGAGCCAAGAGATTCAGGGGCTGAAACTGGAGACGCTGGCAGCGCCACGGCACGATAAAAACTTTTATCAAACGTTTTGGAGCACGCTGAAAAGTACCGGCCGCTGGGAAGGTGAAATGTGGAGCCGCCGTAAGCACGGCGATGAGTATCCTGAGTGGTTAAAAGTACGCGCCGTGACCGACAAACGCGGCAACATTACCCATTTTATTAATCTGTTTACCGATATTTCGGCACAAAAAGCCCGCGAGCGTGATTTGCGGCGTATCGGCTATGAAGATCCGCTCACAGGGCTACCCAATCGTCGTCGCCTTCACGATCTGCTGGCTTCCCGGCTGCGCCATCTGCGCGCTGGAGAGAGCTTGGATATGGCGCTGGTCGATATTGATGGGCTGAAATCCGTCAATGATAGTCTGGGGGTGGAACAGGGCGACCGTTTGTTGGCGCGCTTTGGTCAACGTTTAACCAGCTATGTGGCGGGCAGTATTGTGGGTCGCTTGGGCGGCGACGAGTTTATGGTGATCCGCACCACCACTTTTGACGATCATGACCAATGGGTCGCCACCCTGCGTGAGCATATGAGTCGGCCATTTGAAATTAATGACCAATCGCTGCGCTTAGGACTGTCGATCGGTAGTTGCCGAGTGCCCGAGGATGGTGACGACTCAGGCGTGCTCTTCCAGCGCTTAGAGTCGGCGCTTTACAGCGCTAAACGGCTGGGGCGTAACTTAAGCCAGCGCTTTCGCCCGGCGCTGGATAAGCAGGATAATCCTCAACTGGCGCTGGTCAGTGATTTACGCGCTGCGCTTATTTCCGGTGACCAGTTGGAACTGCATTATCAAACCCAGCATGAGCCTGCTAGCGGCGAGCTGGTGGGTATGGAGGCACTGCTGCGCTGGCGCCATCCCAAGGATGGTATGATTTCCCCTGGCGACTTTATTCCGTTGGCCGAGCGGCACGGTTTAATGAGCCAGCTGGGTACCTGGGTGATCGAAAAAGCCTGCGCCCAACAGGCGCACTGGCGTAATAGCGCCATGCCAAAAATGACGATATGGGTCAATATTTCGGCCCTGCAGCTCTTTCAAGGCGACCTGGAAAGTCAGTTGACGACTTGCCTAAAGCGTTATCAGTTGAAACCATCGCAAATTGGTTTAGAGCTGACCGAATCGGTGCTGCTTGACGAACGCGCTGGCGATATGGGACCACGCCTTCAGGCGCTGCGCGACCAAGGCTTTGCGATTGCCATCGATGACTTTGGGACAGGCTATTCGTCGCTCGGTTATTTGAAGCGCTTGCCGGTAGACAAAATTAAACTCGATCGGGCGTTCATTAAGGAGTTGCCACATGATCAAGCGGATGCCTCAATCGTGAAGACGGTCTTAGCGATGGCGGAAGGCATGGGGCTAGGAGTGATTGCAGAAGGCGTTGAAACCAAAGAGCAGTGTCAGTTTTTGGTGGATGCCGGATGTACGTCCGTACAAGGTTTCTACTTTGCCAGACCGCTACCCGCTGCGGAATTGGAAAAGCGTTTGCTGCCTGAGCCAGCCACTGCCTCTGCTGCTTCTTAACGCTTATAAAAACGGCTAATGCCTACACACAGTGACGCCCATATCAGCGCCTGGGCTGGCAGCAGCCAAGGGGCAAGCGTCACCTCCGCGAGTAGCGCGCCGCCGTAATACGAGAGCGGGCCGCTAACAGCGCCACACAGCGCGGCTAGTAGCGGATAACGCCACAGCCACGCCAGCGAGTGATAGACCAGCGTGGCAAACAGCGGCCAGAGCATCCATAGCCAAAGGGGTAATAACCCCAGCACCAGTGCCTGATCGTTAAAATCAAAGCCTCCCAGCAGGTTTAAGCCGCCATCGACCATCAAGCCGAGCAGTGCAAATCCCGCGATAAACCGCCACTCTCCCGGCAGCGCGCAGCGCCATAGATGCCAAGCTAGCAAGCCTCCGCCCGCAAGCGCGGCAACGCCTGAACCTCCTACTACGCATAACAGCCAGCCAGCTTCAAAACGCAGGGCATTGAACAGCAGTGCATGCCATCGGCGTGATGCCATTTAGAGAGCGCCGGTGAGCGGTATGGGCTTCGCCGCTGGTTTAGCCAACAGCAGATGGCAGGTACCGATAGAGCGCTCGATGAAGCCGCCTTCGCAGTAGCATAAGTAGTAGCGCCACATGCGGATAAAGCGCTCGTCGTACCCCAGCGTGCGTACCTGCTCCAGGCTGGCTTCAAAGCGGTGGCGCCACTCACGCAGAGTGCGGGCATAGTGCGGGCCTATTTCATCCAACGCGACCACGTTCAGCGACGTTTTGCGCATTACGCTGCTTAACATGGCATGGTGCGAGGGTAGAAAACCGCCGGGGAAAATGTAGCGCTTGATAAAATCCATGTCGCGTTTAGCGTCTTCAAAGCGCTGGTCGCGGATGGTGATGGCTTGCAGCATGGCCTGCCCATCGTCGGTTAACAGGCTATCCAGCTTGTTGAGGTAGGTATCGAGATACTGGTGCCCCACGGCCTCGATCATCTCGACCGAAATAAGCCGGTCGTAACGGCCGGTTAATTCGCGGTAATCCTGTTTGAGTAGGGTAATTCTGTCTTCCAGCCCCTCTTCCTTAATCCGTTGAGCAGTATGAGCGTGCTGTTCATCGGAAATGGTCGTAGTGGTGACATGGCAGCCGCGGGTTTTCGCCGCGTGAATCGCCAGACCACCCCAACCAGTGCCAATTTCTAACAGGTGATGCTCTGGCCGGACATCAAGCTTTTCAAGCATCAAATCCAGTTTGTAGGTTGAGGCCTCTTCCAGAGTAGCTTCCGGGTAGGGGAAAACGGCGCTGGAGTACATCCAGTGGTGGCGATCCAAAAACGTCGAAAATAGGTCGTTACCAATATCATAGTGGGCTGCAATGTTGCGCTTAGAGCCGCTTAGGCTGTTGCGCTGAAAACGGTAGGCGGCACCCAATAACCAACGGGCAATGCGGGCACTGCCGTTCTCCATTTTGGTATTAACCTGTTCCAGGTTGGCGGCAAACAGGCGGACTAGGGCGACCAAGTCGTCGGCGTCCCAATCACCGTCCATATAAGACTCGGCAGCGCCAACGGTGCCGCCGAAGGCCAGCCGCTTCCAGGCGCGCGAGTGGCGGATTACCACGGTTACCTGCAGCGGTCCTCCCTGGCCTAAGTGGTGGCACTGGTCACCTTCAATGAGGGTAATACGACCACCGCGAAAGGTATCCAGTTGGGCCACTAGGCGCGGCTTCAGCCACTTGGTTAAGCGGTCTTGGGCAACAGGTTGAATATTTGGCGGCGTAGAACGCAGGGTCGTCACTTTGAAGTCTCCTTGCGCTGCTTGGGGTGGTTATAAACAGGGATGCGCTTAAGCCACAGCCGAAGCGCTTCAAAATGAATACCCGCAATGGTTTTCAGGCTCATCCATGGTTGGCGAGCCAAGGTTGTTAGCAATACACCGCGGGTGGCGGGTGAGGCCTCAAGGGTTAATGTGGCATCAAAATGGCACTGCTGTTCCCGCCAGTTCTCCATATGCAAAAAGAGCGTTTCGCCGGGGGCGTTAAATTTCCACCGATAGGTCATATCCATGGGGTTGAAAGGCGAAACGTGGAGGTCTTTGTCGAAACGGGCCTGGTGGCTGTGACGTGAAGGGTCCACCGCGCTGGCGTAACGGGTACGCTCACGCCAAGGCATATTGGTGACTTCGCTCAATACGGCTGCCAATCTACCCAAATGGTCGTAGGCGTAGTAAACGGAGATAGGATTAAACATGCAGCCCAGCGTGCGCAGTTGGGTGAGCACACAAATCCGCCCCGTGGGGGCGCTGCCTAATTGACGAACGAGCTCTTCGCGCACGGCGGTTTTTAGCGGGCGATCCACCGGGCCTAGATAATCTTCCCGCCGAAAACGCGCCAAGGCAGGCCTGCGGGCGCTGAAGCCGGGCACCTTGTCGAACAGATCGGGCAGCTCGTCCAGATCCAACCACGCCATCCATACCTGGTAACTGAATGCGTGGGGCTTGGGCGTGAAGCGGCGGTGGCGCAGGGTGCCACGATAGATACGCGAACGCGGAGCGGCAATCATCCGAGACCCTCAACACCTTGCGGTGTCAGCAGCTCATGAGCAGGTAGCGCCAGCGGTTCCGCGGGAGGCGGGGCAGCTTCGTCACAGCCCAGGGCCTGGGCGACGCGCAGGGCGCTCCACACCCCGTCTTCGTGGAAACCGTTGCGCCAATAGGCACCGCAAAAATGCGTACGCTGCGCTGTCGACGATATCTCAGCGTGGCGCGCCTGCGCCGCCTGGCCAGCCAAGGTAAACTGCGGGTGCGCGTAGGTATAACGTCCCAGTACTTTATCGGTATCAATGCTGGCGCTGTCGTTCAGGGTCACGCAAAACGTAGTGTCACTGTCTATCCGCTGAAGAATATTCATGTCGTAAGTGACCGATACCCGTGCTTCGCTATCGCGCTGATCCAGCCGGTAGTTCCAGCTCGCCCAGGCACGTTTGCGCCGCGGTAGCAGGGAGGTGTCGGTATGCAGCACCACCTCGTTATCCTGATACGGCATGGCGCCGAGCACTGCTTTCTCGTCTGCACTGGCGTCACCCAGCATCGCCAAGGCTTGGTCGGCGTGGCAGGCGAGCACCACTTGGTCAAAGTGTTGGCTGCCAGCGGGAGTGGTAATCGTAACGCCAGCACGCTCTCCAGAGCGTTCGCGGGTAATCTTGGTTACCGGCGTATTGAGGTGAATGCGCGACGCGTAGGGGGCTGTTAGGTTAGGGATATAGCTTTTCGAACCGCCCATCAGGGTGTACCACTTGGGGCGGTGATTAACCGATAACAGGCCGTGATTGCGGAAAAAACGCACAAAAAATGCCACCGGAAAGGCGCGTAAATCGCTGATGCTGGCCGACCAAATGGCGGCTCCCATGGGCAGTAAGTAACGCTGCTGGAAATCGCGGTTGTAGTGGTGGCGATCCAGGTATTCCCCTAGGGTCATCTGTTCGGGGAGCTCGTTGCGATCAAGCGCTTTAGTGGCCTGCTTGTTAAAACGTAGGATATCGCGCAGCAGGCGATAAAAAGAGGGGTTAAATAAATTGCGTCGTTGGGCAAACATCGATCCTAACGTGTGCCCGTTGTACTCAAAGTCCCTTGCCGTTTCATGCACCGAGAAACTCATCTCAGTGGCTTGTGAGGCAACGCCCAGGGTTGCCATCAAGCGCTGAAAGTGCGGATAGGTCCAGTCGTTAAAGACAATAAAGCCGGTGTCGATCGCATACGTTTGCCCTTTTACGTCCACGTCCATCGTGGCGGTATGGCCCCCAAGCCGCGAATCCGCCTCGAACAGCGTGACTTCATGCTGAGCGGAAAGGTACCAGCCAGCGGCCATGCCGCTGATACCGCTGCCGACAATGGCAATACGCTGAGATGCCCCAGCACTATTTGATACCACGGTACTCATGACGATTCCTTTTGGGCGCGGGTCATGCGCAGGCCTATCTGACGGCGCAAGGCAGGAGGCAAAATGCCCAGCAATTTGACCAGATAGGTGAACCGGCGTGGAAAATGGATATCCAGTCGACCCTTTACCAGGCCTGCGATAATGGCATCGGCCGCTTGCTCGGCGGTGACCTGCATGGGCATCGGGAAGTCGTTTCGCTCGGTGAGTGGCGTTTTCACAAAGCCGGGGTGGATAAGGCTGACATCAATGCCTTCCTGATCGAGATCCAAGCGCAGCGATTCCAGGAAGTAGCTGACGGCGGCTTTAGAAGCGCCATAGGCTTCTGCGCGGGGTAGCGGTAAATAGGCCGAGGCGCTGGAGGTGGCCGCTAGTCGGGCGGGCAGACCCTGCTGCCGTGCTGCCCGCAGCAGCGGCAGAGCGGCTTCGACGCCGTACAAAGTGCCAAATAAGTTAGGCTTAAAAACGCGCTCGACTAAATCCATATCGAACTGTTGAGCGTTCAGGTATTCGCAAGTACCAGCATTGAATAACGCTAAATCTAATGCCCCCAGGCGCTCGGCAATGGTCTCGCCAGCGTTAAGCACGGCTTGGCGGTCACTAACATCTAGCGGGAGCGGATGGGCATTGGGGTGGCCTTGGCACAGCGCTTCAAGTGACTCCGCGTTGCGGGCACTGAGTACCACCTGGTGGCCTTGGGCGATGAATTTACGGGCAAGCGCTTCACCAATGCCGGACGTGGCACCGGTTAACCAAATACGTTGGGGCGTTTCCCATGTACTCATTAAGCCTCCTCGTGCGCCCCGCCGTGATGTTACTGCTTAGGCAAGGCGTTTTTTTAACCAGCGAATGGCGCTTCCCATCAGCGGTAAATGTTCGTAAAGCATGGCGCCAGCATCAAAATAATCGCGATGACGCTCAACGCGCCCATCGGTGGCAAAGGTGAGTGCGCTACAGCCTTCGACCTTGACAGCTCGGCCACCTGCCAATCGGGGATGCATAAACGTCATGGTCCAGGTAACAAACGCTTGTTGTCCCTGTAACTGCCGAGTGTGGTAAGTAAAGTGGCAGTGCTCGACATTTTCATACATGGCTGAAAAATAACGCGCTAACGCTTCGCGACCTTCAAGATGGTGCAGCGGGTCACTAAAAATTATATTTTCAGTATATACCTCGTATAGCTTTTCTGTACAGGTATTGTCCAGTTTTTTGAAAAAGGCGCAGAACGCCTCCAGCGCCGCAGGCTCAGCCATGACGGTCTCCTTGATTAGCTTTATAACTATAATGGCTTAAGGAAGCGGGGACAGAAGCGATTATTTAGTGAGTGATTTAAACGCGTCCAGCGCACGTTGACGTGCCGCTTTGTGATCAACGATCGGCGCTGGGTACTGCACACCGGTGAGTAGGTCTTGAGGCGGCGCATGGCGCGCTTTGGCGGGAAGGTCAGCAAGCTCAGGCAGCCAGTGGGCAATAAACTCACCGTCAGCATCAAAACGGGTGGATTGGGTGGTGGGGTTAAAAATGCGGAAGTAGGGTGCGGCATCGGTACCCGTCGAGGCCGCCCACTGCCAACCGCCGTTGTTGGCGCAGAATTCACCATCCACCAAGTGGCGCATAAAAAAGGTTTCACCGCGTCGCCAGTCAATTAGGAGATGTTTGCTTAAAAACATCGCCGTGATCATGCGCAGCCGGTTATGCATCCAGCCCGTGGCGACTAGTTGACGCATGGCGGCATCCACAATGGGGTATCCCGTGCGCCCTTCGCACCAGGCTTGAAAGCCTTCATCATCGTCGCGCCACTGCAACTGCTTGGTGTGTGCCTGGAAGGGTTGATAGCGGCACACCTCGGGAAACCCCACCGCGACATGCTGATAAAATTCGCGCCAGATCAGTTCATTAACCCAGGTCGTCAGGCCAATATCGCCATCGCCAAGATGACCGCCATTCTCGGTCATTACGGCTTGCAAGCACTGGCGATGGGAGATCATGCCTAATGCCAGATAGGGCGAGAGTTCGCTGGTACCACGTACCTTGGGCAGGTCGCGCTGGTCTTTATAGTGGCGGCCACGAAAGCGCAGGAAACGCGCCAAGTTATCCGCCGCGGGCCGTTCACCGGCAGGCCACAGGCGCTCTTCAATCGGTGTGCTGTCAAGGGCCGGTAGCGCAGGCAGCGGATCACTTTTAATATCCAGTGCTGTTTGCACCGGTGGTGACTCGCGCAGCGCTAACTGGTCGACGGTGACCTGCTTGCGCCACGCTTTGGAAAAGGGGGTAAAAACACCGTAAAAGTCGCCTTTGCCGGTTAACAGGCTGCCAGGGGAAAATGCCACGGCATCGTGATAACCATGGGCGGTCCTCTCAGTTTTTTTAAAGGCATCTTGTACGGCTTGGTCGCGGCGACGCTCATTGAGGGCGTACTCGCAGTTGAAGTGCAACTGCTCAACATCATGTTCCCGAGCGATCTCAAGCAGTACGTCTGGCGCTTGGTTATAGTGGTCAATATCGCGATGAAGAAGCGGAATATTCAATCCGTTAAGGGCTGTTTTAACGGCGGCAACGCCGCGCGCCCAAAAGTCCAGCTTGTTGGCACCGTGCCCGTGCTCTTGCCACTGGGGAATACTGCGCAAAAAAACCGCGATGACAGGCCCTTTGGCCGCTGCGGCAGCCAGGGCACTGTTGTCATCAATACGCAAGTCGCTGCGCAGCCAAACCAATTGACGTTTCATAGGCTTTTCTGTCATAGGGGCTCCTGCGGCACAAAAAAATGGCCGGTCGCCAGAGGGCGAACGGCCAGGGTAAGAGCGTGTTGGTTACAGTACGCCTGACTCGCGTAAGAGAGGACGCAAGCGAGCAATCGCCTGGGGCAGGTCATCGCCTAGCATGTGAACCGGGCTATCGCGCAGATCGGCTTCGCGCAGGCGCGCCACTTCACCACACACGCCGATGGGCACATTAAGCGTCTCGGCGGCTTTAGGCAGCGCTTGGCGAATATAGCTGTCACTTTCGCGCTGGCCGCTAGACAGCAGAACCATCGACGAGTGTAGCCGCGCGACTGCCTGAGGGAGATCCTCCAGTGGCAGCGAGTGGTCAAGCATCTGTACTCGGTAGCCTTGCTCGCTGGCCATCAATGCCGACATCAACACCCAGAGCGGGCCAGGGTCATCGGGCATGGCATTGAGCAAAATCAGCGGGCCCCGGGTAGCCTGGTTAGCATAATGTAAGCGGATGCCCACTTGGCTGCGCAAAAATGCTTCCAAGGTGCGGCGTACTAACTGATCTGCCTGAATGGCCCATTTCGCCTCTAAGCTTAAAACAACCGGCTGCCAAAGCTCGTTAATGGCAATACTCAGCGGATAGAGCGCTAAGCTCTGGTAATAAAAAGCCTCTAGCTTGGGCAGGTCTAACGCTTCGATGATGGCTTGCAGCTGCAGGCGTTGGCTAGCCCAATCGCCGGCATCAGGGGTAGGCGTCTCAATTGTTTCTGGCTGGTCAAGCAAGTCGGCGACTTGACTGACCGGCACACCACGATTGAGCCACTGCAAGATACGTTCGATGCGTGTGATGTCGTCTTGAGCGTAAAGGCGATGCCCTTTGGGGGTGCGCTGGGGGCGAATTAGCCCGTAGCGTCGTTCCCAAGCGCGAAGGGTGACCGAGTTTACGCCCGTCAAGCGAGACACTTCGCGTATCGGATAGAGCGGCGTATCGGGGGGATGGGTCGCCTTAAGACTCATGTGCGCCAGTACCTCTTCGTTAACTGCAATCTAGTGAACCGCAAGCTAGTTAACTGCAGCGCCGCGCTGTAAGGGCCGGACATTATTCGCCGCGGCGAAGGTGAAGCGTGTTCCATGTAGAGACTGCCTAATCAAAGATCTGAACATTAGTACGTTACTGTATGCTCATTTGTACAACTTGTCGCTACTCGGTACAACCTTTATAAGAATCCCTCTTAGCCCGTATAATATTTTATATAATTAGACCGACCGGCCTATTAGCGCTTTCCCTAAGCGGTGGCCTGATAGCCAGGCATCTTCTACGCGGCCATCGCAAACGTTATCGCCGCACAAGGCCAAACCGTTTCCACTGTATAAGTATGTGTGTTCACAAGCGGCCGCTGGTTGTGCATAGCGCCACCGGTGCGCGCCTGTTTCAATCAGGTCGGGTAGGGTTGCTGAGACGTGAAAAAAACTTTTTAGAGCAGTAAGAAGTTGGTTAGCCACCTCACTGGCAGGCTGCTCCAAATGTGCTTCGCTCCAGTCGAGTTGAGCCAGCAGGCTAAGGCTTTCAGATTGAGCAGCGCGTCCTGGTTTTGTTTGGTTACGTGACACAATATGCAGGGCAGGGTGGGCAACCCGCGCCATCTGCCAGTCTGGGTCAACACCGGGTATGGCGGGAAGCGGTCCGTCAAAAATCGCCCATCCCGCCCAGCAGGCGCGTTGCTTTCGCGTTTGGCAAGCGGTGGCCAAATCGTCGTCCCACATTGCCAGCAGTGCATGGGCCTGGGGCGGTGGTGCGCTAATCACTACCTGATCATAAGGCCCATGCGTCATGCCGCCCGCCGCTACCAACTGCCACCCTTTTTGATTGCGTTTGAGTGACGTGATGGAAGTGCCTGTATGCAGTGCTGCCTGAGGTAGCGCCGTTAGCGAGTCGGCCAAATGACGCGTCAAGGCACTCATTCGAGGAGCACCGGCGTAGCGCTTTTGCCCATCGTTATGCGCCTGCCAGCCATTTGGGCTAGCCTGATAGGTAGCGGTGGGCCAGGAAGCGATGCAGCCAATGGATAGCCATGTATCAACTGCGCGCTGAAAGTCTGCGTCGCGCACGCTGAAAGCCTGAGCGCCTAAATCTAGCGTCGCGCTGGGCCTGCGCTTACTCGACATGCGCCCACCAGGGCCTTGGGCTTTATCAAACAGCGTAACGCTAGCGCCGCTATTGGCGAGTACCTGCCCACAGGCAAGCCCTGCGATGCCTGCACCAATGATGGCGACCGATTGATGAGCACTCAGAGGCAGTATCGCCATGGTTCCTCGCAGCGTTGTTTAGATGTCGTATGAATAGAACTGAAAGCTTACTGTAGCAGTTGTGTATAGATGTCGTACAATTTGGTCGTCGATTGATTCATTTCGCCAAGCTGACAACGAACGGTGGCACCAACAGGAGTAATTCCATGCGCGTATTAGTGACCGGAGGCAGTGGGTTTGTCGGCCAGCGGCTATGCCAAAAACTGATAGAGCAGGGCCACGAGGTGCAAGTGGTCTCCCGTCACCCTCATCAAGTACGCGATCGCTTGCCTAGCGGCTGTGATATTCGTGACAGCGCCCAGGCGTTTATTGAGTCGCCACCGGATGCGCTAATTAACCTGGCTGGAGAGTCTATTGCCGGTAAGCGCTGGAGCGATGAGCAGAAAGCCAAGCTGATAAATTCTCGTGTAGCGTCAACTGAGCAATTGGTCGCGTTGTGTGAACAGTTAAAGGCTAATGGTCAGCCATTGCCGAAGGTAATGGTATCGGGTTCAGCAATGGGCTATTACGGCGATCAGGGCAAGCGCGTAGTGACCGAAGAGACAATCCCTAATGATGAGTTTGCCCATCGTCTGTGCAAACAGTGGGAGGCAGCCACCCAGCCGATTGAGGCGATGGGGGTGCGTTTAGCGATTTTGCGTACGGGATTGGTGCTAGATGCAGGCGGCGGCAGCCTGCAGAAAATGCTGCCGCCGTTTAAGCTAGGGTTAGGTGGCCGCTTTGGCAGAGGTGAGCAATTTATGCCGTGGATTCACCGCGATGATTTAGTCGCGGCGATTTTGTTTCTCATCAATCACGATACCTTGAGCGGCCCCTTTAACGGCAGTGCGCCGCACCCGGTCACCAACGCCACCTTTACCAAAACCCTGGCCAAGCATCTCAATCGACCGGCCATTTTCCCCGTACCCGCGTTTGTCTTGAAGGCGGGGCTGGGTGAAATGTCTCGGCTATTGCTGACCGGGGCGGATATGCGCCCCGTGCGCCTTGAAGCGGCAGGATTTACCTTTCAATATCCCACATTAGACAAGGCGCTTGAGGCGATCCTTTAGGAAGCATTCGCTTGGCGATTAACGATCGGCGTCAACGGTGATAATTACCCGCACGGAATCCAGACGTAGGCGGGTATTTTCAATCGCTTCGCTGAGCGCCTTACGCTCATCTTTCAGCGCGTCGATTTCAGCGCCGCGCACCGCCGGGTTGTGCTCGGCCAGCGCGGTCAAACGGGCAATTTCTGTGTCCAATTGCGCACGCATGCGCGCTTCAGCATTTTCGACAATGCTGGGCAGCTGGCGCTCGGCTTCGCCTTCCCCTTGAGTGAGCAGTTCACGCAGTTGGTCATGGCGGCTCTTGATCAGATCGCGCGCCAGGGATTTATTCACCTTCTGCAGGTTCTTGCCCAAACCGGTGAAGGAGATCTTGCTGGTCAGGTTGGCGCCGGATTCATCCAGCAGCAGGCGCACCGCGGTGGGTGGCAAGAAGCGGTTAAGATGCAGCTTCTTGGGCGCCGGGCAGTGGGTGCGGAACACCAGTTCGGCCATCAATCGACCACTGGGAATGGCGTCGTGGCGCAGTAGCGCCAGCGCCGAGTTGCCCATGGTGCCATCCAACACGCGGCCCATCATTTCCCGCAGCAGCGGGTGTTCCCAAGAGAGCCGCTGCACATCGTCGCGGACCAGTGCTTGGGCGCGGCTGTACGTGGCGGTAAAGCCCTCTTCGCCTTTAACCAGACCCGGCAGGCCATCCAGCATATGTTGGCTGGGCTGCAGGTGCATCAAGCCCTTGCCGATTTCCTGGCTCTCCACGCCGAAAATATCCAGCGCCCGTTCAAGGTAGCGCGGCAATGCGGCGTCTTCGTCAAGTTCGCGCACTGCATCGATGACCTGCTGAGCGCGGGCAGGGCGGCAGGCGTTGAGTTCCAGCAGCCGGTTGCGGCCCGCATCGTGTTCCGCCAGTTTGGCGCTAAACATCGTGCGGGTTTCGGCGATAATCTCATCAAGCGCTTCATCATCCAGCAGGGCGTCAGCCAGGGCGTCACCAAAGGCATCAAACAGCTCGTTGCCGACTCCATGCGGGGCGCTGAACGCATCCATACCTTCGTTATACCAGCGCAGCAGACGCTCGCCGGGGCTGCCCTCAAAGGTAGGAATATGCAGCTCAATAGCGTGGAGTTGGCCGATGCGATCCAAGCGGCCAATACGCTGTTCGAGCTGATCCGGGTGCTGGGGCATATCGAACATGACTAGGTGACGGCAGAACTGGAAGTTGCGCCCCTCAGAGCCAATTTCCGAGCACACCAGCACCTGAACGCCTCCATCTTCATCCGCAAACGCCGCTGCCGCGCGGTCACGCTCTATCAAGGAGAGGTCTTCGTGGAACACCGGCGCATGGTAGCCGCCCAGCACCCGCAGCCCTTCAGCAAGGCCTTCGGCGGTTTCCCGGTGGTGGGCAATGACCAGGACTTTTTCGTTGGCGAAGCCGCTCTCGCTGTCGTCGCTGAGCTTTTCCAGCAGCCAGTTAACGCGCGGGTCGATGTGCCACCAGTCTTCGCTATTGAGCGGGTCATTGCTGAGCTCGCGGTAGGCTGCATCGGGATAGATCAGCACATCGGGGTGATCCATGCCGGTCTCAATCAACAGCTCATCAAGATAATCCTCGTCGCGCTCTAAGCGGCGCACTACGCGACGGTAGGCCGAAGGCAATGCTAACGGCGCGAGGTTTAAGCGCCGTTCCGGAAAGCCGCCTACGTGGCGGCGGCTGTTGCGGAACATCACGCGCCCCGTGCCGTGGCGATCCAGCAGCGCTTCACTGAGCTGGGCTCGAGCGGCGTCCTGCTGCGCTTTGCTAGCTTCTTCGTTACATAGCGTGGCCAGCAGCGCCTGGCTGTCGCGGTCATCGGCTACCGCAGAGACGTGAGCGCTCGCATCAGAGTTGCCGGGCAGAGCCTCCAAGGCATCGATGGCGCGTGCGACTTCGGTGTAGTGGCTCTCTTCGGCTTTGAAGCGCTCCAGGTCGTGGTAGCGCTCGCTATCCAGCAACCGCAGGCGGGCAAAGTGGCTCTTGATGCCCATCTGTTCCGGAGTAGCGGTGAGCAGGAGCAGGCCGGGAATCACCGCCGAGAGCTGTTCGACGCACCGGTAGCCGGGCCCGCTGCCCTCTTCACTCCAGTCGAGATGGTGCGCTTCGTCGACGATCAGCAGGTCGAACTGGCTGGCCAACGCCTGCTCCTGGCGTTGCGGGTTGGCGAACAGCCAGCCCTGGCTGGCTAGCACAAGCTGCGCGCTCTCAAAGGGGTTGTAGCTGCCGTGGGCTTGGCTTTGGGTTTCATCTAACAGCGTGACATTAAGCGAGAAGCGGCGCAGTAACTCGACCAGCCATTGATGCGTGAGGCTGTCGGGGACCAGAATCAGCGCGCGTTCAACGCGGCCATTGAGCAGCAGGCGGTGCAGAATCAGGCCGGCTTCGATGGTTTTACCCAGGCCCACTTCGTCCGCGAGCAGTACGCGGGGCGCATGGCGGTTGGCGACTTCATTGGCAATGTAGAGCTGGTGAGGTATCAGGTCGATACGCGGCCCGGAAAAGCCCAGCGCGCTGTGCTGCTCGATACGCTGATAGTGGTGCAGGGTACGAAAGCGCAAATCAAACCAGTCGTTGCGATCGACCTGGCCGGTCAGCAGACGGTCGCGGGCCTGGTCGAACTGCATGGTATCGGCGAGTTTAGCCTCGGGCAGCTCGCGCAGATTGCCTTCCTTGTCTTCACCGATATAGGTGATCAGGCCGTCGGACTCTTTGCTGTCATCGACAACGATCTGCCAGCCGTCAGCGGAGAGCACGCGGTCGCCGCTGCCGAACATAACGCGGGTGAGCGGGGCCTGGCGGGTATTGTAGGTACGGGTTTCCTGACTGGCACTGAACAAAATGGTAACGCTACGGGCGTCGCAGTTAAGCACGGTGCCGAGCCCAAGCTCAGCTTCACCGTCGCTAATCCAGCGTTGGCCGGGAGAAAAATCGCTCATGATGCCTCGGAGGAGTCTGCAAAACGGGTCGTCTGCCGCCGGAGGGGAGCACCGGCGGCAACAGGGCGGGGGATTCTAACGCAAAGCAGCGGGGGGATTAAGGTGTATCGGCATCAATCTTTTAACCAGCCATCCAGATGGGCGCGAGTAAGCTCGCCAACGTGGACATCCAGGGTGTTGCCCTGGCCGTCAAACAGCACGGTGGTGGGCAATCCCGGAGCTTGAAAAAGCGCCATCAGCTGCTGGCTGGGGTCACGCAGGGCATAGCGAAATTCAAGCTGCTGCTCATCCAAATAGCGCACCATGGGCAACAGGTCTTCACCTTGATTGGCGACCACCACGTTCACGCCATCGCGCTGGGCGGCCTCCTCAAGCAGCGGCATTTCGCGCAGGCAGGGGGGGCACCAAGTCGCCCACAGGTTGACGATGATCAGGTCAGCATCTTCGGTTAGCGACGGCAGATGCACTTGGTTACCCTCCACATCCTCCAGGGTGACCTCAGGTAGGGCGTCAACCGCAAAGTCATTGCCCAGGGGGGCCAGGGTGACTAGCACCAGCCACAGACTGGAGGCGGCGACTAGCATTGCCATTGCACCGCCCATCGCCAATAACCGCGCCCGCAGCGTCCAGGCCGTCCATACCAAGCCTGTCGCCATGCCCCAAAGGCCGTGGTAGCCGGGTTGCCAGACTTTGAGCGCTTCAAGTGGGGCGGCGCTATAGCTATTCAGGTTAAGCATAAGGTGGCCCACCCGGGCGCCGACTAACCAAACAATGATAAGCCCGGTAAACCAGCGCTGCTGGTCACGCCGGGGAAGGCCTAGCAGTAACCGTGCACAGAGTAGCAACAGCAGCGCGCAGCCGATGGCATAAAGACGCGGTAATGAAATCAGCAGTGGGCCGAGAGCGATGGCATTCATGATTTTCTCGTGAAGCAGGTACACTGGCAGACCATACCATGCGAGCTACAAATTACGGAGACGTTATGCCCCCACCCGCTTTTGATAGGCTGCGCGCGCTAGCGATCGGCTCCCAGGCGATTGGCTTAATGCTGATAATTACGTTGGAAACGGTGATGGATAACGCCGCCCGCCCCTGGCAGGGTTGGGTGTTGGCTGCGATGCTGGTTACCGCGTTAACGATTGCGCTGGTGCGGCTTTATCGCCACAAACGCCTTCAAAAGCAGCTTGCTGAACGCAGGCGATTTCTAGAGGAAGACGACGAGCGTTAGAAAGCGTTGCTTGTGTTTTTGGCGTTCCAGTTCCAGATTAATAGCAGCCTTAGTGATTGATCGCTGAGGCATACTAAAAAAATGCATCATCTCTTACGACACTGGGAGCGACAAATAATATGATCAATAAGCGCGCATTAGCCACAGCTGTGGCGGCCTCCACCCTGGCAATGACGGGATTCGCACAGGCAGAGGTCAAAGTTGGCTTCTTGGGCGGCTTTACCGGGGGAATCGAAAGTTTAACGCCATCGATTTTTGCAGGGGCGCAGCTAGCCGTTGAACAGGTCAATGAGCAGGGCGGTATTCTAGATGGCCAAACGTTGGAGATGCCGTCCGGCGATACCACCTGTTCGGATGCATCGGCCGCTTCAAACGCCGCTGACCGGATGGTGAACTCTGAAAATGTGACGGCGATTGTGGGTGCCCTATGTACGGGTGCAACTATTGCTGCAGCCAACAACGCGGCCATTCCCGGTGGCGTATTGATGGTATCGCCTGCCTCTACGGCGCCTGCCGTATCAGAACTGGACGATAACGATCTGGTGTTCCGCACCGTACCGTCAGACGCTTTCCAGGGGGAAATGCTCGCTAAGCTGCTGCTCGAAAAAGGCATTGATGAAGTCGCCGTTACCTACGTGAATAACGACTACGGACAAGGGCTTTCTGACGCCTTTAGCGCTGCATTTGAGTCGGGTGGTGGTGAGATTACTGAGAACCTTGCCCACGAAGATAACCGCGCGGATTATCGTTCTGAGTTAGGCTCGCTTTCAGTGAGCGGCGTTGAAACACTGGTAGTGTTGGCTTATGCCGATACGTCGGGTCAAACGGTACTGCGTCAAGCCTATGAAAGCGGCATGTTTACCCAGTACGTAGGCGCTGACGGAATGGTCGGCGATAGCCTGATTGAAGCCATCGGTGCGGACGTGCTGGACGGTATGATCGCCACGCGCCCCGGCAGTCCTGACCTGCCCGGCACCGATATTTTTATCGAAGCCGCCGAAGCTGCTGAGCTGGATCCCAGTGCCGTGTTCGCCGCCCAGGCTTACGATGCTGCTTTCCTGATCGCGTTGGCGATTGAGCAAAACGGTAGTGCTGACCGTGAAGGTCTTTCTGAAGCGCTGCGCAGCGTCGCCACTGCCCCCGGTGAGGTCATTCTGCCCGGCGAATGGGAGAAGGCGGTTGAGTTGATCGCCGCGGGTACCGACATCAACTACGAAGGCGCGTCTGGTTCACATGAGTTTGACGATAACGGTGATGTACCGGGCGTGGTGGTAGAAATGGCTGTAGAAGACGGCACCTTTACCAGTAAAGGTCAGGTTGATCTTTAATTTTTAGGCTTAGTATGAAAAGAATGCTCGGCTGGTTTCAGCCGGGCATTCTTATTGTTGGGTTATCGTAGTTGGCAATCTGCACGCCACCGTGCTGAGGGCAGGTTTCCGCGAGGGCGCTGTGAACCCATCCGTGGGCGCTACTTTTGTCATCCATGACAAAAGACCCTCGCTTCAATCTGCCCTCACACTCGGTATCGAGAGTTTTTGAAAGGCCGTCATTAGCCCTGTTTTTATATGGGTCAGCATTTGAGAGGATCAGCTATGGCTTTTGACTTTCTCAGGCAGCAGCCCTTTGGGCGCAAAACGCAGCACCATGGTAATTAGCAAGCCAATCACCAGTACCCGTGCCTGCAAGGCGCGGCTATCCATGTTGCTTGGGGCGTCCCAACCAAGCGTGCCCTCCCCAAACGCCACGGCTAGCTGCATCAAAAATAGCGCCAGCGGCTCAGACATAATCCAGATGATGTACACCGCCACCGCGCCGAAAATAGTGCCCAGGTTGTTGCCCGGCCCGCCAAGAATCACCATCACCAGCACCAAGAAGGTATGGTTGAGCGGCAAATAGCCCTGAGGGTCAAAGAGGCTATTAAAAGTGCCCAGTATGCCACCGCCCAAGCCCATCAGAATGCAGCCCAGTACGAAAATCTCCAGGCGACGCTTGTTGATATCTTTGCCCATGGCGGCAGCGGACACTTCGTTATCACGAATCGCCCGAATCATACGGCCCCATGGGGCGTTGTAAGCGCGATTAAGCAGAAAGAAGATCACCGCAATGATCACCGCTGTAAACGAAAGGTAGATGGCGCGGGAGAGCGTAAACCCCAGTTCAGCAGGCCCAGGCGTTGGCCAGGGTAACGGAGACACCGTGGCGGTGCCGCGGGTCAGCCAGTCGGAGTTCTTTAAAAACGCCTTGATGATCTCAGCAATGCCGAGGGTGGCAATGGCCAGATAATCGCTGCGTAAGCCCAGGCAGATATGGCCAATAAAGTAACCGACGCCACCGGCTAGCGCGCCACCCACAATCCAGCCGGTCCAGGGCGGTAAGCCTAGCCCGCCGACAAAGCCTGCCTGGCTCTCAATCGCATCAGTGACTTCACGTAGCTGGCTAATCACCGCGAGATAAAGCACAAGGCCTAACATGACTACGATAAACGTACGTAGGGGCTTGGGCATGCCCAGGCGATCCAGTTTGCTGACTGCGATAATCAGCAGAATGGCGGCAACACCATACAACAGCACACGGCCTAGTTCGCCGGGTAACGCGGTGCCCCAGAAGGCCTCGTTAACCGGAACGCTGAAGAGCATCGCACAGAAGCCGCCTAGGGCGACAAACCCCATCACCCCGGCATTGAACTGCCCGGCATAGCCCCACTGAATGGTTAATCCCAACGCGAGGATGGCATAACAAGCGGCTTCAACGAGCATTCGCGTGCTATACGCTGCGCCCATGAGGGCATAAACCGACAGAATGGCCGCCAGCAACACGCCAAACAGGATTAACTCACGCAGCGGAAACCGGCGAGCTGGCGTTGCGTCTTGGGGCGTGTAGGCAGGGTTGCGTGTTTTAGCTGAATGGCTCATTAGATCACCTTGCCCTTGAACAATCCGGTGGGGCGCCACACCAGAATGGCTATCAGAATGAAAAACGGCACTACAATCTTATACTCCGTGCCCACAAAGGCGAGATTTGACGGCAGCTCCAACCACGCGGGGAAGCTTTCCTGGAAGGGGCGAAGTAGAACGTTCCAGTTGAACACCGCCAGTGTCTCGGCAAAACCGACCACAAAGCCACCCGCAATGGCGCCGTAAGGGTGGCCAACACCACCGACAATGGCGGCGGCAAAAATAGGCAGCAGCAGGAAGAAGCTCAAGTCGGGCTTGAAGGTGACGTCCAGGGAAAGCAGCGTACCAGCAATGGCGGCTAGCGCTCCTGCAATCATCCAGGTCACCGCCACAATGGTATTGGTGTTAATGCCCGATGCCTGGGCCAGTTCAGGATTATCCGACATGGCGCGCATCGCCTTACCCAACCGCGAACGGTTAAGGAAAAGGTGGAGTGCGACGACAGCAACGATGGTAATCACAAACAGATAAATCTGCGGTTCGGTGATTACAATCGGCGCGCGGGCGCCCTCGAAGGGCAGCGCAAGGCGAAAGATCTCTTTACGGTCGTCCACATAGAGGCTCTGCCCACCGGTACCGGAAAACAGGCGGATCAGTCCCTGCAAAATCAACGTCACACCTAGCGAGCCAATCACCAGCACAATGGGCTTGACCCCATGAGCACGCAATGGCTTATAAAAGGTTTTGTCGATCCCCACGGCCAAGGCGGCGGTGAGCAGCATTGCCAGCGGCAGCATCAACACCGCGGTAGGCACGCCAAGGCTGGCGCCTGCCGCCGGGAACAGCGTGGTGAGCAGTAGCACCATAAAGGCACCAAAGGTCATCATGTCGGCATGGGCAAAGTGGGCAAAGCGCATGATGCTAAAAATTAGCGTTACCCCAATCGCGCCAATGGCGTAAATGGAGCCGCTCACGCTGCCCGAAATCACCACATTATTAATGAAAAAAGCCAGTTCGTTCACACGTTTCTCCCTGGGGCTAACCGCCCAAAAAGCTTTTGGCGACGTCTGGGTCGGCGAGTAACGCAGCCCCAGTATCGGTAAAGCGGTTTTGGCCAGCGGCCAGCACAAAGCCCTTATCGGCGATCGCTAGCGCCTGCTTGGCGTTCTGTTCCACCATCAAAATACCCACGCCAGCGGCGTTGATCTGTTTGACGCGGTCAAAGATTTCATTCATGTAGAGTGGCGATAGCCCCGCGGTGGGCTCATCGAGCAACAGCAGGCTTGGCTCGGCCATTAAGGCGCGCCCCATAGCGACCATCTGACGCTGCCCACCGGAGAGCTCACCGGCAGGCTGGCGGCGTTTTTCATAAAGCGGTGGGAAAAACTCATACACCTGAGCCAGCATGCGCTTAACGTTCTGCGGCTTTAAAAAGGCGCCCATCTCCAGGTTTTCCTGCACCGAAAGGCTCGGGAAAACGTTCTTCTCTTGGGGGACAAAACCCATGCCACGTTGCACCAACTGGTTAGGGGGCAAGTTCTGGATCGGCTGACCATTAAGCAGTATCTCGCCCTGACTGACATGCAGTAGACCAAAGATCGCTTTTAGCATGGTGGACTTGCCAGCGCCGTTGGGGCCAACGATGACACCGACCTCGTCGGCCTCCAGCGTCATGTTAACCCCGTTAAGAATGTTCATACCGCCATAGCCGCCGTGCACATCGCGCGCGTCGATTAATGGCCTGGTTGTTGATGACATAAGCAAAGTTTCTCAGCAAGGTCGCTGACGTAAAGCGACATCATTGTAGTCATTGGTGGGTAGCGAAAAGGTCACCCTTAAGCGGCATCGGTGCCAAAGTAGGCCTCAATCACCTCGGGGTTGTTCTGGATCTCGTTGATATGCCCTTCCACCATTACGCTGCCCTGGGCGAGCACGATCACCGGGTCGCAGAGCCGGGCGATCATCTCCATATCGTGTTCGATCACTAAAAAGGTGTAACCCATCTCGCGGTTGAGCCGCTCAATATTACCTATCAAGTCGCCCAGCAGGGTGCGGTTCACCCCGGCGGCGATCTCGTCAAGCAGCACTACCTTGGCATCCGTCATCATGGTGCGGCCAAGCTCTAAAAGCTTTTTCTGCCCGCCGGATAAATTGCCCGCC
Organism: Halomonas sp. HAL1; assembly: GCF_030544485.1. NCBI lineage: Bacteria > Pseudomonadati > Pseudomonadota > Gammaproteobacteria > Oceanospirillales > Halomonadaceae > Halomonas > Halomonas sp. HAL1. Next base: position 122,575 of record NZ_CP130610.1, read on the forward strand.
AACTCATTACGCACGTGATGTAGCCCGACGAAATCAATTACCTCTAGCGCTCGGCGACGTACCTCGGCTTCTTCCCGGCGTACCTTGCCAGGCTTTAGCCAAGCGCTGAAAAGGTCTTCACCGGCTTGCTTGGGCGGTACCATCATCAGGTTTTCCAGCGCGCTCATCTGGCTGAATTCGTGGGCGATCTGGAAGGTACGCAGTAAGCCTCTATGAAACCGTTGGTCGGCGCTGAGCGCGGTAATGTCTTCTCCATCAAGCAGAACGTGACCGCTGTCGGGGGCCAGGGAGCCGGCAATAAGATTGAACAGGGTTGATTTGCCTGCGCCATTGGGGCCGATCATGCCGGTAATTGACCCCTTTTCCACCTGAATGGAGCAGTCGTTAATCACCTGTAAGCCGCCGAACGCTTTGTTGACTCGCTGTACATCAATAAGAGGGTTCATGGTGTCTCCACGCGATGCAGGCGGCTAATAAGCCGCCTGCGCACTGTTATTAAGTTATTAGTCATGGTTTTTTAAGCCACCGCTGGCTGGCGGCAAATGCACCGACAATTAGCAGCGCGCCTAGGGTGGGGATGAAATAGCCCTTCACCTGAGGAATGGTGCGCAAAAACACAAAGGCCACGGCGGCTGGGGCCACAAAGCGCACCAAAAACCGCCAAAATTTAAACCATGCGACCGTAGAGCCCAGCTCTTTCATGACCTCGCTTTGGGTCAGCGCCCAGCCTGCAAACAGGGCAATCAACAGACCGCCAATCGGCATGAAGATATTGGTGAGTAGCTCAATTACGTCAAAGGCGCTACGCCCAAACAGGCTATGGAATATCGTCCCCTCGGCCCACACGTTAAAGCTGACGACAGTCAATAGACCCATTGCCCAGGCGGCAATCACCATAATCGTAACGGCCTGGGGGCGAGTCATATCAAAGCGCTCTACCAAAAATGCCGCGACAGGCTCGATCAGCGAAATGGAGGAGCTGATGGCGGCGCCCAATACCAGGATAAAGAACACGCCGCCTACCAGCGCGCCAAACGGCATCTCCGCGAAGGCAAGTGGTAGGGTGACAAACATCAGCCCAGGGCCTTGGCCTGTTTCCAACCCGGCACCAAACACCAGGGCAAAAATGGCCAGGCCAGCGACCATCGCCACAGCGGTATCAACAATGGCAACGGCAAAGGCGGTGCGGGTCAGTGATACGTCACTGGGCATGTAAGCACCGTAGGCCATGATCGCCCCCATGCCTAAACTCAGGGTAAAGAACGACTGACCCATGGCCTGCAGCCAGCCTTCAAGGCTCAGGTCGGCGATATTGAAAGTAAACAAAAAGCTGGCGGCGGCGCCCACATCGCCATTAATCACGCCGTAGGCCAGCACTACCAGCAGAATCACGAACAGCGCGGGCATCATAATGCGCAGGCCCGACTCGATGCCTTTATGGATTCCCATGCCGACAATCAGCGCAGAAAAGGCGATAAACAAGGTGTGGTAGAACGTCATCAGGCCGGGGGCTGCCAACAGGGCGTCGAAGCCATCGCTGATGGTTTGTGCGTCTGCACCGACCAGTGAACCGGTTAGCATCAGCCAAGTATAGTGAATCGCCCAGCCGGCGATGACCGAGTAAAAGCTTAAGATCAGGAACGCCGAGGCGGCACCCAGCCAGCCGATGGTTTCCCAGGCGCGTGAGGTGCCGTGAGTTTTGGTCAGGTGGCGCATACCCATGATCGGGCTGCGGCGGCTGGTGCGTCCGAGCATGATCTCGGCAATTAGAATGGGGATGCCAACCGCGAAGATCGTCAGCGCGTAGACCAAAATAAAGGCACCACCGCCATTTTCGCCGGTGAGGTAAGGGAATCGCCACAGATTGCCCAAGCCAACGGCGGAGCCAACCGCTGCGAGTAGAAAAGTACCTTTATGCGTCCAGACGTTTTGACCGCTCATGGGTAAGAGTGTCCGTGTTTGGGTGTCAGGATGGGGATAGATATCCAAACACTTGTATGGATATAGTGATGCCAGCGTGCCTTGGGCGTGCTGAATTTAGCGTTACTGTGCGATAGAACGCGTCGCCTTTCCAGCGCCGTAACGTTTAGGCTGCGTTTAGTGGGCTGCTGGGCAAGCTGCTGACAGTGTTAAACGAGTGTTCGGTGGTTGGCTAATCGACATAAAAAAACCCGCTTGCGCGGGTTTTTTTGGATACTCACTGCTTGAAGCGGGTTACTTCTTGCTGTAACGCTTACGCTCGGTCTCTTTCAGCAGCTTTTTACGCAGGCGGATATGCACTGGCGTGACTTCGACTAGCTCGTCGGAGTCGAGGAACTCGATTGCCTGCTCCAGAGAGAACTTAACCGGCGGCGTTAACACGATGTTCTCATCGTTACCGGTGGAGCGCATGTTATCGAGCTTCTTGCCTTTAGTGGGGTTAACCACCATGTCGTTTGCGCGGTTGTTGATACCGATCAGCATGCCTTCGTAAACTTCCGTGGCGTGATCGATAATCAGCTTGCCGCGCTCTTGCAGTGCATACAGGGCGTAGGCGAGGGCTTTACCGTCAACCATTGAGACCAATACGCCATTACGACGCTCAATAGAGGCTTCAGGCTTCAGCGGGCCGTAGTGATCAAAACGGCTAGTTAGGATGCCGGTACCGGAGGTCAGGGTTAAAAACTGACCACGGAAACCGATCAAACCACGTGCAGGGATAATGAAGTCCAGGCGAACCCGTCCTTTACCATCCGGTAGCATGTTGGTCATCTCACCTTTACGGTAGCCAAGCTCTTCCATGATCGAGCCTTGATGCTGCTCTTCACAGTCGATGATGACTTCTTCGTAAGGCTCCTGCTTCTCACCGTCAATCTCTTTGATGATAACTTCTGGGCGGCCTACCGCCAGCTCAAAGCCTTCACGACGCATGGTTTCGATCAACACCGAAAGGTGCAGTTCGCCACGGCCAGATACTTTGAACTTCTCAGGGGTTTCGCCCTCTTCAACGCGCAGCGCCACGTTGTGAATCAGCTCTTGTTCAAGGCGATCCTTGATATTACGGCTGGTCACAAACTTGCCGTCTTTACCGGCGAACGGTGAATCGTTGACCTGGAAGGTCATCGAGACGGTCGGCTCATCAACGGAGAGCGGTGGCAGTGCCTGAACGTTAGCGGGATCGCACAAGGTGTCAGAAATTGACAGATCATCGATGCCGGTCACACAGACGATATCGCCCGCGGTGGCTTCGTTGGTCTGTACACGATCAAGACCCATATGGGTCATGACCTGGCCGATTTTGCCCTTACGTACATTACCGTCAACGCCGATGATCGAAACCTGTTGGTTCGGTTTCACCGCGCCGCGCTTGATGCGGCCAAGGCCGATAACGCCCACGTAGCTGTTGTAATCCAGTGCGGAAATCTGCATCTGGAAGGGGCCGTCAAGCTCCACCTTGGGCGGCTCAACGATGTCGACGATCGCCTGGAACATGGGGTCCATGTTGTCGGCCAGCGCTTCAGGATCCATACCGGCAATGCCGTTCAAGGCAGAGCAGTAAATGATCGGGAAATCGAGCTGTTCGTCAGTCGCGCCTAGATTGTCGAACAGATCAAAAATCTGGTCGATCACCCAGTCAGGGCGCGCGCCGGGACGGTCAATTTTGTTGACCACCACAATCGGCTTGAGGCCTTGGGCGAATGCTTTCTGGGTCACAAAGCGAGTTTGCGGCATCGGGCCATCAACGGCGTCTACAAGAAGTAGGACCGAATCAACCATCGACATGACGCGCTCAACTTCACCACCGAAATCGGCGTGCCCAGGCGTATCCACAATGTTGATGTGGTAGCCGTTACCGTGGCTGTCTTGCCATTGAATGGCCGTATTCTTGGCCAAAATGGTAATGCCACGTTCTTTTTCCTGATCGTTCGAGTCCATGACGCGCTCTTGACCTTCTGCTTTACGGTCAAGGGTGCCGGACTGGCTCAGGAGTTTGTCGACCAGAGTGGTTTTACCATGGTCAACGTGGGCTATGATCGCGACGTTGCGCAGGTTATTAACCGCGCTGGAATTTTGCTGGTTTTGCATGCTGAGAGAGAACTCTTGTGAACACCCGTTTGTCCACGGGTCGGAAAATGCGGGTCGCAAGGGCTGGCAATTTGCCGACCATCTTGGCTCAGGGCTTGCGTCCAGCGGCTATTCTAGCATGTCGAAGGCTTCGCTGATATTACTGGAGCGCTTATCGACCTTAGTCGCCCTCAGGAAAGTTTTCGCAGCGAACCTCCATCCGCTAGAATAGCGCTTTTCCCATTGGGGCAGGAGCATGACCATCGGCAACCTGATGCGTTTGTTAAGCGATGGCGAGGTTCACTCTGGCGAGCAGCTGGGTGAAACGCTGGGTATTTCTCGTGCTGCGGTGTGGAAGCAGTTAAAAAAGCTAGAAGCGCTGGGCGTCGAATTGGTGGCCGTCAAAGGACGTGGCTATCGATTGGCGCAGCGGCTGGAGCCTTTGGAAGGCGCAAAAATTGTCGAGCGTTTACCTGCTCAGGCACGCCATTACCTTGCACGCCTGTTTGTTGAAGATCAGTTGCCTTCCAGCAATGAGTATTTGCGTCAGCGCTTTGAGCAGGGCGCGGGGCATGGCGAAGTGTGCCTGGTTGAGCTGCAAACGGCAGGGCGTGGGCGGCGCGGTCGTGTCTGGACGACGCCGTGGGGGCAGAGTTTAATGCTCTCGTTAGGCTGGCGCTTTGAATCTGGCATCGCGGTGCTTGAAGGCCTGAGTTTGGCCGTCGGGGTTGTAGTGGCTCAGGTGCTAGAGCAGCATGGCGTGGCGCCCAAGTTAAAATGGCCCAACGATATCTTGCTCTCCGAACAGGGCGATGATGCCTGCGACGAGCTTGGCAAGCTGGCCGGTATTCTGATTGAAATCACCGGGGACGCGGCAGGTCCCTGCGAGGTAGTGATCGGCATGGGCATGAATCTGTGGCTGCCTGCTGCTCAGCGAGCCGCGATCGAACAGCCGGTTGCGGCGCTTTTCGAGCGGTTGCCGGATATCTCGCGTAATCAGTTGGCCTCCGATGTCGTAGCTGGTCTATTGGCGATGCTGGCTGACTTTGAGCGTGTTGGCTTTAGCGCCTGGCAGGATGAGTGGAATCAACGTCATGCTTATGCAGGACTGCCTATTCGGGTGATCCAAGGGCAGCAGACCAGCGATGCCATCGCCGGGGAAGTAGATAAGAGTGGTAACCTTTGGGTTACCGAAAATGGTCACTCGCGACGCCTAGCCGGCGGTGAGATCAGCGTACGCAGGCGTTTATGATTCTGGACCTTGATATCGGCAACACGCTGTCAAAATGGCGGCTCAAGGATGCCGAGAGTAGCGAGATACGATCGCGCGGGGCGGTATGGACCCGTGAAGAGTGGCGACCAGGGGCTGACATCCCGGATCTTGATGTAGTGGAGGCGGTGCGTATTTCAAGCGTGGCCAGGGCGGCCGTGCTGGAAGAGACGGTTGCTTTACTGCGTCGCCGGGTGCGTCATGTGCATGTGGCACACTCAACCCATGAAGCGCTGGGGGTCGTCAACGGCTATGAGGAGCCAGGGCGTTTAGGCGTTGATCGGTGGATGGGGGCGCTGGCGGGCTATCAGTTAGCGGGCGGTTGCTGTGCGGTGGATTGTGGCAGTGCCATTACTATCGACTTTGTGTTGCCGGGCGGTAGCCATCTTGGTGGCTTTATTATCCCAGGGCTGCGCCTGATGAAGGAGAGCTTGAAGCTAGGCACCCGCAATGTGGCCATCGACCCAGAAAGCGAGGCGGATGAATTGCTAGAGCCAGGGCGGCGTACAGTTGATGCCGTCAATCATGGTATCTATATGGCGGCCGTCAGCGCGATTAATCGCATCTATAGTGAAGTCTGTGATCAGCAAGGCGTGGCGCTACCGATGCTATTAACCGGTGGCGATGCTCGGGTTGTCTCGCGGGGGGTGCAAGTGCCTCATGCGGTGTGGCCGGACATGGTTTATGGCGGTTTAGAGGCCTGTTTTCCAATGACCTTTGCTGAGCGTGCAGGCAAAATGTCAGGCGCGCCGCGAGTGCCGGAGCCTGTATCGCTAGAAAAGATTCGTGCGGGACTTGCATTCTCAATGCTGCTTTGACAGAATGCAGCGCGTTCGAAGGCGAGGCATGAGCGTCTCGCGATGTTGAAAGTGCTGATGTTCAGAGTGTTGATAAGCTAAGCTTTTCATAGCTATAACGATTATCAGGCTTGACACGTTTTTGAAGGCTGGCATAATATGCCGCCACGTTGGAGAGATTCCCGAGTGGCCAAAGGGAGCAGACTGTAAATCTGCCGCGAAAGCTTCGAAGGTTCGAATCCTTCTCTCTCCACCAGAATTAAGCCGCAGCGATTTAATCGGTGCAGCTGAATGAAAAGCCGGTAGCGGGCATTGTCTACGATTTATAGCTTGGTAAAAGGTAAGTAGCTATAAGGCGGCGCGTAGCGGATTGTCATTCAAGACAGGTTCTGCGGGCGTAGTTCAACGGTAGAACCTCAGCCTTCCAAGCTGATGGTGCGGGTTCGATTCCCGCCGCCCGCTCCAGTTGATGTGTTTAGCTCATGTAGCTCAGGGGTAGAGCACACCCTTGGTAAGGGTGAGGTCGACGGTTCAATTCCGTCCATGAGCTCCATATTGCAGATAAAGCGAGCGAAGCTCGCTTTTTTTGTCTCTGCGGTCAGGTGGCTTTGATGGCGTCTGAGCGTAAAGAAGGGGTTGTCATAAGTGGCTTTCTTCGCTACCATGGCGCCCGCTGTTGTATAGGCGATTGAAAAAGACGCTTATCGATAGATGTAGATAGTTGTTGTAAAAAATAGTTGTTGTAAAAAATCAGTACGACGATACAGGCCAGTAGCTCAATTGGCAGAGCAGCGGTCTCCAAAACCGCAGGTTGGGGGTTCGATTCCCTCCTGGCCTGCCAACCTTCCCCAGGTTGGTATGTCTTTTTCCAAAATTCTTTTATCGTTCGCCGCACCCTTGAGGAGTCTCGTTTTTATGAAGCCTGGTTCTGTAAAACATGGCGCCGAGGTGCAACAGACGCGCCATGACGGGCTCAAATGGGCGGCGGTCGTAGCGCTGCTTGTCGTTGCTGTCGTTGGTAATACCTATTTCGCCGATATTGGCCTGCTCTACCGTGTGCTAGGTGTAGTGGTGTTATGTGTGATTGCGGGTTTGATCGCGCTGACCACTACCAAAGGTCGTGATTTAGTAGAGCTTGCCAGAAGCGCCAAGAAAGAGATTCAGCGCGTTGTATGGCCGACCCGAGCCGAAACCATCCAAACCACTGCCATTGTGTTAGTGGCTGTTCTGGTGGTGGGGCTAATGCTGTGGTTGATCGACACTCTTCTTGGCTGGGCGATGTCCGGCGTCATTGGTTAGGAGTTTTCATGTCCAAACGTTGGTACGTCGTTCACGCTTATTCTGGGTTTGAAAAGCATGTCATGCGCTCACTTATTGAGCGTGTGAAAATGTATGGTATGGAAGATCGCTTTGGCGAGATTCTGGTGCCGACAGAAGAAGTTGTCGAGATGCGAGACGGCAAGCGTCGTAAGAGCGAGCGCAAATTTTACCCTGGCTATGTGCTGGTTGAGATGGAGATGGCCGACGAAACATGGCATCTCGTCAACGAGACGCCGCGGGTAATGGGCTTTATCGGCGGCACAAAAGAGAAGCCAGCACCGATTACATCACGCGAAGCAGACGCTATTTTGCTGCGTGTTAAAGATGGCACCGACAAGCCGCGGCCCAAAACGATGTTTGAGCCGGGCCAGTCGGTGCGTGTTGTTGACGGGCCGTTTGCTGATTTTAACGGCGTCGTCGAAGAAGTTAATTATGAAAAGAGTCGCCTGCATGTCAGCGTGCTGATCTTTGGGCGCTCTACACCTGTTGAGTTAGAATTCTCTCAGGTTGAGAAAGAATAAGTTCGCAGGTTGAGAAAGACTAAGCGTATTTGATTCGTGCGAAATAACTAAGTAGTTGTTTCGTTGGTACCGGGGAGCCTTCGGGCGTTACTACCCAATTGGAGCATAAACGATGGCCAAGAAAGTACAGGCTTATATCAAACTGCAGGTTGCTGCAGGTAAAGCCAATCCAAGCCCGCCGGTAGGCCCAGCACTGGGTCAGCACGGCGTGAACATCATGGAATTCTGTAAGGCGTTCAACGCCGCGACTCAAGAAATTGAGCCGGGCCTGCCGACGCCAGTCGTGATCACTGTCTACTCAGACCGTAGCTTCACGTTCGTCACCAAGACACCGCCTGCTGCCGTGCTGCTGAAGAAAGCTGCTGGTATCAAGTCCGGTTCTGGTGAGCCGAACAAGAAGAAAGTCGGCACCGTGACGCGTGAACAGCTCGAAGAGATCGCCAAAACGAAAGAGCCTGATTTAACGGCTGCGAATCTTGATGCCGCTGTGCGCACCATTGCTGGCAGTGCTCGCAGCATGGGCCTAAACGTGGAGGGTCTCTGATCATGGCTAAACTATCTAAGCGTGCGAAAATTATTCGCGAAAAAGTAGACGCCACCAAAGCCTACTCTATTGAAGAAGCGGTAGCGCTGCTCTCCGAGCTGTCTACGGTTAAATTCAAAGAGTCAGTTGATGTTGCTATCAACCTTGGCGTTGACCCGCGTAAATCTGACCAGGTTGTGCGTGGCGCTACCGTCATGCCTAACGGTACGGGTAAAGATGTACGCGTTGCGGTCTTTACCCAGGGCGCCAATGCCGATGCCGCTAAAGAAGCCGGTGCCGACATCGTGGGTATGGACGACTTGGCTGAGCAAGTGAAAAAAGGCGTGATGGATTTTGACGTCGTTATCGCTTCGCCAGATGCTATGCGTGTTGTTGGTCAGTTGGGCCAGATCCTAGGTCCGCGTGGCCTGATGCCAAACCCGAAAGTTGGCACCGTAACGCCTGATGTGGCGACAGCGGTTAAAAATGCCAAAGCGGGCCAAGTGCGTTTCCGTACTGACAAAAACGGCATTATCCACACTACCCTGGGTAAAGTGGATTTTGACGTGGCAGCGATTAACGGTAACCTGGAAGCCCTCGTTGCTGACCTTAAGCGCCTCAAGCCGAGCGCGTCTAAAGGCATTTACTTCAAAAAAATGACTCTGTCCACTACCATGGGCCCGGGTTTAACAATCGATCACTCTGCTTTCGCATAAGCGAGTAATCGTTGGTTTTTTTGTAGGAACCGAGCAAGAACTTTGCGGTCCCCCGTTTGGTTATTAACACTGGCCGGGGCATCGTCAAAGACCGCAGGTGCCGCGCTTAGTATGTACACTTAGCATTTTGTATATACAGGGGCGGCTTAATTGCCTCATAAGCGCCTGCGCAGATGGTGTGGCCGCCAGTTGGTTAAGCTTGAAAGCTTTCTGGTGAGCACCATCCCCAAGGCTTTCCGCATTGCAATTTTTTTTGCAATTAAGAGCGGAAAGAGATGGTAACCACCGGAACCTTCTTGGGTTCCGGCACGAAGGAGTGATCACTGTGCCACTAGCACTTGAAGGCAAGAAAGCGATTGTTGCCGAGGTCAGTGAAGCGGCCAAGGGCGCACTCTCCGTCGTAGTTGCTGATTCTCGCGGCGTTACGGTTGGTAAAATGACCGATCTGCGCAAGCAAGCGCGTGAGAATGGTGTAGAGCTGCGTGTTGTTCGTAATACGCTGGCTCGCCGCGCTCTCGAGGGCACTCAGTGGGAGTGCCTGAACGATAGCTTCGTTGGTCCTACGTTGTTGGCCTTCTCTACTGATCATCCGGGCGCTGCTGCTCGTCTGTTCAAAGAGTTTGCTAAAACGGACAAGAACTTCGAAGTAAAAGCGTTGGCCTACGAAGGTGAGCTGATTCCGGCTGCTGACATCGACCGTCTGGCAACCCTACCGACTTACGACGAAGCAATTGCCAAGTTGATGTCGGTAATGAAAGAAGCCTCCGCTGGCAAGCTGGTTCGTACTCTGGCCGCTCTGCGCGACCAGAAGCAAGAAGCCGAAGCTGCTTAAGCAGCGTTTCTTGCAGGCGGCGCAAACGGTATGACGGTATAAGCCATCATCAGCGCGCTGCCTGAACCGAGCAATGAATCCTGAGTCCTCGGCTGACCGAGACTCCCGCAAAGTTAGGAATGAAACAATGGCACTGTCTAAAGACGATATCATCAATGCTGTAGCCGACATGTCCGTAATGGAAGTTGTCGAGCTGATCGAAGCAATGGAAGAGAAATTCGGCGTTTCTGCAGCGGCTGCCGTAATGGCTGGCCCGGCTGCTGGCGGCGAAGTAGCTGAAGAACAGACTGAATTTGACGTCGTTCTGACCGCTGCTGGCGACAAGAAAGTTAACGTGATCAAAGCAGTACGTGAGATCACTGGCCTTGGCTTGAAAGAAGCTAAAGGTGCTGTTGACGGCGCTCCGGCGACCATCAAAGAAGGTCTGTCTAAGGACGACGCTGAAGCAGCTAAAGCTAAGCTGGAAGAAGCGGGCGCAACCGTCGAGCTCAAGTAATTATTGTGCGGACGGCTTTACGCGCTGCGTAAGCTTCCACGGCTGGCGGCGGGATATCCCGCTGCCGGCCTTTTTCTGTTGCAACTGGTGTTTCATTAATCGCAGTCGCAATAGAAACGTAGAAATAGTGTTATCGACTACAGTGTTATCGAACTAGATTTTCGACGGCGAGCTACCGATTTAGGAGCTTGCTGTCTGTGTCTGACGAAGCCCGCCGGGCAGCGATGACCACGCATCGGTCACCCATGGTGAACAAGCTGGGGAATACAGATGGCTTACTCATATACTGAGAAAAAACGCATCCGCAAGGATTTCGGCAAACTGCCCCAAGTGATGGATGTGCCTTACTTGCTGGCGATCCAGCTTGATTCCTATTACGACTTCCTCCAGCAAGATCGTTCGCCCGACGAGCGTCACGAAGTCGGCTTGCACGCGGCTTTTAAGTCCGTGTTTCCGATTGAGAGCTTCTCCGGTAATGCGGCGCTTGAGTATGTCAGCTACCGTTTCGGCACGCCGGCGTTCGATGTTAAGGAGTGCCAGCTGCGCGGCGTCACTTACTCCGCCCCGCTGCGCGTGAAGGTTCGCTTGATCATCTATGATCGCGACTCCTCAAACAAAGCAATCAAAGATATTAAAGAGCAGGAAGTCTACATGGGGGAAATCCCCCTGATGACCGAGAACGGTACCTTTGTTATCAACGGTACTGAGCGGGTTATCGTTTCCCAGCTCCACCGCTCACCCGGTGTGTTCTTCGATCATGACAAAGGTAAGAGTCACTCTTCCGGTAAGCTGCTCTATTCAGCCCGGGTGATTCCTTACCGTGGTTCTTGGTTAGACTTTGAGTTTGACCCCAAAGACAACGTCTTTGTACGTATTGACCGTCGCCGCAAACTGCCGGCGTCGGTGCTGATGCGTGCGTTAGGGATGAACACCGAAGAGATCCTGGCCGAGTTCTTTGAAACCAGCGTCTTTCACATTGAGAAATCCGGTTTCTATGTGGAGCTGGTTCCGTCGCGCCTGCGCGGCGAGACGGCTACTTTCGACATCAAAGATGACGAAGGTAATGTGATCGTTGAAGAGGGGCGTCGGATTACCCAGAAGCATATTCGCCAGCTTGAAAAAGCCGGTCTTGAGCGTCTGGATGTGCCGATGGAATACCTATTCGGTAAAACCCTGGCAAAAGATCAAATCGACTCTAAAACAGGCGAGCTGATCTGCCCGTGTAATACCGAGATCACACCAGAAGTGCTTGAGCGCATGGCCCAGGGCGGCATTACCCTGGTCGAAACGCTCTACACCAATGATCTCGACTGCGGTTCATTCATTTCCGACACCTTGAAGCTGGATGCTACTAATTCCGCGCTTGAAGCGTTAGTCGAAATTTACCGCATGATGCGTCCCGGCGAGCCGCCGACCAAAGAGTCTGCTGAGACGCTGTTTAACAACCTGTTCTTCTCTGAGGACCGCTACGACCTGTCGGGCGTTGGCCGCATGAAGTTCAACCGCCGTCTGCGCCGTGATACCGATACCGGCTCCGGCGTACTGGATCGTAAAGACATCCTTGATGTGCTGCGCGAGCTGATCAGTATTCGTAACGGCTTCGGTGACGTTGACGATATCGATCACCTGGGTAACCGCCGTATTCGCTGTGTGGGCGAAATGGCCGAGAACCAGTTCCGCGTTGGCTTGGTGCGTGTAGAGCGTGCCGTCAAAGAGCGTCTTTCCATGGCGGAAAGCGAAGGCCTGATGCCGCAAGACTTGATCAACGCCAAGCCCGTTGCGGCGGCGGTAAAAGAGTTCTTCGGTTCCAGCCAGCTTTCGCAGTTTATGGATCAGAACAACCCGCTTTCGGAAGTGACCCACAAGCGTCATGTGTCTGCACTCGGCCCCGGTGGTTTGACCCGTGAGCGCGCTGGCTTCGAAGTACGTGACGTTCACGCCACGCACTACGGGCGTCTATGCCCAATCGAAACGCCAGAAGGCCCGAACATCGGTCTGATTAACTCGCTGGCCACCTACAGCCACACTAACAGCTACGGTTTCCTTGAAACGCCGTACCGTAAAGTGGTTGATCGTCAGTTGACCGACGATATCGTTCACCTCTCGGCGATCGAAGAGGGCGACTTTGTTATCGCCCAGGCGTCAGCAGCGGTAGATGAGTCCAACAAACTAAGTGATGACCTGGTTCAGGTTCGTCACCGCGGTGAAACGACCTTTATGCGTCCTGAGCAAGTGACGCTAATGGACGTATCACCACGTCAGGTCGTCTCCGTCGCAGCGGCATTGATTCCGTTCCTGGAGCACGATGACGCCAACCGTGCCTTGATGGGTTCTAACATGCAGCGTCAGGCGGTGCCGACCCTGCGTGCTGATAAGCCGTTGGTAGGTACGGGCATGGAGCGCTTTGTTGCCCGTGACTCCGGCGTCTGTGCGGTGGCCAATCGCGGCGGCGTGATTGATTCCGTGGATGCGCGTCGTGTGGTGGTACGGGTTAATGAAGATGAAATTATCGGCGGTGAAGCCGGTGTTGATATCTACAACCTGACCAAGTACACCCGCTCGAACCAGAACACCTGTATGAACCAGCGCCCCATCGTGCGGCCTGGTGACAACGTGGCGCGTGGCGATATTCTCGCCGACGGCCCGTCTGTCGACATGGGTGACCTGGCCCTTGGCCAGAACATGCGCATCGCGTTTATGCCCTGGAACGGTTACAACTTCGAGGACTCGATCCTGCTTTCCGAGCGGGTCGTTCAAGAAGACCGTTTCACCACGATTCACATTCAGGAGCTGACCTGTGTGTCTCGCGACACCAAGTTGGGTTCTGAAGAAATTACCTCCGATATCCCCAATGTGGGCGAGTCTGCGCTCTCCAAGTTGGATGAAGCGGGCGTTGTCTACATCGGTGCCGAAGTCGGCCCGGGCGATATTCTGGTCGGTAAGGTGACACCGAAGGGTGAAACCCAGTTAACGCCAGAAGAGAAGCTGTTGCGTGCCATCTTTGGTGAGAAAGCGTCTGACGTTAAAGACACCTCACTGCGTGCCCCGACCGGCATGAAAGGTACGGTCATCGACGTTCAGGTGTTTACTCGTGACGGCGTTGATAAAGACTCTCGCGCACTATCCATTGAGCGTACGCAGCTCGATGAAGTGCGTAAGGATCTGCAAGAGACGTACCGGATTGCTGAAGACGCCACCTTTGAGCGCCTACAGCGCACCCTTGATGGCCAAGCTGTCAATGGCGGCCCGAACCTCAAGAAAGGTGACGTGCTAGACGAGGCGTACCTGGATGAGCTGCCGCGTCAGCAGTGGTTCAAACTGCGCATGCAGGATGAGTCCTACAATGAGCTGTTGGCTCAGGCCGACGAGCAGCTTGAAAACCGTCGTAAAGAGATGGATGAGCGCTTTGAAGATAAGAAGCGCAAGCTGACCCAGGGCGATGACCTTGCTCCGGGCGTGCTGAAAATCGTCAAAGTCTATATGGCGGTTAAGCGTCGCATCCAGCCAGGCGACAAGATGGCGGGTCGTCACGGTAATAAAGGTGTTATCTCGGCAATTATGCCGATCGAAGACATGCCGTTTGATGAGAAGGGCGAGCCGGTCGACGTGGTGCTGAACCCGCTGGGTGTACCGTCGCGTATGAACGTCGGTCAGATTCTTGAAACCCACTTGGGTATGGCGGCGCGTGGCTTGGGCGTCAAGATCGAAGCCATGCTGCGCGACGCACGCGGTCAGCAAGTCGCGGAGATTCGTGACTTCCTGGGGCAGATCTACAATACGCAAGGTACGCGTGTTGAAGATCTCGATTCCCTGACCGACGATGAGATTATCGCTCTGGCGAAGAACCTCAAAGGTGGTGTGCCGATGGCCACGCCGGTGTTTGACGGTGCCAAAGAGCACGAAATCAAACACCTGCTGAAGCTGGCGGACATCCCTGAATCGGGTCAGATGGCCCTGTTCGATGGCCGTACCGGTGACGCCTTTGATCGTCCGGTTACCGTCGGCTACATGTACATGTTGAAGCTTAACCACTTGGTAGACGACAAGATGCACGCGCGTTCTACCGGTTCTTACTCGCTGGTTACCCAGCAGCCCTTGGGTGGTAAGGCGCAATTCGGTGGTCAGCGCTTCGGTGAGATGGAAGTGTGGGCGTTGGAAGCTTACGGCGCCGCATACACGCTACAAGAGATGCTCACCGTCAAGTCGGACGACGTCGAAGGCCGCACCAAGATGTATAAAAACATCGTGGATGGCGACCACACCATGCAGGCAGGCATGCCGGAATCCTTCAACGTACTGGTGAAGGAAATCCGCTCGCTGGGCATCGATATCGAGTTAGAGAGCTAGGAGCCGTCCCATGAAAGATTTGGTGAAAGTACTCAAATCGCAGTCTCAGTCCGAAGAGTTTGACGCGATCAAGATTACCCTGGCGTCGCCGGACATGATTCGCTCCTGGTCGTTTGGCGAGGTGAAGAAGCCTGAGACCATCAACTACCGTACCTTTAAGCCGGAGCGGGACGGTCTGTTCTGCGCCAAGATTTTTGGTCCGGTAAAAGACTATGAGTGCTTGTGCGGCAAATATAAGCGCATGAAGCACCGCGGTATTATCTGCGAAAAATGTGGCGTTGAAGTAACCAAGGCCGCCGTGCGTCGTGAGCGCATGGGGCACATTGAGCTGGCTTCTCCGGTTGCTCACATTTGGTTTTTGAAGTCACTGCCGTCGCGTATTGGCATGTTCCTCGATATGACCCTGCGTGATATCGAGCGCGTGCTGTACTTCGAAAGCTTTGTCGTGATCGACCCCGGCATGACCACGCTGGAGCGTGGTCAGCTGCTCAACGATGAGCAGTACTTCGAAGCGCTGGAAGAGTTCGGCGATGATTTCGATGCCCGTATGGGTGCCGAAGCCGTTCAAGAGCTGCTCAAAGATATCGATCTGGAAGAAGAGATTAACCACCTGCGTGAAGAAATTCCGCAGACCAACTCTGAAACTAAGATCAAGAAGCTTTCTAAGCGTCTGAAACTGCTGGAAGCGTTCTATCACTCCGGCAATGCGCCGGCGTGGATGGTCATGGAAGTGCTGCCCGTGCTGCCGCCGGACCTACGTCCGTTGGTACCGCTGGATGGTGGCCGCTTCGCGACCTCTGATCTCAACGACCTTTACCGTCGTGTGATCAACCGTAACAACCGCCTGAAGCGTCTGCTTGACCTTAATGCGCCGGATATTATCGTGCGCAACGAGAAGCGCATGCTGCAGGAAGCGGTCGATGCACTGCTGGATAACGGTCGTCGCGGTCGTGCGATCACGGGCTCTAACAAGCGTCCGCTGAAATCGCTCGCCGATATGATCAAAGGTAAGCAGGGTCGTTTCCGTCAGAACCTGCTGGGTAAGCGTGTTGACTACTCAGGCCGTTCGGTAATCACCGTGGGTCCGACGCTGCGTCTGCACCAGTGTGGTTTGCCGAAGAAAATGGCGCTTGAGCTGTTTAAGCCGTTCATCTACTCCAAGTTGCAGTCGCTGGGCTACGCCTCAACGATCAAAGCCGCCAAGAAGATGGTCGAGCGCGAGCTGCCGGAAGTGTGGGACATCCTCGCCGATGTTATCCGCGAACACCCGGTACTGCTTAACCGCGCCCCCACGCTTCACCGTCTGGGGATCCAGGCGTTTGAACCGCTGTTGATCGAAGGTAAAGCGATCCAGCTGCACCCGCTGGTATGTGCCGCCTACAACGCCGACTTTGACGGTGACCAGATGGCGGTACACGTACCGCTGACCCTGGAAGCCCAGCTTGAAGCCCGTGCGCTGATGATGGCGACTAATAACGTGCTGTCGCCAGCCAACGGCGAGCCGATCATCGTACCGTCGCAAGACGTTGTTCTGGGTCTTTACTACATGACCCGCGAAAAGATCAACGCCAAAGGCGAAGGCATGGTGTTCTCTGACCTCAATGAGGTTGAGCGCGCCTTCGGTACGCAGTCTGTATCGCTGCATGCCCGGGTTAAAGTGCGCCTGGACGAGATCGACATTGAAGAGGAAACCGGCGAGCGAAGCTTCCATCGCCGTATTTATGACACCACGGTCGGCCGTGCGATGCTGTTCCGCATTCTGCCGGAAGGTGTGCCCTTTGCGCTGATCGATCAGCCGATGAAGAAGAAGGCGATCTCCAGCCTGATCAACGAAGTCTATCGTCGTGCCGGCCTTAAGCCGACCGTCATCTTCGCTGACCAGCTGATGTACACCGGCTTTCGCTTGGCGACTTGGTCCGGTGCCTCTATCGGTGTTAACGACTTCGTTATCCCCGAAGCGAAAACCGAAATTGTTGACGCGGCGGAAGCCGAAGTTAAAGAGATCGAAGACCAGTTCTCTTCTGGCCTGGTAACCGCCGGTGAGAAGTACAACAAGGTTATCGATATCTGGTCGAAGGCGAACGATAAAGTCGCTAAGGCGATGATGGTCGGCATCTCGAAAGAGACCGTTATCGATCGTGATGGCAACGAGGTTGAGCAAGATTCGTTCAACAGCGTCTTCATCATGGCCGACTCTGGTGCGCGTGGTTCGGCTGCACAGATTCGTCAGTTGGCCGGTATGCGTGGCCTGATGGCCAAGCCGGATGGCTCGATCATCGAAACGCCGATCGTTGCCAACTTCCGTGAAGGTCTGAACGTACTTCAGTACTTCATCTCGACCCACGGTGCACGTAAAGGTCTGGCGGATACGGCTCTGAAAACGGCCAACTCCGGTTACCTGACGCGTCGTTTGGTCGACGTGGCGCAGGATTTGGTTATCACTGAAGTGGACTGTGGTACTGAAAATGGCCTGACGCTGCATCCGATCATCGAGGGCGGCGACATTATTGTACCGCTTTCCCAGCGCGTACTAGGTCGCGTGGTGGCTCAGGATGTCATTCATCCGGGCAGTGGTGAAGTGCAGCTCGCTAAAGGTACCCTGCTTGACGAGAAGTGGTGTGCCGAGCTCGACACCATGGGCGTCGACGAAATTGTCGTACGCTCCACGATTACTTGTGAGACTGCACATGGCGTGTGTGCCTCCTGTTACGGCCGTGACTTGGCGCGTGGCCATCAGGTCAACATCGGTGAAGCCGTTGGCGTTATCGCCGCACAGTCCATCGGTGAGCCGGGTACCCAGCTGACCATGCGTACCTTCCACATCGGTGGCGCAGCATCGCGTTCGTCTGCTGTGGATAGCGTACAAGTGAAGCACGGCGGTAAGGTTCGTCTGCACAACATCAAGCACGTTGAGCGTGGCGACGGCAAGCTAGTGGTGGTCTCTCGTTCGAGCGCCTTGGCTGTTGCTGATGACCATGGTCGTGAGCGCGAGTACTACAAGCTGCCTTACGGTGCTGAACTTTCTGTACGCGACGGTGATGTTGTAGATGCTGGTTCAATCGTCGCCAAGTGGGATCCGCATACCCACCCGATCGTTGCCGAAGTAGAAGGTAAGGCGCAGTTCATTGATCTTGACGAAGGTGTCACTATGCACCGTAGCGTCGATGAGATGACCGGCTTGTCCTCTATTGAGGTGATCGAGTCTGCAGCGCGCCCCATGGCTGGTCGCGATAAGCGCCCGATGGTTATGCTGCAGGACAACGCTGGCGAGTATGTTTCTGTTTCCGGTTCCAATACCCCGGTGCAGTACTTGCTGCCAGGCAACTCGATTATTTCGGTCGACGATGGTGTCACTATCGGTGTGGGTGAAGTCGTTGCCCGTATCCCGGTAGAAGCCTCGGCGAACAAAGATATCACCGGTGGTCTGCCACGCGTTGCTGACTTGTTCGAGGCGCGTAAGCCGAAAGAGTCGTCGATCCTGGCGGAAATCAGCGGTGTCGTTAGCTTTGGTAAAGAGACCAAAGGCAAGCGTCGCCTGATGATTACACCAGAATCCGGCGATCCGTTTGAAGCCTTGATTCCGAAGTGGCGTCAAATTGCCGTCTTCGAAGGCGAAGCGGTTGAGAAGGGTGAAGTCATTTCTGATGGCCCGAGCAACCCTCATGACATCCTGCGTTTATTGGGTGTTGAAGAGCTCGCCAAGTACATTACGGCAGAAGTGCAAGACGTTTACCGTCTCCAGGGCGTCGGTATCAACGACAAGCACATTGAAGTGATTGTGCGTCAGATGCTGCGTAAGGTAGAGATTGCTGATTCAGGCGACTCTGATTTCATCACTGGCGACCAGGCAGAGCTGGTACGCGTGTTAGAGCAGAATATTCGTCTCGAAAAAGAGAAGAAATTCCCAGCCAAGTACCAACGCATGTTGCTGGGTATTACTAAGGCCAGCTTGGCTACCGAGTCGTTCATTTCTGCGGCCTCCTTCCAGGAGACTACCCGCGTACTGACCGAAGCAGCGGTAACTGGCAAGCGCGATTACCTGCGCGGCCTGAAAGAAAACGTGGTGGTTGGTCGTCTAATACCAGCAGGTACGGGCTTGACTCACCACGCAGAACGTCGTCGCAAGCGCGAAGGCGTTGAGCAACTGTTGAATCCCTCGGCGACCGAGGTAGAGCAGGAGCTAGGTGCCCAGTTAACCGCTCTCGATTCTGACGACGAGCTGTAAATTTGGTGCTTGAAACAAGCAGTAAAATTAGTAAGTAGCATAAGTTGCTGGCCTAAAACGTCACCTTGCTGGTAAAACCGCCAGCAAGGCTTGACGGCACCTAGGGTCAGCCTTTAGAATGCGCAGCCTTTAACAGTGGGGTGGGTGCGCCCGCATCCGCTGCACGTATTTGTTAAAAAGGCTACTTGTTGAAAGACAAGGCAACCATTGGAGTCAGCTAAACACCATGGCAACGATTAATCAGCTAGTGCGCAAGCCGCGCAAGCGCCCCGTCACTAAAAGTGACGTGCCCGCGCTGCAGGCCTGTCCGCAAAAGCGCGGCGTATGTACGCGCGTTTACACCACCACCCCGAAGAAGCCGAACTCGGCCCTGCGTAAGGTTTGCCGTGTGCGCCTTACCAACGGTTTCGAAGTTTCTTCTTACATCGGTGGTGAAGGTCACAACCTTCAAGAACACTCTGTCGTTTTGATTCGCGGCGGTCGTGTAAAGGATTTGCCAGGTGTGCGTTATCACACCGTTCGTGGCGCCCTTGACACCTCTGGCGTTCAAAATCGTCGTCAGGGTCGTTCTAAATACGGTACTAAGCGTCCTAAGTCCTAATAAGACTGGGGTGGCTGTACAGCATGACCGATTTTATTGGGTGTGCTGAGTAGCGATTATCACGAATTTGACGGTCTGATAAGAGTAAGGTCGGGCGGCGCTTTGTCTTGGTACAAGCTCATGAGTTCCGGGTTTACCTGAAAGATCCTTAATTGAGGGCTTATCATGCCTAGAAGAAGAGTAGTAGCTAAACGCGACATCCTTCCGGATCCTAAGTTCGGAAGTGAGCGTCTGGCGAAGTTCATGAACCACCTGATGGTCAGCGGCAAAAAGTCCATAGCTGAGCGTATCGTTTATGGTGCGTTGGACAAGGTTGCCGAGCGTAGTAAAGAAGATCCGCTGGAGATCTTCGACAAAGCGCTGGAAGCCATCCAGCCTATGGTCGAAGTGAAGTCGCGCCGCGTTGGTGGTGCGACCTATCAGGTGCCGGTTGAAGTACGTCCGTCTCGTCGCCAAGCGCTAGCAATGCGCTGGCTGGTAGACGCGGCGCGTCGTCGCGGTGAGAAAACCATGGTGCAGCGTCTAGCGGGCGAAATGCTGGATGCAGCGGAAGGTAAAGGTTCTGCCGTTAAGAAGCGCGAAGACGTGCATCGCATGGCAGAAGCCAACAAGGCCTTCTCGCACTACCGTTTCTAAAATCGGTGTTTCTAGAAACTGCGTTTCTAAGCACGGCGTTTTTAAGTACGGCTTTATGGTTTTTATATGCACGTTGTTCAGCATGGCGAAGTGTTTGCTGAGTCGCGTTGTTGCAATGCATTAGTTGCAATATCCAGCCGCTACCATTCAGTGGTAGCGGCGGACGCATAAGCCTCGCTTGCATACGCCGCTAAATTAACGAGCATCGCCAACAAACGGGAGTTTCACCGTGGCACGCAAGACTCCACTAAATCGCTATCGTAATATCGGTATCGTCGCTCACGTTGACGCGGGTAAGACTACGACGACTGAGCGGGTACTGTTCTATACCGGCCTTTCCCACAAAGTGGGCGAAGTGCACGACGGTGCTGCGACCATGGACTGGATGGAGCAGGAGCAGGAGCGTGGTATCACTATCACCTCAGCTGCAACTACCTGTTTCTGGCAGGGCATGAACAAGCAGTTCCCCGAGCACCGTATTAACATTATCGACACCCCAGGGCACGTTGACTTCACGATCGAAGTTGAGCGTTCTTTGCGCGTACTTGATGGTGCGGTTGTTGTACTGTGTGGTTCTTCCGGCGTTCAGCCGCAGACCGAAACTGTATGGCGCCAAGCCAATAAGTACGAAGTGCCGCGCATGGTCTTCGTCAACAAGATGGACCGTACCGGTGCTGATTTCTTCATGGTTGTCGACCAGTTGAAAGAGCGCCTGGGTGCTAATGCTGTGCCGATCCAGATTAACTGGGGCACGGAAGAAGACTTTAAAGGTGTTATCGACCTTATTCAGATGAAAGCCATCCTGTGGGATGAAGAAAGTCTGGGTATGACCTATGACCTCGTGGATATTCCTGCTGAGTTACAAGAAACAGCAGAAAAGTATCGCGAAGAGATGGTCGAGGCTGCTGCCGAAGGCTCTGATGAGCTGATGGAGAAATACCTTGAAGGCGGCGAGTTAACGATTGAAGAGATCAAGGCTGGTCTGCGTGCGCGCACCCTGGCTAACGATATCGTTCTGGTTACCTGTGGTTCTGCGTTTAAGAACAAGGGTGTTCAGGCTGTGCTGGATGGCGTTATCGAATTCATGCCTTCGCCGACAGAAGTTAAGGCGATCGAAGGTGAGTTGGATGATAAAAACGGCACCGTTGATACCCGTGAAGCGGACGACAGTGCACCGTTTGCGGCGTTGGCGTTTAAAATCGCCACCGACCCCTTCGTTGGTACGCTGACCTTTATTCGCGTCTACTCGGGCGTTCTGAAATCTGGCGACGGTGTTTATAACTCCGTTAAGCAGAAGAAAGAGCGCGTTGGCCGTATCGTTCAGATGCACGCCAACTCCCGTGAAGAGATCAAAGAAGTACTGGCGGGCGATATCGCCGCTTGTATCGGTCTCAAAGACGTCACCACCGGTGATACCCTGTGCGACATCGATAACAAAATTGTTCTCGAGCGTATGGAGTTCCCGGATCCGGTTATCTCGGTTGCTGTAGAGCCTAAGTCTAAGGCAGACCAAGAGAAGATGGGTGTCGCTCTGGGCAAGCTTGCTCAGGAAGATCCCTCCTTCCAGGTTAAAACCGACGAAGAAACCGGCCAGACGATTATTTCTGGTATGGGTGAGCTTCACCTGGATATCCTCGTTGACCGTATGCGTCGCGAGTTTAAGGTTGAAGCCAATATCGGTAAGCCGCAGGTTGCCTATCGCGAAACGATTCGCGGCAGCATTGAGCAAGAAGGCAAGTTCGTGCGTCAGTCTGGCGGTCGTGGTCAGTACGGTCACGTTTGGCTACGTATTGAACCGCTGACTAAAGAAGAGAAGGGTGAAGGCGAAGATGAAATCTTCTTCAAATTCACTTCTGAAATCGTGGGTGGTGCGGTTCCGAAGGAATACGTTCCCGCGGTTGAGAAGGGTGCTTACGAGCAGCTCAAAAACGGTGTCATCGCGGGTTACCCGATGATTGACGTTAAAGTGTCGCTGTTCGACGGCTCCTTCCACGACGTAGACTCCAACGAGACTGCGTTTAAGATTGCTTCTTCTATGGCAGTGAAAGAAGGTGCCAGGAAGGCCAAGGCCGTGCTGCTGGAGCCGGTGATGAAGGTCGAAATCGTGACCCCCGAAGAATTTATGGGTGACGTCATGGGCGACCTGAGCCGTCGTCGCGGCTTGGTGCAGGGCATGGATGACTCTTCTTCTGGTAAAGTCATTCGTGCAACGGTGCCACTGGGCGAGATGTTCGGTTATGCAACCGATCTGCGCTCACAAACCCAGGGCCGTGCGAGCTACTCTATGGAGTTCTCGAAGTACGACGAGGCGCCCTCCAGCGTCGTTGAAGCCGTCATCAATCAAAACGGTTAACCGTTAGCTAACGTAAAGAGGTTATAGCAGTGGCTAAGGAAAAATTTGAACGTTCCAAACCGCACGTCAACGTCGGCACCATTGGTCACGTCGACCACGGTAAAACGACTCTGACAGCGGCCCTAACTCGCGTGTCTGCTGAGGTTTTCGGTGGCGACTGGAGTGAATTCGCCGCTATCGATAATGCGCCGGAAGAGCGCGAGCGTGGTATCACGATCGCGACATCGCACGTGGAATATCAGTCTGAGGCGCGTCACTACGCGCACGTTGACTGCCCAGGTCACGCCGACTACGTCAAGAACATGATTACCGGTGCTGCGCAGATGGACGGCGCGATCCTGGTATGTTCTGCCGCAGACGGCCCGATGCCGCAAACTCGCGAGCACATCCTGCTCTCGCGTCAGGTTGGCGTACCGTACATCGTTGTGTTCCTGAACAAAGCGGACATGGTCGATGACGAAGAGCTGCTCGAGCTGGTAGAAATGGAAGTTCGCGAACTTCTAGACCAGTACGACTTCCCGGGCGACGACACGCCGATCATCACTGGTTCTGCGCTGATGGCGTTGAACGGTGAAGATGAGAATGGCATGGGTACTACTGCGGTAGCTAGCCTGATCAAAGCTCTGGATGAGTACATTCCTGAGCCGGAGCGCGCTATCGACCAGCCGTTCCTGATGCCGATCGAAGACGTGTTCTCTATCTCTGGCCGCGGTACTGTTGTTACTGGTCGTGTAGAGCGCGGCATCGTTAAAGCGGGCGAAGAAGTGGAAATCGTGGGTATCCGCGACACCACCAAAACGATCGTTACCGGTGTTGAAATGTTCCGTAAACTGCTCGACGAAGGTCGTGCTGGTGAGAACGTTGGCGCCCTGCTGCGTGGTACGAAGCGTGATGATGTCGAGCGTGGCCAGGTATTGGCTAAGCCGGGCACCATCAACCCGCACACTACCTTCGAAGCAGAAGTTTACGTACTGTCTAAAGAAGAGGGTGGTCGTCACACACCTTTCTTCAAGGGCTACCGTCCCCAGTTCTACTTCCGTACCACCGATGTAACCGGTACTTGTGAACTGCCGGAAGGCGTTGAAATGGTCATGCCGGGTGACAACGTACAAATGGTTGTTACCTTGATCGCTCCGATCGCAATGGACGAAGGTTTGCGCTTCGCTATTCGTGAAGGCGGCCGTACTGTCGGTGCTGGCGTTGTGGCCAAGATCGTCAAGTAAGCGACATGCTTGAGTGATGAAGGGGGCTCTGATGAGCCCCCTTTTCTGCGCACCAACAGCAAATGTTTGACATGGGCTTTTGGCGTGCCTATAATGCGCATCCTTTGAATGCGTGGGTAGACGGCTCGCGCCGTCGACATCCATTGGAGTTTAAGGCAAATGCAGAACCAAAAGATTCGCATTCGGTTGAAAGCATTCGACCATCGCCTGATCGACCAGTCCACAGCAGAGATTGTTGAAACTGCTAAACGTACTGGTGCTCAGGTTCGTGGTCCGATACCGCTGCCGACCAATCGCGAGCGTTACACCATCCTGATCTCGCCGCACGTCAACAAAGATGCGCGTGACCAGTATGAGATTCGTACGCACAAGCGTGTGCTCGACATTGTTGAGCCGACTGAGAAAACTGTTGATGCATTGATGAAACTCGATCTCGCCGCAGGCGTTGACGTGCAAATCAAGCTCAACTAATTACACTAGTCACTTTGCGGCCCAGCGCTCATCGCTCGTTTATACGAGTCTAGCATGAGCAGCAGCCGCCGCGCCGTGAGGCGCCATACAATGTGCTAGTGGAATGCTCTGGAAAGGGCAGCCATAGCGGGTGATAGCCCCGTACACTATAGGAGACTGAGTATGACTATCGGTTTAGTCGGTAAAAAGGCCGGGATGACCCGTGTCTTTACCGAAGACGGCGCGTCTGTGCCCGTAACCGTTATTGAAGTTGATCCTAATCGTGTTACACGCGTTAAATCTGTCGAGTCTGACGGTTACGCAGCGATTCAGGTCACATCTGGCTCTCGCAAAGCGAAGCACCTCACCAAAGCGCAAGCGGGTCAGTTTGCCAAGGCGGGTGTTGAAGCTGGTCGTGCACTGATGGAATTTCGTCTTGCAGAAGGCGAAACAATTCCTGAAGTGGGCGGCGAAATCACCGTATCCCTCTTCGAAGCTGGTCAAATGGTTGACGTGACTGGCACCTCTAAGGGTAAAGGCTTCCAGGGTGCTGTTAAGCGCTGGAATTTCCGTACCCAAGACATGACTCACGGTAACTCTCTGTCGCATCGCGCGCCGGGTTCTATCGGCATGTGTCAGACTCCGGGTCGCGTTTTCAAAGGCAAAAAGATGGCCGGTCAAATGGGTAACGCCCGTTGCACCGTGCAGAGCCTTGAGATCGTCCGTGTCGACGCCGAGCGTAACCTGCTGCTAATTAAAGGCGCCGTACCGGGTGCTCCCGGTAGTGACGTTATCGTTCGCAGCGCCGTGAAAGCAGGCTGAAGGGGATAATTACCAATGAATCTGAATCTTGCTGCAGGCGCGGGTACCGTTGAAGTAGCCGACGCCACTTTTGGCAAAGAATTCAACGAAGCGCTCGTTCACCAGGTTGTCACTGCCTATTTGGCGGCTGGTCGTCAGGGAACCCGCGCACAAAAGAGTCGTTCCGACGTTCGTGGCGGTGGTAAGAAGCCGTGGCGTCAGAAAGGCACCGGTCGTGCACGTGCCGGTACCATCCGCTCTCCGCTATGGCGTAGTGGTGGCGTAACCTTCGCGGCGCGTCCGCAAGACTATACCCAGAAGGTTAACCGCAAGATGTACCGTGCAGCGATGCGCTCCATCTTGTCTGAGCTGGTACGTCAAGAGCGTTTAGTCGCGATTGAAGAGTTCGTCGTCGATGCGCCTAAGACCAAGCAGGTAGCTGCCAAGCTGAAAGAGCTCAACCTTGAAAAAGTGTTGATCGTCACTGAAGAAATCGACGAGAAGCTCTATTTGGCCGCACGCAACCTTCCCCACGTTGACGTGGTGGATGTCGCGGCAGCTGACCCGGTAAGCCTGGTAGCCTTTGATAAGGTCCTGATTACCGTCTCCGCCCTGCGTAAATTCGAGGAGAAGCTGGCATGAACCAGGAACGCGTATTTAAGGTTCTGCTTGGGCCGCACGTGACCGAAAAGGCCGCAATGGCAGCCGAGCGCAACCAGTACGTTTTCAAGGTAGCATCTGATGCTACCAAGCCCGAGATCAAAAAGGCCGTTGAAGCACTCTTCGGCAAAAAGGTCGGTAGTGTTCAGGTTCTGAACATGAAGGGTAAAACAAAGCGTACTGCGAACGGCGTTGGCCTGCGTAAGGGTTACCGCAAAGCGTATGTGACCCTGGCTGCGGGTGAAACGCTCGAAGACTTCTCTGGCGCCGAATAAGGGCAGGAGTACGGATAATGGCAATCGTCAAGACCAAACCCACTTCCGCCGGTCGTCGCCACGTCGTCAAGATCGTTGGCGAGGAACTGTTTAAAGGCCGTGCTTATGCACCGCTTTTGGAAAAACAGTCCAAGTCCGGCGGCCGGAATAACTACGGTCGTATCACCACCCGCCACGTGGGCGGTGGTCATCGTCACCACTATCGGTTGATCGATTTCAAGCGCACCAAGGATGGCATTCCTGCCACCGTTGAGCGCCTGGAGCACGATCCCAACCGCAGTGCGCACATTGCACTGCTGAAGTATGCCGATGGTGAGCGTCGTTACATCATTGCACCGAAAGGTGTCAGCGCGGGTGACGTGCTGGAATCTGGTGTTAACGCGTCAATCAAAAAAGGCAATGCCTTGCCGCTGCGTAACGTTCCGCTGGGTTCTACGGTGCACTGCATCGAACTCAAGCCGGGCAAAGGTGCGCAGATTGCTCGCAGTGCCGGTACAAGCGCCCAGTTGGTTGCTCGTGAAGGTAACTATGCCACCTTGCGTCTTCGCTCTGGCGAAATGCGTAAAGTGTTGGCCGAGTGCCGCGCGACGTTGGGTGAAGTGAGCAACTCTGAGCACAGCCTGCGTCAACTTGGCAAGGCCGGTGCGAAGCGCTGGAGAGGCGTGCGTCCGACTGTTCGCGGTGTCGCGATGAACCCAGTCGATCACCCACACGGTGGTGGCGAAGGCCGCACCAGTGGTGGTCGTCACCCGGTATCCCCATGGGGTGTGCCGACTAAGGGTCACAAGACGCGTAAGAACAAGCGCACCGACAAGCTGATCATTCGTCGTCGTAATAAGACGCGTTGATCTAAATTGCCAAGACATTAAGAGGTAACGGCTGTGCCACGTTCACTAAAGAAAGGTCCCTTCATTGACCTTCATCTTTTGAAGAAGGTAGAGGCTGCAGTGGAGAAGAGCGATCGCAAACCAATTAAGACTTGGTCGCGTCGTTCTATGATCCTGCCCAATATGGTAGGCCTCACTATCGCGGTCCATAATGGTCGCCAACACGTCCCGGTGCACGTCTCCGAGGAAATGGTTGGCCACAAATTGGGCGAATTCGCTGCTACTCGCACTTATCGCGGGCATGCGGCGGATAAAAAAGCCAAACGGTAAGCCAGAGAGGATTGAGAGATGGAAGTCACAGCTAAGCTGCTTGGCGCTCGTTTATCCGCCCAGAAGGCCCGTTTGGTGGCTGACCAGGTGCGCGGTAAACCTGTCGCCGAGGCACTCGACCTGCTGACCTTCTCACCGAAGAAGGCTGCCAAGCTGGTTAAGAAGGTGCTGCAATCCGCGATTGCAAATGCGGAAGAAAATAACGGCATGGATATTGACGAGCTGCGTGTCTCGACCATCTGCGTCGATGAGGGCATGACGCTCAAGCGTATCAAGCCGCGTGCCAAGGGGCGTGCGGATCGTATCTTGAAGCGCACGTGCCACATCACCGTCAAGGTAGCCGAGAAGTAGGAGTCGACCGATGGGTCAGAAAGTCAATCCAACAGGCATTCGACTGGGCATCGTCAAAGACCATGCTTCTGTCTGGTATGCTGAGCGCGGCGCTTACGCCGATAAGCTCAATAACGATCTCGAAGTGCGTAGCTTCCTGGAAGAGCGTCTTAAAAGCGCCTCTGTTAGCCGCATCCACATCGAGCGTCCGGCGAACAATGCCCGCATCACCATTCACACTGCCCGTCCGGGTATCGTGATCGGTAAGAAAGGTGAAGATGTCGACCGTTTGCGTCGCGATCTCACCCAGATGATGGGTGTTCCCGTGCATGTGAACATCGAAGAAGTTCGCAAGCCGGAGCTGGATGCCAAGCTAGTCGCTGCTAACGTAGCGGGTCAGCTTGAGCGTCGCGTTATGTTCCGTCGTGCTATGAAGCGCGCGGTACAGAACGCAATGCGTCTTGGCGCTGGTGGCATCAAGATTCAGCTGTCAGGTCGTCTTGGTGGCGCTGAAATCGCACGTACCGAATGGTACCGCGAAGGTCGCGTTCCGCTGCACACGTTGCGTGCGGATATCGACTACGCCACTTACGAAGCTCACACCACCTATGGCGTTATCGGCGTCAAAGTGTGGATCTTCAAGGGTGAAATCCTCGGCGGTATCGAGGAAGTACGTGCCAAGGCCAAACAGCCTGCCGGCAACGCGCCCAAGAAGAAAGGTTCCAGGTAAGGGGAGAGCGAGTCGATGTTACAGCCCAAGCGTATGAAATTCCGCAAGATGATGAAAGGCCGCAACCGTGGCCTGGCGCATCGCGGAAGCAAGATCAGCTTCGGGGAATACGGCCTTAAAGCTACTGGTCGCGGCCGCATCACTGCGCGTCAGATCGAAGCAGGCCGTCGTGCGATCACACGTCACGTAAAGCGTGGCGGTAAGATTTGGATCCGCGTCTTCCCTGATAAGCCGATCTCCAAGAAGCCGCTCGAAGTTCGTATGGGTAAAGGTAAAGGTTCTGTTGAGTACTGGGTTGCCCAGATCCAACCGGGTCGGGTCCTGTATGAAATTGAAGGCGTGTCGGAAGAGCTCGCTCGTGAAGCGTTTGAGCTTGCCGCACAGAAAATGCCCTTATCCACCACCTTTGCGAAACGGACGGTGATGTGATGAAAGCCCAGGAAATTCGTGAAAAGTCCGCAGGAGAGCTCCAGGAGCAACTCCTCGAACTCCTCCGCGAGCAGTTTAACCTGCGCATGCAGAAGGCCACTGGCCAACTGAGCCAGACTCATCTGCTCAAGCAGGTCCGCCGGGATATCGCCCGCGTTAAGACTTTGCTCAACGAGAAGGCAGGTGATTGAGATGGCCGAAGAAAACACAAAGCGTACGCTCACCGGTAAAGTGGTGAGCGATAAGATGGACAAGTCCATCGTCGTCATGATCGAGCGGCGCGAGCGTCACCCGATCTACGGAAAATACGTTAAGCGCTCCACCAAGCTGCACGCCCATGATGAGGCGAACCAGGCTAAGGCAGGCGATACGGTCTCTATTCAAGAGTGCCGTCCGCTTTCCAAGAAAAAAGCTTGGACGCTGGTCGAGGTGGTTGAACACGCCAAGGGGTAATCCCAAGGCTTGTCAATCAGTGCAGTCAGATTAGGTTTGGAGAAAACCGATGATTCAGACTCAGACAATGCTGGATGTCGCCGACAACAGCGGAGCGCGCCGGGTGCAGTGCATCAAGGTGTTAGGCGGTTCACACCGTCGTTACGCTCGCGTTGGTGATATCATCAAGGTCACGGTTAAGGAAGCGATTCCGCGTGGCAAGGTCAAAAAAGGCCAGGTGCTAAAAGCGGTCGTGGTCCGGACCCGTAGTGGCGTCCGTCGTCCCGACGGTTCGCTCATCCGTTTCGATGGAAATGCGGCAGTTTTGTTGAATAACACCAACGAACAGCCCATCGGTACCCGTATTTTTGGGCCGGTGACTCGTGAACTTCGTAATGAAAAGTTCATGAAGATCATTTCCTTAGCGCCTGAAGTGCTGTAAGGAGCGAGGCGGATATGCAAAAGATCAAACGTGACGATGAAGTCATCGTCATCGCCGGGAAGGATAAAGGCAAACGTGGCACCGTTAAGCGGGTATTAGAAAACCGTTTCTTGGTGTCCGGTGTGAACATGATTAAACGTCACACCAAGCCAAATCCCATGGCGGGAAATCAGGGCGGTATCGTCGAGCGTGAGGCTCCGATTCACGCGTCCAACGTAGCCATCTTCAATTCGGAGACCGGTAAGGCGGATCGCGTCGGCTTCCAAGTGAAGGAAGACGGTACCAAGGTACGTATCTACAAGTCGACGCAGACGCAGATCGACGCCTAACGCGAGTCGGGTAGCAAAATGGCGAACTTGAAAGAACGTTATCAAAACGAGGTAGCAGCTCAACTCAAAGAAGAGTTCAGCTATGCCAACGTTATGCAGGTACCCCGGATCACGAAAGTGACTCTGAACATGGGTATCGGCGAAGCAGTCAACGATAAAAAGTTGATTGACAATGCCATCGGCGATCTAGAGAAACTCTCTGGTCAAAAACCGTTGGTGACCAAGGCACGTAAGTCCATCGCGGGCTTTAAGGTACGTGAAGGTTGGCCAATCGGTATTAAGGTGACCCTGCGCGCTGAGCGCATGTGGGACTTCTTGGACCGCTTGGTTTACATCGCGATTCCCCGCGTGCGTGACTTCCGTGGTCTTAACCCGAAGTCTTTTGACGGTCGCGGCAATTACTCCATGGGTGTGCGTGAGCAGATCATCTTCCCGGAGATCGAGTATGATAAGATCGATCGTATCCGGGGGTTGGACGTCACTATCACTACTACCGCCAAAACCGACGAGGAAGGTCGTGCGCTGCTAACGGCGCTGAACTTCCCCTTCAAGAAATAAGGGTTGGATCATGGCTAAGAAAAGTATGATAGAGCGTGAGCTTAAGCGTACGCAGCTGGTGGCAAAGTATGCCACCAAGCGCGCTGAGCTTAAGAAAATCATCTCGGATGTGAACACGTCTGAGGAAGACCGCTTCGAGGCGACGCTGAAGCTGCAGCAATTGCCGCGTGACTCAAGCCCGGTACGTCAGCGTAACCGCTGCCGTATCACCGGTCGTCCGCACGGTTTTTACAACAAGTTCGGCCTCGGCCGTAACAAGCTGCGTGAAGCCGCCATGCGTGGCGACGTTCCTGGTCTTAAAAAGTCCAGTTGGTAACGCCACGTAGTATCATCAGGAGCGCACATTAAATGAGCATGCAAGACACTCTGGCGGATATGTTTACCCGTATCCGCAATGCGCAGATGGCCACCAAGGAGACGGCTACCATGCCGTCCTCCAAGCTGAAAGTACAAGTGGCCCGAGTGCTAAAGGAAGAAGGCTACATTGCCGACTTTACGGTTGCCGAAGGTGTTAAGCCTGAGCTAACCATCACTCTCAAGTACTTTGAGGGTAAGCCGGTCATTGAGCATATTCAGCGGGTTTCCAAGCCGTCCCTGCGCCGTTACATGGGTAAGGACAACTTGCCTAAGGTCGCCGATGGTCTCGGTATCGCGATTGTCACCACGTCAACGGGTGTCATGACCGATCGTGCCGCGCGCCAAGCGGGTGTCGGTGGCGAAGTCATCTGCACCGTATTCTAGGAGGCTGGAATGTCCCGCATAGCGAAATATCCGGTTAAAGTGCCTGCCAGTGTTGAGATTAAAATCAATGCTGACCAGCTGACCGCCAAAGGCGGCCAAGGCACACTATCGATGACCATTCACCAAGATGTGGTGATTGGTCAAGAAGATGGTCAGCTGACCTTCGCCCCGAGTGAGTCTGCCAAGAGCTGGGCAATGGCCGGTACTACCCGCGCCTTAGTTCAGAACCTGGTAACGGGCGTATCCGAGGGTTTCACAAAAACTCTCGAAATTGTTGGCGTCGGTTATCGTGCCCAAGCTAAGGGCCAGACGCTCAATCTTTCACTGGGCTTCTCGCACCCGGTCGACTACGAACTGCCTGAAGGTGTCTCAGCGGAAACGCCGAAGAACACCGTGATCGTGCTGAAAAGCGCGAACAAGCAGCAGCTCGGTCAGTGCGCCGCGGAAATCCGCGCTTTCCGTCCGCCCGAGCCGTATAAAGGCAAGGGTGTACGGTACGCCGACGAGCAGGTGCGTCGCAAAGAAGCCAAGAAGAAGTAAGGCAGGGTTATGAACGCGAAGAAAGAATCTCGTCTCCGTCGTGCCCGCCGCGCTCGCGCCAAGATCCGCGAGCTGGGCGTGTATCGCCTGTGCGTCAACCGTACCCCGCGTCACATCTATGCGCAGATTATCTCGCCGGATGGTGGCAAAGTGCTAGCCAGTGCTTCTACGCTGGACAAAGCACTGCGCGAGGGTGCGACCGGTAACTCAGATGCTGCCTCTAAAGTAGGTGCTCTGATTGCCGAACGCGCTAAAGAAGCAGGCATCACCCAGGTGGCCTTCGACCGTGCTGGCTTTAAGTATCACGGCCGCGTCAAGGCGCTGGCCGACGCCGCACGTGAAGGCGGCCTGGAATTCTAAAGGGTTTTACGATGGCGAAGAACGAACAGCAAAGCGGTGATCTGCAAGAGAAGTTAGTGCAGGTCAACCGCGTCGCCAAGGTGGTCAAGGGTGGTCGTATTTTCGGCTTCACCGCACTGACCGTCGTTGGTGATGGTAAAGGTCGTGTCGGTTTCGGACGTGGCAAGGCGCGTGAAGTGCCTGTCGCAATCCAGAAAGCGATGGATCAAGCTCGTCGCAACATGGTCAAGGTGAACCTCGCTGGCCAAACGCTGCAGTACCCGGTAAAAGCCCGTCATGGTGCTTCCAAGGTGTACATGCAGCCGGCTTCCGAAGGTACCGGCATCATCGCCGGTGGCGCCATGCGCTCTGTACTAGAGCTTGCCGGTGTCCACGACGTACTGGCCAAGTGCTACGGTTCCACCAACCCGGTTAACGTGGTTCGAGCGACTGTTAAAGGTCTCTCTTCCATGCAAGCACCGGAAGACATTGCCGCTAAGCGCGGTCTGTCTGTCGAAGCGATCACGGGGTAAGGCACCATGGCAGCAACGATCAAGGTTACCCAGATCCGCAGCACCATCGGCATTATGCCCAAGCACAAGGCTACTATGAAAGGCTTGGGCCTGCGTCGCATCGGTCATACGGTTGAACTGGAAGACACCCCTGCCGTACGCGGCATGATCCACAAGGTAACTTACCTTGTGCGCGTTGAGGGAGAGTAATCCATGAAACTCAATAACCTAAGCCCGGCTCCGGGCTCCAAACACGCTGCAAAGCGTGTGGGTCGTGGCATCGGTTCCGGTCTTGGTAAGACCGGTGGCCGTGGTCACAAAGGTCAGAAATCACGTAGTGGTGGCAGTGTTAAGCCCGGTTTCGAAGGCGGTCAGATGCCTTTGCAGCGTCGTTTGCCGAAATTCGGCTTTACGTCTGCAAAGTCTCTGGTCTCTGAAGAAGTACGCCTGGCTGAGCTTGCTAAAGTTGCCGGTGGCGAAGTCACCATGGCATCTTTGAAAGAAGCCAACGTGCTGAAGGACTCTACGCTACACGCGAAGATCATCCTTTCTGGCGAATTGAAAACGGCGGTTACCGTTCGCGGAATCAAGGTCACCAAAGGTGCCCGTGAAGCGATCGAAGCCGCTGGCGGCAAGGTAGAGGACTAAATGGCCAAGTCAGGAAAAATGCCGGCGATGGGCAGCGGTCTGAGTGAACTGTGGGCGCGTTTGCGCTTCGTGCTCCTCGCCATCGTGGTGTACCGTATTGGTGCCCACATTCCCGTTCCCGGTATCAATCCTGACCAGCTTGCTGCCTTGTTTAGGGAGCAACAGGGTACCATCCTAGGCATGTTTAACATGTTCTCGGGTGGCGCCCTGGAGCGCATGAGTGTTCTCGCCCTGGGCATCATGCCCTATATTTCGGCGTCGATTATCATGCAGCTCATGACTGCGGTCTCCCCTCATCTTGAGCAGCTCAAGAAAGAGGGTGAGGCTGGCCGCCGCAAGATTAGCCAGTACACCCGCTACGGCACGGTGATACTGGCGTTTGTCCAGGCTACCGGTATGTCCGTCGGTCTGGCTAGCCAAGGCATCGCGTACAGTGCTGACTTTAGCTTCTACTTCACCGCCGTGATTACGTTTGTATCAGGCGCGGTGTTTATGATGTGGCTAGGTGAGCAGATTACCGAGAAGGGCATTGGCAACGGTATTTCGTTGCTGATCTTCGCCGGTATTGTCGCTGGACTACCCAGTGCCGTGGGCCAAGCCTTTGAGCTTGCCCGTAATGAAGGGGCCTGGAATGTTCTGCCGCTGTTAGCGCTGTCTGTGTTAGGTATTGCGACTGTCGCCTTCGTGGTTTTCATTGAGCGTGGCCAACGCCGCCTCAAGGTTAACTACCCTCGGCGACAAGTGGGTAATAAGATGTATGCAGGGCAAAGTAGCTACCTGCCTTTGAAGGTCAACATGGCTGGCGTTATTCCGGCGATTTTTGCCTCCAGTATTCTGCTCTTTCCGGCCTCTATTGGTCAGTGGGTAGGTGCCGGTGAAGGTATGGAGTGGTTGCAGCGTGCATCTCAGGCATTAGGCCCAGGTCAACCGCTTTACATCTTGCTTTTCGCGGCGGCAGTGGTATTCTTCTGCTTCTTTTACACAGCGCTGGTCTTCAACCCCAAGGATGTGGCTGACAATCTTAAAAAGTCAGGCGCTTTCCTGCCGGGCATTCGCCCCGGCGAGCAGACCGCTCGCTATATCGACAAGGTCATGACACGTCTGACCCTGTTCGGTGCCTTGTATATCACTGCGGTTTCCTTGATGCCCCAGTTCTTGATTGTGGCGTGGAACGTGCCGTTTTTCTTCGGCGGTACCTCGTTGTTAATCGTAGTCGTGGTCATCATGGACTTCATGGCCCAGGTGCAATCGCATCTCATGTCGCATCAGTATGACTCAGTGATGAAGAAGTCCAACCTGAAAGGCTACGGTAGCGGCGGTATCATGCGCTGAGGCGCCGCCCACCCCTATTAACTTAGTGAAGTGGCGTGCCGCGAGCCGGTTTTTGGAGAAAGATCGATGAAAGTTCGAGCTTCCGTAAAGAAAATGTGCCGTAACTGCAAGATTATTCGTCGCAATGGCGCTGTCCGCGTCATCTGCAGCGAACCACGGCACAAACAACGCCAGGGTTAATCTCCCTGGGTTGTATTAAGCGGTGCCAGCATACCCCTTGCCTTAGGGCGCTAAAAGGGGTATGCTGTCGCGCCTTTTGTAGATGAATAAACGAGCAAGCCGCTCAAATTTCGGAGTAAGCTGATGGCCCGTATTGCAGGCGTCAATATCCCGGACAACAAGCATGCGGCGATCTCGCTGACCTATATCTTCGGGATTGGCCGTACCCGTGCTGAGCACATCTGTGCAGCAGCCGGTATTGCCACTACTGCCAAGATCCAGGACCTGTCTTCTGAAGAAGTCGACACCCTGCGTTCTGAAGTTGGCAAGTACACCGTAGAAGGCGACCTTCGTCGTGATGTTACGCTTAACATTAAGCGTCTCATGGACTTAGGCTGCTACCGTGGTCTGCGTCATCGTCGTAGTCTTCCGCTGCGTGGTCAGCGGACTAAGACTAACGCGCGCACCCGTAAGGGCCCGCGTAAGCCGATCCGCAAATAACACGCACGTTCTGGCGTAAAGACAGGAATAGACATCAACATGGCTAACCCGCGTAGTAACCGTAAAAAGGTTAAAAAGCAGGTAGTGGATGCGATTGCGCATATCCATGCCTCTTTTAACAACACGATCGTGACGATCACAGACCGCCAGGGCAACGCTCTTTCTTGGGCGACTGCCGGTGGTTCGGGTTTTCGTGGTTCTCGCAAGAGCACCCCGTTCGCTGCTCAAGTGGCAAGCGAACGTGCAGCAACTGCTGCAGCCGAGTATGGTGTGAAGAACGTAGACGTACTGGTTAAAGGTCCAGGACCCGGTCGTGAATCCGCCGTGCGCGCACTGAATGCCGCCGGCTTCCGCGTGCAAAGCATCGTAGACGCGACGCCCATTCCCCATAATGGCTGCCGTCCGCCGAAGAAACGCCGCGTTTAAGGAGACAGATTCATGGCTCGTTATATTGGACCGAAGTGCAAACTGTCTCGTCGTGAAGGCACCGACCTCTTTTTGAAGAGCGGTGTTACTCCCTTCGAGAAAAAGTGTAAATCCGAGCAAATCCCGGGTGTACACGGCCAGCGTCGTCAACGTCTTTCAGACTACGGCTTGCAGCTTCGCGAGAAGCAAAAAGTACGTCGCATGTATGGCGTACTCGAAAAACAGTTCCGTAACTACTACAAAGAAGCCGCTCGCCTGAAAGGCGCGACTGGTGAAGTATTGTTGCAGTTGCTCGAATCCCGACTGGATAATGTCGTCTACCGCATGGGCTTCGGCTCGACTCGCTCTGAAGCGCGTCAGCTGGTCAGCCACAAGGCGATTTCCGTGAACGGCCGCACCGTTAACGTAGCTTCCTATCAAGTGAAGCCGGGTGACGTTGTTTCCATTCGCGAAAAGGCGAAAAACCAAGCACGTATTCAAAGCGCGTTGTCCATTGCGGCCAACCGTGGCGATATCGCTTGGATCGAAATCGACGCCAAGAAGATGGAAGGCACTTTCAAGGCTCTGCCTGAACGCGGTGACCTGTCTGCCGACATCAACGAAAACCTGATCGTCGAGCTGTACTCCAAGTAAGCAGTTTTCTGTTTCTTGTCTATCTGGTGCGGGTGTAACGCCCGCGCCAGGTCGTACCGAGTACCAAGTATCCGTTTGGCAGCCTGAAAGGTGTTCATATGCAGCGTTCAGTGACAGAGTTTCTACGTCCTCGCGACATCAAGGTCGAAGAAATCAGCGCACATCACGCCAAAATCGTGCTCGAACCGTTCGAGCGTGGCTTTGGTCACACCCTGGGGAATGCACTGCGTCGCATTCTGCTTTCGTCTATGCCCGGCTGTGCCGTGGTAGAGGCTGAAATTGCTGGCGTCGAGCATGAATACAGTGCGCTCGAAGGGGTGCAGGAAGATGTCATTGAAATCCTCCTGAACTTGAAAGATGTTGCGATCAAGATGCACAGCCGCGATGAGGCGGTGCTCACGCTGAACAAGCAGGGCCCAGCCGTCGTCACCGCTGGCGACATTGCGCTTGATCATAGCGTCGAAATCGTCAACCCGGACCACATCATTGCTCATGTCAATGAAGGTGCCGAGCTGAAAATTCAGCTTAAGGTAGCGCTGGGTCGTGGCTACGAACCGGCTGACGCGCGTGGCTCTGATGAAGAGACGCGTGCCATTGGCCGCCTGCAGCTGGATGCCACCTTCAGCCCTGTCCGCCGTGTTTCCTACTCGGTTGAGGCCGCTCGTGTTGAGCAGCGCACCGATCTCGATAAGCTAATTATCGATCTGGAAACCGACGGTACCCTGGATCCGGAAGAGGCTATCCGTCGCAGTGCGACCATCCTGCAAGAGCAGCTGGCCGCCTTCGTCGACCTGGAAGCTGATAAAGAACAGGAAGTCGAAGAGGAAGAGGATCATGTTGATCCAATTCTATTGCGCCCCGTAGACGATCTTGAGTTGACCGTTCGCAGCGCGAACTGCCTAAAAGCCGAGAATATTTATTACATCGGTGATCTTATCCAGCGCACAGAAGTTGAGCTGTTGAAGACACCGAATCTCGGTAAGAAATCTTTGAATGAAATCAAAGACGTATTGGCGGCTCGCGGCTTGTCCCTTGGCATGCGGTTGGAAAATTGGCCACCGGCAAGCCTGAAGGACGACAAAGCCTCCGCGTGAGCGTCGACTTGAGTCCCAGTTTGGTAAGGAATTACAACCATGCGTCATCGTAAGAGTGGTCGTCATCTGAATCGCACCAGCTCGCATCGTCAGGCCATGTTCAAGAACATGTCTGTCTCGCTGGTCGAGCATGAAGTCATTAAGACAACCCTGCCTAAAGCCAAGGAGCTGCGTCGCGTTATCGAGCCGCTGATCACCTTGTCTAAGCAGGATAGCGTTGCAAACCGTCGTTTGGCATTTGCCCGCACGCGCTCTAAAGAAGCCGTCGGCAAACTGTTCAACGAACTAGGTCCGCGTTATGCCGAGCGTCCGGGCGGTTACGTCCGTATTCTTAAGTGCGGTTTCCGCACCGGCGACAACGCGCCTATGGCGTTCGTTGAGCTAGTTGATCGTCCGGTTGTTGAAGAAGCTGCTGCAGAAGAGTAATCCTCTGCGCTAGGTTTCTTTAGTAGCAATCGAAAACCGACCCCTCAGTGGGTCGGTTTTTTTGTGCGCCCGGCACGGGCGCACTCCTGGAGGTGCAAGTCCTCCCGTAAGCTGGCCACAGCGAACGAAGCGAAGCGCAACTGCGGAAGGGTGACCAACCGTGGGAAGGAAGCGTGGAGCGTAAACCGCGAGCCGATGAACAAGAACCGGATAGGAGGCGCTGCCAAGCAGGGCGAGCGGGCAAGAAGCCGCGAAGCTCTTGTGGCCAAGGCGACGTAGCGTATATCCGGCGGTTGTGCGGTGAAGGAGTGTGTTCTTACCCGGGGAGATCTCGCCTTATGCCTGAAAGGGCAACGTGACCCCACGGAGCGAGAAGTCAGCAGAGGCCGTAGTAGCTCCTCGTTTTTTGGAGCAAAGGGCCGAACGAGAAGGAGCGTCAAACGTCTTGTCGATGAGATCAGTAACGCATCAGATGCCCGCGACTGCGGGGCGGGAGAAGGCATGCCAAGGTGAAGCCTTGTCGTCCTGCTCCAGCGATGAAACTGGCCTCCCGCGACAAGTGCCGGAGGACGCAGGGCAAGGTCTGCTTGAGCGGGCCTTCGCAAGAGAGAACATGCTACGTGCATGGAAGCGCGTGCGTGCCAACAAGGGAGCAGCAGGCATCGATGGTCTGGATATTGCTCAGACCGCCGAGCACCTAAGGTGGGCCTGGCCCGATATTCGACAGCAGCTTCTTGCAAGTCGATATTATCCTCAGCCTGTCCGCCGAGTGGCTATTCCGAAGCCAGATGGAAGCGAACGAGAACTGGGGATACCCACCGTGACTGACCGTCTTATCCAACAGGCACTGCTGCAAGTTCTACAACCGCTGATCGATCCCACTTTTAGCGAGCACAGCTACGGCTTCCGTCCGGGCCGCCGTGCCCATGATGCCGTACTAGCTGCTCAGAGCTTCGCCCAACAGGGTTACCACACCGTTGTCGATGTTGACTTGTCTCGATTCTTTGACCGAGTCAATCATGACATCCTGATAGACCGCCTGAGGAAACGCATCCAGGATAATCGTGTTATCCATCTGGTTCGTGCGTATTTGAATGCGGGAATAATGGAGGGAGGGGTGGTCATTTATCGGCATGAGGGGACACCGCAGGGTGGCCCATTATCGCCGCTACTGGCCAATATCCTGCTGGATGAGGTGGATCGCACACTGGAACGTCGCGGCCACCACTTTGCTCGCTATGCCGACGACTGCAACGTTTACGTGCGTAGTCAGAAAGCAGGGGAGCGAGTCATGGCTTTGCTACGTCGCTGTTACAGTAAGCTGCGCTTGACGATCAATGAGTCCAAAAGTGCGGTCACCAGCGTGTTTGGTCGCAAGTTCCTGGGCTACGCCCTATGGGAAGCTAAGGGTGGAGATGTCCGACGTGGTATATCAGCAAAAGCGTTGGGGGCATTTAAACAGCGGATTAGGCAACTGACACGCCGAAATGGCGGACGCAGTATCTCACAGGTCGTCGCCTATCTACGACGCTACCTTTTAGGCTGGCAAGGCTACTTTAAGCTGTCGCAAACACCTCGTATCTGGCGGTCGCTGGACGGGTGGATACGACGACGGTTAAGAGCTTTGCACCTTAAGCAATGGCGTCGGGGTAAGACGATTTATCGTGAGCTGATGCGTCTTGGCGCTACGCCGAGGGTAGCACAATCGGTGGCGGCGTTGAGTCGTCGCTGGTGGCACAACAGTCTGTCGGGAGTCCATCATGTATTAACGGTGGCCTACTTTGATCGGCTGGGCGTGCCCCGTCTCTCATAACCTCAACTTCTCGAACCGCCCGGTGCGGACCCGCATGCCGGGTGGTGTGGCAGGGGACCGGTCAGCCATGCTGACCGCCCCTATGCCGATATGGCTTATATTTATCTTCTTTTGATACGCATGTAACTTCTCTTTTTCTAAGCCTAACTCCGTATATACTCAACTTATTATTAAAAGTACCTAGCATGGCCGTGCAGAGCAGGGAAAGCCTTGCGTTGCACCTTGAGTATGGCATGGTAGTTAGGCCGTGGATCAGTCACAGTACGTTGATAACAAGCAAGGGGCAGGTATGTATGCGAGGATAAAACAGATCGCCGTTGGCGGCGCATCAACGGTATGGTCACTGAGTATGGTTTTGCTGCTTATGCTGGCAATGGTCTCCAGTGCTCACGCCGACAATCCACGCTATGCAGGCATTGTGGTGGATTTGGATAATGGCGAAGTCCTCTACGCTGAAAATATTGACGATCAGCGTTATCCTGCCTCGCTGACCAAAATGATGACCCTGTATTTGACCTTTGAAGCGCTGGAAGCGGGCACGCTGCGTTTAGACCAGCCCTTGCCGGTTTCCCGTTTTGCAGCAGCAAAGCCAGCCGTAAAGCTCTGGCTTGCTGCAGGTAGTTCTATTCCCGTCGATACGGCCATACGTGCGCTAGCGGTTCGCTCGGCCAATGATGTTGCCGCGGTGGTTGCCGAAGCACTGGGCGGTAGCGAAGCGCGTTTTGCACAGATGATGACCACCAAGGCGCGCGAGCTTGGCATGCACGCGACCACCTTCCGCAATGCCTCTGGCTTGCCTGATGACGGCCAAGTGACCACCGCACGGGATATGTTGACGCTCTCAGTACGCGTAATGCAGGATTTTCCGCAGTACTACCACTATTTCGGTCTTCAGGAATTTACCTATCGCGGTACACGGCATACCAGCCACAACCGTCTGGTGCGTGATTATCCTGGCGCTGATGGGCTGAAAACCGGATTTATTAGAGCGTCTGGTTTTAATGTGGCGACCACCGCAGTGCGCGGTAATCGGCGATTAGTAGCAGTGGTGATGGGCGGTTTTTCATCTCAGTCGCGTGATACCCATATGGCCAATTTGCTAGACCGCAGCTTCTTGCGAGCTTCGCTACGAGATCAACGTAGCTGGGTGGCCGACACCACCTTTTCACAAGAGTTTATGGCTTTTGCCCCTCCCGCCCAGCCGGTTTCTCCACCAACACCAGAGCCGCGTCAGCCGCTGTTGGCCGTCGTGGAAACGACCACGCTTTCGCCCTCCGCGAACACTGCCGCTTCAGCGCCCGTCGTGGATCTTGAAGAACAGTTGGCCGATATAACCAGCGTTCAACGCCCCACGCCTGAAAGCGAGATGCCGCAGGCCGACCCATTGCAGGCCTTTATTGAGCGCGAACGTCAGCTTGCTTCCGTTAATGAAATAGGCGGCGGTTGGGGAGTTCAGGTAGGCGCCTTTAGCCAGGAGGCCCAGGCACGTCAATTGGCGCAGCAGGCGGCACAGCGCATTGCACAAAGTTTAGGTGGTCGTGTGGCTATCGACACCGTAGAGGGTCAGAACCCGGTTTACCGCGCCCGCTTAATGGCGTTGGATGAACAGCGCGCCCGCCAGGCGTGTCGCGAACTGCACTCCCAGGGGATGGACTGTATGGTTGTTAACGCCAGCTTGTAAGCTGGTTAAGCTGGCGTTGGTTCAAGCGCTGGCCCAGGTACGAATCACCCCGCCACTCGTTATTAGGCGGGGTTTTTGCTTTTAAGCCATTGACGATTACCGGCTAACCACAACTAAGGAGATAGCGGTGACAACCTCACTGAAGGGCATACTCTGCATGTGTATGGGGGTTCTTTTTCTCGCCCTGGGAGACGCCGTTTCCAAGTGGTTAGGCGAGACACATTCGCCGCTGCAGATAATTTTTTTCCGTGCTTTAGTCTCGCTACCAATGATTGCGCTGCTTGCCCATTTTGCAGGCGGTTTACGCAAACTACGGACGAAACGCCCAGGCGTTCATTTTCTGCGTGGATTGATCTATACCGCCACCATGGTCTGTTTCGTCTGGGGGTTAACGCTGTTGCCCCTGGCGGAAGCGACGGCAATCGCCTTTGTGGCACCGCTATTTGTCACTCTCCTGTCGGTGCCCTTGCTAGGAGAGCGTATCGACCCACCGGTACTGATCGCCTCGTTAGTCGGGTTTGTGGGTGTGCTGATTGTGGTTCGCCCTAATGGTGATGCCTTCCAGCTAGGCGCGCTGGTGCTGGTCGCCGCGGCGCTCTTTTATGCGTTGATGATGATTACCGCACGTCGCTACGGCGCCCGTGAACACTTA
The DNA here is from genome assembly GCF_030544485.1 of Halomonas sp. HAL1. Lineage (NCBI taxonomy): Bacteria > Pseudomonadati > Pseudomonadota > Gammaproteobacteria > Oceanospirillales > Halomonadaceae > Halomonas > Halomonas sp. HAL1. Next base: position 164,569 of record NZ_CP130610.1, read on the forward strand.
TGGGCAATGCTGTTTTATATGACTTTTGTGCCACTCGTGGTGACCGGTTTAACGTTGCCATGGGTATGGCAAACCCCCCAGCCCTGGCACTGGGTCGGTTTTTTCACTTCTGGAATCTTCGGTGTTGCGGCGACCGCCTTTATTACTCTGGCGTTTCGGTATGCGCCAGCCGCCATTGCCGCCCCGTTTGATTACACCGCGATGCTCTGGGCAGTGCTACTGGGATGGTGGTTCTGGGGCGAAATGCCGGATCTCTGGGTGTGGGTAGGCAGCGCCTTGATCATGGGCAGTGGCTTAGCGGTGGCGTATCACGACCGTAGAACGACCCTGAAACGCCGTCCCACCGCTTAAGCGAACTGATAAACATCTTGGCGAATGCGTAGTGCTCCCTTAAGTGACGGGGATTACTTGAAACGCACGTGCCGCCTGGCAAGGATCGGGTTGGCCGCAAATGGCCGAAATCACCGCTAAGCCGTTCGCTCCCGCCTGCTGCACACTGCCGGTATGTGATGCTTTTAGGCCGCCGATGGCCACACAGGGCAGAGGGCATGCCTTGACCAGCGTTGCCAAACCGTCCAAGCCGATAGGCTGGGCGTGATCCTGCTTACTAACTGTCGCAAACACGGGGCCCAGTCCTACATAGTCGAGTAGCTCGATGGGAGCGGCTTGTAGTTGGGCGAGCGTATTGATTGATAGGCCAATAATGGCTTGATCCCCCAGTGCTCTGCGGGCTTCCTGCACCGCCGCGTCGCTCTGGCCCACATGCAGGCCGTCTGCTTGGCTCTCCAGGGCCACCTGTAACCGGTCATTAATGATCAGTGGTACACCGGTTCCGGTTAGTAGCTCTTTTAGTCGTTTGGCCTGGGCCGTCATTTGTGCATCGCTGGCATGTTTATCGCGCAGTTGCACAACAGTGACGCCACCGTTTACCGCTGCCTCAACCGTCTGCTCCAAGCCATAATCGCTACACAGCGCAGCGTCAGTCACCAAATAAAGCGATAGATCAAGCGCCATGGATCGCCTCCCACTGCGTATGCGTCGTAAGGTCGTTGGGGGTAAGTTGGTAAAGCGCATCCAGCAGTGCTACTTGGAAACTGCCTGGCCCCTGCGCAGCGTTACCCGCACGCTCGCCAGCGATGGCAAAGCAGCCCAGCGCGGCGGCGGTCGCTGCCAATGGGGTTTCACGGTGGGTGGCGATAAACGCTGTAACTAGCGCGCTCAGCCCACAGCCTAAGGTGGTGACGCGAGGCATCAATGGATGACCACCGCTAATGCGATAATGCTGTGTGCCGTCTGTCACCCAGTCGGTCTTCCCAGTCATTGCCACAATGCAGCCATGCTGTTGTGCCAATGCTATCGCGGCCTCCTCCGCTTGCTCAGTGGCGGCAGTCGCGTCGACACCGCGGCCTTGGCTGGTTAGGCCATTAAGGGCAAGGATTTCCGACGCATTGCCACGAATCACGCTTGGTTGAGCGGTCAGCAGCTTCGCGCAGAGGGTTTGTCGATAAAGCGTGGCCCCCACCGCAACGGGGTCTAGCACCCAAGGAATGGCATGCTGGCTCGCGGTTACCGTGGCGGTCAGCATGGCATCAGCCCAGTGGGAGGAAATAGTGCCTATATTGATCGACAGCCCCGCGGAAATGGCGGTGAACTCAGCCACTTCTTCAGGGGCATGCAGCATCGCTGGCGACGCGCCGGTGGCTAACAGCACATTCGCGGTGCTGTTCATGGCAACGTAATTAGTCATGCAGTGCACCAACGGCGTCACTGCGCGCATCGTTTCAAGATAATCGCCAAGCGGGGGTAAGGGCATAGCGTCTTCCTGTCGTGGTTGCGTTAAGCGACAACGCATTAACAAAGGGATTATTGATAGCGGTTTATGCCACCATGTTAACGATTATCCAGTCCATGTGCTGACACAAGGTGGTTAAAGATTATAGCCTTATGGATAAGACCAATTTTGCAAAGGAGAGTTAGATGAGTTTTCAAGGTGAGCAGCACCCGGGTGTCGTCGCCACACCATCGCAAACCCAAGGGTTTCGTTTAAACCACACCATGCTGCGGGTGAAAGACCCTGAGCGCGCACTGGCGTTCTACTCAACCGTGTTTGGCATGCAAGTGATGCGGCGGTTGGATTTCGAAGAGATGCAGTTCTCGCTCTACTTTTTAGCCAACCTGGAACCGAGCGATAGCGTGCCTGAAGAGCCTGAGGCGCGTACCGCCTGGACCTTTAGCCAGAAAGGGCTATTAGAGTTGACCCACAACTGGGGCACCGAAAATAAGGACGACTTTGCTTACCACGATGGCAACGCTGAGCCACAAGGCTTTGGGCATATCTGCTTTAACGTACCGGATTTAGCAGCGGCCCAGGCGTGGTTTGACGAGCGCGACGTTACCTTCGTCAAGCGTGCCGATCAGGGCAAGATGAAAGATGTTATCTTCGTTAAAGACCCGGACGGCTACTGGATCGAAGTGATTCAGGCAGACCTGATGGTAGGAAAGAGCGACGCATGAGGCACGCCAATGGCTGAACTCCTGTTCCGGCTGCGTCACGTTACCGACGAAGAAGCTATGGAAGTGCGCGACCTGCTGGCCGCCCATGGCTTTGACACCTATGAAACCCAGGCGGGCTTTTTCCGCCTGGGGGTCGATGCTATTTGGCTGCGTAATCCACACCAACACGAGGCGGCCATCGCGGCGTTAAATGCCTACCAGGCGGAGCGTCTTGAGCGCGCCCAGCGCGAACACCAAGCGGCGGTTGAGCGGGGCGACGCGGAGACACTGTGGCGCCGCTTAGCGGCTCACCCGCTGCAGGTAGTGCTGGTGCTGTTAGCCGTGGGGCTGATTGCGGCCCTCACGCTGCTGCCGTTTCTGGGTTTATCACGAAGCTAAGCAATAAACTATTCACAAAACTATGCGGGCGGCAGATGGCCGCGTTTAAGGTACATCATCACGCCATCATCACCAGCAGTTAATGCCGGTGCCGCGCCGCTGGGGTAGCGGCACCAGGTGCCCGCTGTGTAGCTCTGCTCGCTATCGCTTAGGCCGCCTTCAAGAATCAAAAACTCCAGGCCGCCCAGCAGTGTGGGGTAGGTAATGGAGGTGCCCGCCGACCACCGTTCCAGGCTGGTGCGCTCCTGCTTGTAGGTGTGCAGCATCTTGTAGGCAATGCGCGGGCGACGATCCGGCTGCCAGGGAAGCCGATGCGCAGGCACCGCCAGCTGGAGCGTGTCGTTGGGGTCAAACTGGTGAAGTTTGACAAAAATCAGTGCGCCTTCCTCGCCAATCTGTGGCGTGTGGCCGGTACCGATGGGGTTTCGTAAGTAGCTGCCCGCCGCGTAGCGCCCATGCTCATCGGCGAACACACCTTCCAACACCAGGATCTCTTCGCCGCCGCCGTGGGTATGCCGCTCAAACTGCGTATTAGGCGCGTAGCGGACAAGACTGGTGGCACGGGCGACTTCATCACCAATTCGGTCAAACATCATGCGCTCGACCCCAGCACTCGGGGAATCGACCCACTGATACTCTTCCGGGGTAACACAGGCAAAGTGGCTAAAATCGGCGTTTAGACGCATGGGAAAGGGCTCTTCGCAGTGAAGGTAAAGTAACGGGGAGGGGTGCTAGTCTCCTTATCGACAGCAAAAAATGCAACTTTCGGTGTGTTTTACACGCCATTTAGATATAAAAATGCCGCCCGAAGGCGGCAATGCTTAATGCTGCTTAAGAAAATTGACAAACAGTCTCACCCAGGGGGTTCGGTAAGTGCAGAGATTATCTGGTGGGCAGTCTCTATGCGGGCTTGATTGGGGTAGTTGCGGTTTGCCAGCATGACAATACCGATCTGCTCGCCAGGCACAAAAGCGACATAGCTGCCAAAACCGTTGGTTGAGCCGGTCTTGTTGTAGAGCGCCTTCTGCCTAGGGGCTAGCGGCGGGGCTAAGCGGTTGGCGGGATTGGGCTCCAAGATCATTTCAAGCGAGTTGCCCGCCAACAGCTGGTCAAGGGTCACCGGGTAGGCGTAGCTTTCCCACCCCAGTCCTTGGGTCATATTGCCGACCTCAAAGTACCCCGTGCGCGTAGTGGCCAAGGCTTGTCTTAGTGGCTCATTAAGCTCAGCACCACTCATATTGGCTTCCACAAACGTCAGTACGTCAGCGGCTGTTGATTTCAAACCGTAGGCTTGGGCATCCAGCATGCCGGGGTTCACCCTAATCGGCTCATCCTCTTTTGAGTAACCGTAGGCGTAGTGTGCCTGCTGTGCTTCTGGCACCTGAAAGTAACTGTGCTCAAACCCTAGCGGAGCGAACAGTGCCTCTTCCATCAGCGTCTCATACGATTTGCCAAGGCTTTGAGCGGTTAAGTAACCCAACAAGCCTATGCTTGGATTAGAGTAGAGCCGATGACTGCCAGGCGTGGATTCAGGTTGCCACTGGCGATAGAAGTCGATCATCTGCTCTTCGCTTTGAACCGACTCGGGGAACTGCAGGGGAAGCTCGCCAGCCGTGTAGGTGCCCAGTTCCAGCAGCGTGATCTCATCAAAGGCGCTCCCTTCAAGAGCCGTTAGGTGTTGGCTAGCCGGGTCTGAAAGCGAGAGGGCACCGCTAGCCTGGGCGTAGCCTGTTAACGCCGCAGTGAAGATCTTACTGATGGAGCCCAGCTCGAACAGCGTCTCTTCGGTGACGGAAACCTCAGTTTCTTGATTGGCGAGGCCATAATGAAAGTAGTGCTGCTGGCCGTTGATGCTCAGCGCGACCGCCATCCCCGGGATGCGGTGCTCATCCATCAGTGGGGCGATAGTCTCGTTCACCAGCGCTTCAACTGCGTCGCTATCCGCTCTTTCAAGCGCCCAGGCAGCGCTGCCGAACAGGAGTGAACTCGTCATGAGAAAGGAGGTTGTTATCGCTAATAACTTACGCATACCAAGATCCTGTGGTAATGGGTGCGGCAAGAAAGTTGGGAATATGGCCAGCCGCAAAGAGCGTGACAGAGATGATTGGTGATATGGCTGCTCACATCTAACACGACGTGAGCAGCGTTTATAACCCATCTGCTTAGTGATTATGCTCACTGTGGTCATGGTCATGGTCATGGTCATGGTCATGGTCATCGTGGTCGCGCTGATGATCGTCGTGTCCGGGCTCTGCCAACGCCTCATGCAGTACGCGGGCATTGTGGCGCATCATGCCCAGGTAAGTGCTGGCTTCGCCTTCTGCGGTCAATGCATCGGCATAGAGCGTACCGGCGATCGGCAGGCCGGTCTCTTCGGCGAGCTGGGTGATGATCGACTGATTGGTCATGTTCTCATGGAACAGCGCCTGCACGTTCTCCTGCGCAATCACATCTACTAGCGCGGCCATGCTGGCGCCACTGGGGTCGGCTTCGGTCGAAAGTCCCACCGGAGAGAGAAAGTTCACCCCGTAAGCGCTGGAAAAGTAGCCAAAAGAGTCATGCCCGGTAATCACGCTGGTGGAAGCCGGAATCTCATCAATCAGCGCACGAATCTCAGCGTCCGCCGTCGCCATTTCCTGTAAATACTGCTCTGCATTGGCGCGGTAGGCATCGGCGTTATCGGCATCGGCGGTGATTAAGCCATCGCGGATATTGGCGATATACACTTCGGCTTGTTGCATATCCTGCCAAGCGTGCGGGTCTTCATTACCATGGTCGTGATCGGCGTGATCTTCGTGATCATCATGGCCGTGCTCGTCATGGGCAGCAAATGAGAGCAGTTCAATACCATCGGTTGCGGTAACCAAAGCACCTGAATAGTCGCTGGCGCTAATCAAACGCTCCATCCAGCCCTCAAACAGCAGGCCGTTGAACACCACCAAATCCGCGTTCGCAAGAGAGCGGGCGTCGCCGGGGCTGGGGGAGTAAACGTGGGCGTCGCCATCGGCAGCTACCAGCGAGGTCACCTCGACATGCTCGCCACCTACGTTTTCCACCATATCCGCCAGAATCGAGAAACTGGTGACCACCTGAACGCGTTCATCAGCGATAGCGGCAGGCAGCGCCAGCAGGGCGGAAACACCCACTAACCAGCGCGACGGCCGATAGGATAAATAGGCAAGCGACATGCAACACTCCTTACGATAAGTATAAATAGGGGCGATTAAGCCCCTTGCTCCAAGGCCAATGGCGTTGTTTTACGCCGCAGCTTGGCTGCCAAACTGTGATAGCGACCAAACAGGGCCGAAAACAGATACCCCGCCCCGGCCAGCAGAATAATGCTCGGGCCAGAAGGAATATCCAGATGGAAAGAGAGCAGCAGGCCGCCAGTACTCGACACCATGGCCAGTACAATCGCAATGCCAATCAATCCCTCAAGCCGCTTACTCCAAAAACGCGCGGAGGTAGCGGGCAGCATCATCAAGCCCACCGCCATCAGCGTGCCCAGGGTTTGAAAGCCAGCGGTTAAGTTCAGCACCAGTAGCCCCAAAAACACACTGTGCACCCAGCCGCTACGGCGGCTTTGGCCGCGTAAAAACAGCGGGTCTAAACACTCCACCACTAATGCGCGAAACACGATGGCCAGCGTCACCACAATCAGCGTGCTGATACCCGCAATCAGCAGTAGCGCGGTGGAGTTGATTGCCAGAATCGAGCCAAACAGCACATGAGTAAGATCAACACTGCTGCCGCCAATCGAAATCAGCATGACACCGGCGGCCAGCGAAATGATAAAAAAGCTCGCCATGGCGGCATCTTCGCGCTGGCCGCCCATTTTTGAGACTGCCCCCGCCAGCAGCGCGACCATTAAGCCAAACAGCACTCCACCAATACTCATAATCGGTAGTGAGAATCCCGCCAGCAGAAACCCCAGTGCAACACCCGGCAGAATGGCGTGGGCCATGGCGTCGCCAATCAGGCTCATGCCGCGCAGCACCAAAAACACTCCCAGCGGCGGGGCGGCGAGCGAAAGCGCCAAACCACCTACCACCGCACGGCGCATAAAGCCGTAATCGAAGGGGCTGATCAGCCACGCATTAAGCAGATCCAGCATGACGACCTCCCAGAGTAAACGGCACCACTTGCGCGGGTGTATGGTGATCAGTAAGCGCACTCGGCGCGACCCAACGGCCATGGCCGCCGTTCAGCATCAACACTTCATCGGCCAAGCGTTGCAGGTGATCCATATCGTGGAGCACCACAATAATCGTCGCGCCGTCGTCCGCCATCTGGCGCAGGATGCGGATCAAAATATCCACGGTCTCGCTATCCACGTTGGCAAACGGCTCATCAAGCAGCAGCAGTTCGGCTTCCTGCATCAGTGTGCGACCGATCAGTGCGCGCTGGCGCTGGCCACCGGAAAGCTCACCCAAGGGGCGGTGGGCCAGGTGCGAGATCCCCAGCCGCGCCATGATCTCGCGACCCTTGCGATAGTGCGCTGCACAGTAGCCGGTTAGCGCGCCGTGGCTGGGCCAACTGCCGGTCATCACCAGCTCTTCCACGCTCATTGGGAAGGTCAGGTCTAACGCCAACTGCTGGGGCAGCCACGCCCGGCGCTCTTTTGGCACCGTACAGACCACTTCACCGTTAATCGGTCGAAGTTCACCCATAATTGCCTGAATCAGCGTGCTTTTACCGGCCCCGTTAGCGCCGATCAGCGCCGTAATCGCGCCCGGTTGAAAGTCGCCCTCAAGGTGTTCAAGCACCGTGCGGCGCGCCTGGGCCAAATGCAGATTATGCAACTGACAGCGTGATAAAGAGCGCTGACTCATCCTAGCCACCCACCAGCCCAAACCACCAAACACCAAAGCACCAACAATGGCACGGTGACAAACAACAGCCGTTTAACAGCCGATAACGACATCAAGGAGAAGTGACAAGGACCTTCCTTGTTATGGCGGTGCGTATGCTCACTCATCAAGCGGCCTCGTGTAATTTCAAATAGGTTATAACATAACATTTGGCAAAGCCAAAAAATTGCTGAATATTTTACGCGTTAATGCCGCGCTGACAACGAAAAAGCGCTAGCCGAAAACCGCCGACAGCGCTTTTTAGAGTCATACATAAGTGGGGGAGATTGGCGCAGGCAGTGGCGTCAAAAAACCTAGTAGCGCCAGGTAGCACCAAGCTGTTGCGGCCCCACATTAAGTGCATATTCACCAGGAATAGTCATCGGACCCAGCGATAGAGTAGCGGGCTGAAAGCGATTAATCGCAGAGGTCGCCTGATTCGGCTGTGTCCAAATTTGCAGCTCGTTGACCAGCATGCCCGTTGCGAAGTTGATGGCGCCATCGCTTTCACGACCATCGGCAGCAATCACCGCCCCTGCCACACCATTGACCACCAATGAGCCCACACGAGCGCCCCAGCCGCGCCGCTCGCGTTCCGCCTGGGCAAGCTGTAAGCCCAACGCCTGCACACCGCTTAGCTCGCCGCTGGCTTTCAACCGCTCATATTCGGCCAACGCCGCCGGGTGCGGCTGGCGGTCGGTCAGCATGCCGCCCAACGCCAGTGCTGATTTCACCGCACCCACCCGGGCATCAAAGCGGTCATCCGGATCGCTCGCCTCGCTGGATTGGTAAGCGTTCACCGCCAGACTGGGGGCGTAAATGCCCGTCCAACCCCACTGCCAAATATTGGCGTGGCGTGTGCCGACCTCAAACACATCATCGTACTCACTCCACTGCCCCTCGGTTTGAGCCTGGACTTGTGCGTGGGCCTGTAAAGAGACAGGTAGGGCAATCTCCAGCGTCGTAACCAGTGCGGAGACATGCATAAGGAAGAGCCTATTAACGGGATCAATAGCGCTAAGCGTAGCACGGCGTTCACGACTGGCTAGCGTGGAATAACGCGAAGCGAAGTATGATGAAATTTAATGGTGTTACAAGACGAATAATAATTAGATAAAGCAGTAGCTAGAAGCGCACTATGGATGATTTTTGTCCATGTTAGCAGCCAGCTAGACAGTTTATAAACAATCGAGTGTATCAGTCTCTGATCAGACAAAATGTCTGCTTAGAAATTTTTGCTCGGTCAGTTTCCTACTGAATCGATGTAGTGTCAGATTTCATATGTCCTAATAAAATTGAGCAAAAAAAGCATTGATAAATTTAAGTAAAAGTCATATAAATCATAAATTTATATGGTTTATTCTAAAGTCTGTAAAACTAAAGTTTAGGTTATTTTTTTTGACAGTATCCATAAAAGAGACTCTTATACACTGTGATATATCAGAGGAGATAATCAATGCGACATCTTATTGCTAAAGCAGCTTTAGTTACTGCAATTATTGGTATGGCGCCGCTTAGCGCTATGGCGCAATGGCCGGAAAGGCCCGTCACTATAGTTGTGCCATCTGGTGCTGGTGGGGGAACCGACCAAACAGGACGCATGCTTGCTGAACGGCTTCAGGATCATTTTGGCCAGCCATTCAACGTGGTTAATCAAGGCCAGGGTGGCGGTGTAGTGGGCATTTCGTCTATCAAAAATGCCGATCCTGATGGCTATACATTGGGCGTTATATTCAACTTCGCTCATTATTCTCCGATGGGGCAAGCCGAAGTTAATGTTGAAGATTTTACACCGATCGCTCAGTACAACTTCGATCCGGCAGGGTTCCAGGTGCGTAGTGACAGCGAATGGGAAGATATCAATCAAGCTCTGGATGCTATCAAAGCTGCACCTAGTGACTATGTCATTGCTTGCGGTGGTGGCTGTGGTGGTTCCTGGCCTATGGCTGTGGCCACAATGATGGATGAATACGGAGTTGATGTGTCGCAGGTTCGGTTTATTTCTGGTCAAGGTGCTGCGGCCGCATTGCAGGATCTTGCTGCAGGCGGCGTTGACGTTGTTCCTTCCTCCTTACCGGAAGCTGGGCCGCTTATAGATTCCGGGCGAATCAAAGCGCTTGCTGTAATGGGTAATGAGCGGCTAGAAGCCTTCCCTGACGTTCCGGCGCTGCAGGAATCCACTGATATGAAGCTTGAACTTGGGGCTTGGCGTGGGTTAATCGCACCAGCGGGTCTTCCGGGTGGGATTGTCGCGGAGCTTGAAAGCGCTATGAATGAGATAACTCACGACGAGGACTGGCGCCAGCAAATGCAGGATCGCGGTTTTGGTATTCAGTGGCGAGACTCAGAAGCTTTTAACGAGTTTATGTTGGACCAACAGGACTCTGTTCGCGCCATCATCCAAACCTTAGGATTTGCCAACGGCGACTCCTAAATATATGGGGAGCGCAAGCTCCCCGTTCAGAGTGACTTTTCTGCTAACGGAGTTTTTGTCTTGTGCTTCGATGATCGCCTCAACGGGCTTGTATTCATTCTTCTCGGAGGCGTGGTCGTTTTCCTCGCCCAGCAATTGCCGACGCTTACGTTTATCGACTATGGGCCGGGGTTTTTCCCGACGTTGATCGGTTGCGTGATGATTATCGCCGGTAGCGTTATAGCACTCAAATCCTTGCTGCAGCGTGGCTCTACTATCGCGTGGGCCGCGCTGCCCAGCGCCCAGTCTTGGTCACAGGCTTTGGGATCGATTGGTGTTGTGGTTGGCACTATCGCGTTTTTCATCGCGACGCTTAATTCTCTCGGTTTCTTAATTGCCATGCCTATCTCGCTCTTTGTAATGCTGGCTTTTTTTGATCGGCATATCGTGCGTGACATCGTAATTGCCTTTATCGGTAGCATTCTGATGCATAGTTTTTTCTACCAACTGATGTCCGTGCAACTGCCCTGGGGTCTACTGACACCGTTCGCAGGAGTTCTTACATGGTGATCGATGCTTTCATGATGCTGATGACGCCGACGACTCTCGGCGTTATGGTGGCTTGTGCAATCTATGGCCTTATGGTTGGTGCCATTCCTGGGTTCTCAGCGGCAATGGCGGTGGCATTGATGGTTCCCGTTAGTTATTTTCTGGATCCTGTACCAGCATTGGCTGGTGTAATGACGCTGTGCGCTATGGCTATTTTCTCAGGCGACATCCCCGGCGCTTTGTTACGTATTCCTGGCACGCCCGCATCCGCAGCCTACGTTGATGAGTCATATAAAATGACTCGTAATGGTCACGCCGGGCTAGCTTTAGGCACTGGACTTATTTGTTCTTCTATCGGCGGTATCTTCGGTAGCATCGCGCTAATCCTTGCGGCGCCCTCATTGGGCGATCTAGCTCTGCAGTTCAGTTCGATTGAGTACTTTTGGCTTGCGTGCCTCGGATTAACCGCTGCTATTGGTGTATCCCAAGGCTCTGCAGCCAAGGGAATAATATCTCTATGTATCGGCTTACTTATCGCTTTTGTTGGGCTTGATCCTGTATCGGGGCAGTCGCGCTTTACTTTCGATACCAGCTACCTTTCGGGGGGATTAGGCTTTATCCCGGTTTTGATTGGCCTGTTCGCAATGTCAGAAGTTTTTCGTTTTGCGCTAGCACCAAGCGATAGCGATAGGCCGCCGATCGGTAAGCTTGATGGGCTTTTTCGGGGTGTGTTCGGGGAAATTCGGCGGCTCTGGTTTCAGATTTTGCAGGGCTGCGGTATTGGCACACTGGTTGGTGCAATACCCGGCGCAGGTGCCGATATTGCTTCTTATATCGCCTATGCGGCAACCAAAAAACAATCACGCCACCCCGAACGTTTCGGTACCGGTATCGTTGATGGGGTGGCTTCTGCCAGTGCTGCCAATAATGCTTCTGTCGGTGGCGCTATGGTGCCAGCTACCGTTTTCGGTATTCCTGGGGACAGTCTAACTGCAGTCATCATTGGCGTGCTTTATATGAAAGGCCTTAATCCCGGCCCAACTGTCTTCCTAACCCAGGGAACACTAATCACGGCAGTCTTTCTTGCGTTTTTACTCGCCAATTTATTAATCGTGCCCTTTGGAATTATGGCCATCCGTTTGTTCCGTCATATTCTGGCAGTACCACGTAGTGTATTGATGCCCCTGATTGTGGCGGCCTGCATTATTGGCTCTTTTGCGGTGGAAAACACCGTATATGCGGTAGTTACCATGCTTATTGCTGGGCTACTTGGCTTCTACATGGAAGAAAATGGCTTTCCGTTGGCACCTGCAATTTTAGGAGTGGTGTTGGCTCCCATCATCGAAGAGAATTTTTTGAACACGCTGGTTAAATCTAATGGCGACTTAATGATTTTTTTGAGTCGCCCTCTCGCGATCGGGTTGGCTGTAGTGACGCTGGCGATATGGGTCGTTCCGCCGCTGATACAATTGATACATCATATAAAGGCGAGGAGACATGAAGCATGAGTAAGGTTATGCAGAAGCCGTCTTTGCTCGCTTCACACGCAGAGGTAGCTTACAACGCTATCGAGGAAATGATTGTCACTCTAGAGCTTGCGCCGGGGGAAAGCCTCACCGAGCAAGCTTTATGTGTACGGTTGGAAATGGGGAGGACGCCGGTACGTGAGGCTCTGCTTCGCTTAAAGCATGATTATCTACTGGCTGTACTGCCGCGGCAGGGCATTCTTATCAAGCCTATCGACACGACTACTGCACTAGAGGCCCTAGATGTGCGGCATCATGTCGAGGGGCTACTGATTGAGCGCGCGGCTCGTCTTGCTAGCGAGAGCCAACGGGCCGAGTTTTTGAATATGGCCAGCCAAGCAGAGCACTCTTTAGCAATACGGGACAATATTTTGTTTTCACAGATTGACAAGCGTTTCAATGAACGAGTCTGTGAAGCTGCTAATCATGACGTTGCTGCAAGAGCCGTCATGCCCTTACATGCTGTCTCTCGGCGCATTGGCTTCTTTTTGGCACAAGTTGCTAATTATGAACCAGCCACAACGGTGCAACCGCATATTGAAATTATGCAATCTATTGCGGTTAACGATAGCGAGGGGGCGCTGGCTGCACTTTCAAAACTACACCATCTAACGAGACAGCAAACCCTTGCGATAGAACGTGACGGGTTACTGCATCAATAACACTGTTTAATTTTTCGCTACTTATATCCTTTCTAAGAGAGTCTCCATGTCAGCCTCCCCTGTTATTTTGATTGGTTATTATTCTCCGCGTCAGCGTCAGCAGCTTGAAACTCGTTTTTCAACTCACTCAATTGATAACCTGGCTTTACTACATGATCTTCCAGAAGCGGTTCGCCGCACCTGTCGAAGCGTTGCCTATCATGGTCACTCCCCCTTTGGGCTCGCTGAGATGAACCAGCTTCCCTCACTAGAACTCATTGCCAATTTTGGTGTGGGTTACGACGATATTGACATCAATGCTGCAGTGGAACGTGGTATCAAGGTTACCAACACGCCAAATGTACTCAACGACGATGTGGCCGATCTGTCCGTAGGTATGCTGTTGGCTCTTAAGCGGCAGCTGTTAGCCGGAGATCGCTGGGTTCGAGAAGGTGAGTGGGCCCGCCGTGGCACCTTCCCACTCAATGCCAGCGCCAGTGGGTTACGAGTCGGCGTGCTTGGCATGGGACGTATCGGCCGTGAAATAGCCGATAGAATGGCTGCTTTTAAATCGAAGGTGCACTATCAATCCCGTAGCCCTAAGGATACACCCTCATCTTGGCAATATCATAAGACACCCCTAGAACTGGCGGCCGCTGTAGATGTGTTATTTGTAACTGTTGTTGGTGGAACAAAGACTCATCACTTAGTGTCTGCAGACGTGCTAAACGCCTTACCAGATAATGCTGTCATCATTAACGTTTCCCGAGGCTCTGTTATTGATGAGAAGGCGTTGATCGAACAGCTTGAGTCGGGACGATTGGGAGGCGCTGGACTAGACGTATTCGACAATGAGCCTAATGTGAACCCTAAACTATTAGCGCTCAATAATGTCATCCTTCAGCCTCACCAGGGCTCTGGCACTGTACAAACTCGTGAGGCAATGGGCGATTTACAGTTCGCCAATCTTGAGGCATTTAACGAAAAACGTGATTTGCTCACGCTGGTCAACTAACCATTTTGAGCTGAAAATAAAGTCGTGTCAGGATGCCTCATCACTATTGGTTTGTTTGATTGCTGCTTAGCACCTCAGCATCTAATAAAAAAGCCACCGCGTTTGGGTTAATGCCAGTCAGTTAATGCTGACTGGCATTTTTCTTGGTGGGGTATTTCTGTGGTCGGCGCAGGCAGTTTACGTAAAAACCTAGTAGCGCCAGGTAGCACCAAGCTGCTGTGGCCCCACGTTGAGCGCATATTCACCAGGAATAGTCATCGGACCCAGCGATAGAGTAGCGGGCTGGAAGCGATTAATCGCCGAAGACGCTTGATTGGGCTGCGACCAAATTTGCAGCTCGTTAACCAGCATACCCGTTGCAAAGTTAATAGCGCCGTCGCTTTCCCGGCCATCGGCGGCAATCACCGCACCCGCCACGCCATTGACCACTAACGAGCTCACCCGGGCGCCCCAGCCACGCCGCTCGCGTTCGGCTTGGGCGAGCTGCAAGCCCAGCGCCTGCACACCGCTTAAATCGCCGCTGGCTTTCAAACGCTCATACTCGGCCAATGCCGCCGGGTGTGGCTGGCGATCCGTCAGCATACCGGCCACGGCCAGGGCGGATTTCACCACGCCCACCCGGGCATCAAAGCGGTCATCCGGGTCACTTGCTTCGCTGGATTGGTACGCATTCACCGCCAAGCTTGTGCCGTAAATGCCTGTCCAGCCCCACTGCCAAACGTTGGCGTGGCTGGCGCCGTTCTCAAATACCTCATCGTATTCACTCCACTGCCCATCTGTTTGTGCCTGGGCTTGTAGAGAGGCAGGCATAACGACCACCAGGGTGGTCACCAACGCGGCGAGAAGACGAAAAGCATGCATGAAGAGGTGCCTATATAGGGGAGCAGTAGCGCTAAGCGTAGCACGCAAATCAAATCAAATCAGACGAGGGTGGATTCAGGGTTGGCGAAGTATGACTAAGGTCAATGGCGCTTAAGCATAAAGAATGATTAGATGAGGTATTGGTAAAACGGTGGAGGGGAGGCGGTGATTTACTATCACTACTGGGGTAAAGCGCAAGCTAAAGGGCAGAGTGTAGAGTGTCATCTATTGCCGTATCACAACTTAGATGTTGCTGCGGTGGGCTGGTTGCTGCTTTCGCCGGATAGACCGCTGACACAACGTCTGGCAGTGCAACTGAGTCTTGAACCTGGAGTGCTACGTCAGCTATTGGTTTTTTGGTTGGGATTGCACGATATCGGTAAGTTCTCCCGAACTTTTCAGGGGCTTTTTCAACCCGTCTCAAGCTTGGCATTAGTCCCTCCCGCTGCGCAATATGCCTATACCGAGCGCCATGATCGCTTGGGTGATGTGGTTTGGGAGGCTAAATGGCTAGACTGGTTTGAAGATGGCACGTTGCAGTGGTCAGTAAGCTTGACGCGCGCTGAGCGCAAAGCGCTTCGCGCAGCTTTTTCTGTTCTCTCACCACCCTTTTTTGGCCATCACGGTCAGCCAGTAAGCGCAGGCAATATCGACATAGAGAGGTTTTTCTGTCGTGATGAACACGCTGATGATGTAGAAGCAACGCGGCAGTTTATTGCCGATTGGGCCAACGTCGTTCCGCCAGAGTGGCCAATCGAGCAGCTGTTTTCAGAAGAATGGGTTTATGCCCTGCAGACGCTAAGCTGGTCAATCGCAGGCTGGGCAACTTTAAGTGACTGGCTGGGCTCGAACCAGGATCACTTTCCCTATTGTCAGAAGAGAATACCGCTCGCCGATTATTGGCAAATTGCGTTACACAATGCTGAGAAAGCATTGGAAGAAACAGGGTTTAACAAGTTTTCCGAACCGTTGCCTTACGCAGGTATGGCCGACTGGTTTGACAAGCAATCCATCACGCCAACGCCCTTGCAGCATGCCGCCGAGACAGTAGCTCTCACGGATGGGCCGCAGCTGTTTATCTTGGAAGATGTTACCGGTTCAGGAAAAACCGAAGCCGCCTGTATTCTGACTCAGCGCCTATTAGAAGCAGGACACGGCGATGGGCTCTATTTTGCACTGCCCACGATGGCAACCTCTAACGCCATGTACTCACGGCTGGGCAATTTGCATCGCCGCTTTTATACCGCTGAATCCTCTCCCTCTTTTGTCCTCGCCCACGGTGCACGGGATTTAAACGACGATTTTATCGCCGCCGTTGCCGCGCCTCAGCCTAGGGATCTGGATTACACCGTTAGCGAACTTTCGGCCACTAGCCGCTGTAACCAATGGTTAGCGGATTCACGTAAAAAAGCGCTGCTGGCGGAAGTGGGGGTAGGCACCATTGACCAAGCCTTGATGGCGATTTTGCCGTTTCGCCACCAATCTCTGCGCTTGTACGGACTAGCGCGTAAGGTATTGGTGATTGATGAGGTGCACGCCTACGACAATTACATGCAAACACTGCTCAGCCAACTGCTGGCCTACCATGCTCGCCAGGGCGGTAGCGCGATTCTGCTAACGGCCACGCTCCCCCGCGCCATGCGCAGTGCCTTAATGGCTGCTTGGCAATCAGGGCTTGGGCAGCCAGCAACGAAACCACAAAAAGATGATTTTCCATTACTGACCCATGTGAGCGAAGGGCAACCGTTAGAGCTGCCGCTAGGATCGCGCAAAGAGGTGTCCAGGAGTGTTGAAGTCGCCTGGCTAACCGAAGAGGAGCAGGCGATCGAAGCGGTGATAGAAGCAGTGGAGGCCGGTGAGTGTATCGCTTGGGTGCGCAATACAGTAGATGACGCTATTCGCGCATTCGAAGCCATTGCTGCTCGCCACCCAGAGCCTGAGCGCTGCCTACTGTTTCACAGCCGCTTTGCAATGGTCGATAGGCAGCGCATTGAGTCCCAGGTCATCGAGCGGTTAGGTAAAGACTCAACGCCTGAAGTGCGTAAGGGGCAAGTATTGGTCAGCACGCAGGTATTTCAGGAGTCACTGGATTGCGATGTAGATGTCATGGTCAGTGACATCGCCCCCATCGATCTACTTATCCAGCGGGCAGGACGCTTACAACGCCACCAGCGTGGAGCACGCTGCCTGCCGCGCCTGCTGGTACTAGCGCCGCCCTGGGCGGAAGATCCCGATGAGCATTGGCTCAAGTGCACGCTGCCAGGCACCCAGGCGGTTTATCGCGATACATCGTTAAGCTGGTTAACCCAGCGGGTGCTGCGTCGTTTGAAAGCAATCCGTATGCCCGAAGAGGCGAGAGATCTTATTGAAGGTGTTTACGGCCCTGTATCTGACGATATTCCTGATGCTCTGCAGGCAGCGCGCTACGAGCAAAAAGGAATGCAGAGAACGGCGGGCTCGATGGCAAACTTCAACGCACTCAACCTGGAAGAGGGCTATGTAAAAAGCGATCAGTGGCAGGAAGAGCAAGAGATAGGCACAAGGCTGATGGACGAACCCACGGTCAATGTCGAGCTGCTTTCACTAACCGATGATAACGAGCTGGCGCTATGGGCGGGCGAGAGCCGCCATGCTGATATGCTTAGCCAGGTGAAGCTACGCCAAAGCCAGGCCGCTAAGTTGGCATCGTTGCCAAGCCGCTATGAAGGCCAGTGGCTTACCCTTCAAGAGCGCTATAAAGCACTGAAGTACACTCAGGCTTGGCTGCCCGGTGATGACCTTGAGTGCGATTACGATACTCAGTGGGGCGTAAGGTTAGGCAGTAAGGAGCAAACGCCATGAGGCATTCAATGTTCGCTGGCTTGAAAGTTCATGGCTTCTTCATAGCTGTACAGGCACTGCTCGGGAAACTCCTGGGGTTCCCGGTCAGTTTCAATCGCAGCGGCACGACGAGCATCGTCGTAAGCTTCGCTCATCAGTTCAGGCAGCGATGCCTTCAAGCTGGGGTTGTCCTTCAGCAGGCGACTCACTTTGCTTTGAGCATCCTGAATCGTCAACCGCCAGCTACGCGAACGCCGCTCCGGTTGGTGATCCCATTTCAGCAGGTGCATCAGCAAGCGGGCCAGTTGGCTAATCAAGGCACGTCGCTCGCTTTTCCCCATGCTCTCAATCTCCTCGGCAAGGTGCTCAAGATCCAGCTTGTCCAGTTTTCCAGCCCGCAGCAGCCCCGCCTGTTCAAGCGCCCAGGCATAGGCATCCTGTTCGTAATGAATCGCCATTGTTCTGATCCTCCCCACCTTCTGACTAACCCTAATTTTTTTCAGTGTAAACGAAGCGCCGACACCAGACGACACTATCGAGGTGTACATGAATTTACTTAAAGACTCCTGGCTGCCCTTACTGTTGAAAGATGGAAAGGTAGAGAACCGCCCTCCCTCAGCAGTGGTCGATTCTGATGTAATTAACCTCGCCCTGCCGCGAGCAGACTTTCAAGGAGCTGCCTACCAGTTCCTGATCGGCCTGCTACAAACGGCGTTGCCGCCGAAAACCCATGACGACTGGCTTGATCGATTACTTGAAAGACCCAGCGTTGAAGAGTTGGACAAGGCGTTTGCGCCTTTCAGTAGTGCTTTTGAACTGGACGGCGACGGCCCTCGTTTTATGCAAGACCTTGACCCGCTGGAGGATGTGAAAAACGCCACTGTCAGTGGGTTATTAATTGATGCCCCCGGCGCTAACGGCATCAAAAACAATACTGACTTTTTCGTAAAGCGCGGCCGCGTTGAGGTGATGTGTGATGCCTGTGCGGCCATAGCGCTTTACACCATGCAGATCAATGCGCCTGCGGGCGGTGCCGGTATCCGTGTGGGCCTTCGTGGTGGTGGCCCGCTGACCACACTGGTCATGCCTGAGTTAGCCACAGCCAGCTTGTGGGAACGGCTGTGGCTAAACGTCATTACGCAGAAAGAAGCCATCCAGAAAGGGCAGCAGTGGTCGACGCCGCATCCAGAAGAACCTTCACTATTTTTCTGGATGGCTGATACGCGGGTAAGCGATAAAAAAGGCACCGAGGTGCTACCGGAAGACACCCACCCCCTACACGCTTACTGGTCAATGCCGCGTCGCTTCCGGCTGCTATTTGAAGAAGCAAATGAATGCCCCTGCGATATTTGCGGACGAAAAAACCAGAGGGTAGTGCGCGAATTACGCGCTAAAAAGCAGGGGGCAAACTACGACGGCCCATGGTTACACCCGCTAACACCCTACCGACGTGATCCCAAAAAGCCCAATGAGCTGCCTCTTTCCAGCAAAGGCCAGCCGGGTGGGCTTGGCTATCGGCACTGGTCAGGCTTTGTACTGAATAATGAAGAAAGCAGTGGTGCAATCGCGGCAGCGGTGCTGAAAAGCTACATCCACAAACAAAAGCTAGTGACACAAGAGCGAGCTCGTGGCGAAGACATTCAGGCGTTACTGAGAGAGGCGCGCCTATGGGTGTTTGGCTATGACATGGACAACATGAAGCCGCGGGGATGGTACAGCATCGAAATGCCTCTGGTGGACATTCCACAAGGTCAGCAGGAAAGGCTCCGCGCCTGGGTTCACCAACTGACCGAGCTATCACGCAATATCGCCTGGATGGTTCGCACTCAAGTTAAAAACGCTTGGTTTTCGCGGCCATCGGATGCCAAGGGTGATATGAGTGCCATTGATAACCAATTTTACGATGTAACCCAGCCTGGGTTTTTTAAAGCGTTGTTAGCCCTTCAGCAGGTTCTGCAACAAGACTCGCCACCTCCGCATATTCCTCCTGACATTGCTGAGCGTTGGTACTTCGCCCTTAAGCGTGAAGCCATGCGTGTATTCGAAGACCTAGCCCTAAGCGGTGCCCAGGAAAGTATGGACCTTAAACGCGCTACCGCTGCCCATCGGCAGCTGCAAAGCTTTCTTGGTGGTAAGAGCAAAGGTAGCAAAGTGGTGAGTGACTTTATCCAACAGGGTGATTTTGACCCCTCCGCGAAGGCCAAGCGTAATGCGGCCTCTGCTGCAACAACGACAGGAGACGCCTGATGAGTAATGTGGAGACGCCGGAAACAATCGAAAAAGAAGATATTTTGTCCGAGGCGGAGAAAAAAGCGCTCGTCGCTTTGAAGTTGGATGAAGCCGCCGCCCTGCGCCGCTGGTGGCAGCGTTTGACGTTAACCCCACAGGCTTTGAAAGCATTCACCCCCCAGCCGCCACTGCCCCGAGGTGTCCGAGCAGTACTGCGCCGCTGTGATAGCGCGGAAGCAGCGATGTTAACTCAAGGTTTTCGTGAGCTTTGGGCGATGCTACCGGAGACGACGAAACAAACGGATTATCGCGATGAAAAATTACAAGTTTGGTCATGTATTGCGTTAATCGCTGCGGAGCTGCGCGAAGAAAAGAAGAGCGCATCGTTAGCCGCGCGCCTTGGTCAGCAAAAAGAGCAAACCGGTAAACCGTTAATGAGTGAGCTTCGGTTTCAGCAGCTGCTTTCCTGCCGTACGCCTGAAGAGTTTATCCAGCGCTTACGCCGCGCGCTGGCGCTTGCAGATAAGAGGGATGTCAGTGTTGTACTGCTGGCGAGTGTTATCTCACTCTGGTGGCGTGAACATCGTGGACGTTTATCTGCCAAGCCTACCCAGCGGCTTGGATTTGTACTGGCAAATGACTATTTCGCAGCAACATCTCGCTATAGCCACCGCGGCGACTGATTTTACGACTGACTATCACCCTTTCTAGTTTCATATGGAAATCACTAACGGAGTTATCCATGAGCCACTTTATTCAACTGCACCTGCTGACCTCTTATCCGCCCGCCAACCTGAACCGTGATGACCTGGGCCGCCCCAAAACTGCCTTGATGGGGGGTGCTAAGCGTCTACGTGTCTCGTCACAAAGCCTTAAGCGTACTTGGCGTACCTCTGCGCTCTTTGAAGAAGCGCTGGCTGGGCATGTGGGCACGCGTACTAAGCGTCTGGGCAAAGAAGCTTACGATCAGTTAGTAGAAAAAGGCGTTGATCAAAAAATGGCGGGGACTTGCGCAGAAAAAATAGCGGGCGTGTTTGGCAAGCTGCGTAAAGTAGAAAAAGGCGAAGCTAAAGAGTTTGAGATCGAGCAGCTAGTGCACGTTGGCTTGGAAGAACGCCAAGCGATCAGCGAGCTGGTGGAAACACTGGTGGCAGAGAAGCGCGAGCCAAACGATGACGAATTAAAGCTCTTACGCCACAAACCTGCTGCCGCCGATGTAGCGCTGTTTGGCCGTATGCTGGCCGCCGTTCCTGAATATAACGTCGATGCCGCCTGCCAAGTGGCCCACGCCATCACCGTGCATGCCGCTGAAGTAGAAGATGATTACTTTACCGCTGTCGATGACTTAAACAGCGGTGATAAAGACCGCGGCGCGGCCCATATTGGTGAATCTGGCTTTGGGGCTGGGTTGTTCTACCTCTATATCTGCATTGACCGCCAGCAGTTGGTTGAGAACCTGCAAGGCAACCGTGAACTAGCCGACCAGGCGATTGCTGCGCTAGTGGAAGCTGCGGCTAAAACGTCACCCAAAGGCAAGCAAAACAGTTTTGGCTCCCGCGCCCATGCGAGCTACGTGCTGGCTGAAAAAGGCAACCAGCAGCCGCGCTCACTCTCCACCGCTTATCTGCGTCCTATCGTGGGGCAAGATCAAGCACTCGATGCTATTAAGCGTATTGAAGAGCAAGCTAACGCGTTTGATAGTGCCTATGACGCAGGTGCGGACAGTCGCTTTGTCACCAGTGCTGAGACCGGCTATGAAGAACCGCAGCTAAAGGGCAATGTTAGAAAAGGCAGCCTTAAAGAACTGATCGCTTTCTTAAAAACCGACCAATAAGGAGGCGGCATGACCGACTATCTTATTTTTCGGCTCTATGCGCCGCTTGCCAGTTGGGGGGAAGCTGCCGTTGGTGAAACGCGCCCCACGGCAACTTATCCTGGCAAAGGCGCCGTGCTTGGTTTGCTCGGCGCAGCGCTGGGAATTCGCCGAGACGATGATGCAGGCCAAATGCAACTGCGGGAAAGCATTGCCATGGGCGTAAAACAGTACACACCCGGTATGCTGATGCGCGACTACCACACAGTGCAGATGCCTGCCGCGCAGTCAAAAGTGAGCTATCACACCCGCAAAGAAGAGCTAAGCGCGCCGCGCGATGCGCTGAAAACGATCCTCTCTAGCCGGGACTATCGCTGTGATGGTCTATGGACAGTAGCTGTGTGGCTAACGCCAGCGTCAACCCTCACGCTTTCTGAGCTTGAGCAAGCGCTAAAAACACCCCATTACCCACTTTATCTAGGGCGAAAATCCTGCCCGCCCGCTGCGCCGCTTGCACCCCAGCGCCGGCAGTGCAACACGCTTAAAGAAGCGCTTGATATAGCGTTCCCTAAGCTAGCGGTCAATTGCCAAGAAGACAGAAAGGCTCTGCGTTTTCCCGATGAAGCGCTCTACGCCTGGGAGGGAGAAGCCAGTACGTTAGACGGCAATGATCAGGCAGCAGAGTACAACGATGTGTGGGATTTGCCGTTGAATCGTCGGCGCTGGCAGTTTGGCCCCCGGTTAGAGTTTCGCCGGGCCATAGCAGCAGAGGAGGCGCGCTAATGTATCTCTCACGTGTACGTGTTGACCTGAACGGGCTGTCTCGCGACAAGCTGTTTGATGTGATGAACGCTGAAGCCTATACGGCTCACCAGCTTTTATGGCAGCTATTCCCTGACTACGAAGGGCCACGGCCCTTTGTCTTTAGGCAAGAGCTGGAAGAAGCCGAAGAGAGTAGAGGCCCCAAAGGACTACCGCTATTTTATGTTCTTTCAGATCGTGAACCTGTATCAGTGGCAGGCTTACTGACTGCAGAGAGCAAACCCTACGCGCCAGAACTCAAGGTGGGCGAGAGACTGGCATTTCGCCTACGCGCTAACCCCACAATGGCGATTTCCGTGCCTGGACAACGTGGCCAGCGTGCCGATGTGTTAATGGCAGCTAAAAAGCCATTCCCGCCGGGGCAGCGCACCAGCCAGGCCTGTGTTGATGCGATGAATGGCAAAGCCCGTGAGTGGCTCGAAAACCGCGCTGAAACATGGGGCTTTAGCTTGCCGGTTACGCCAGAGTTGGGTGCCTACCGCCAGCATGTGCTGAATAAAGGGAGCGGCAAGCCGGTTCAGTTCTCAACGGTGGATTACGAAGGCCTGCTGGAAGTTACCAATCCAGGAAAACTAGTCGAAACAATGGCCCACGGCATTGGGCGGGCCAAAGCATTTGGTGGTGGTTTGCTACTACTGCGCCGACCTTAGGAGACCAACATGGGCTTTATTCCGCTAAAGCCCATTCCCGAAAAAGACCGAATGTCGATGATTTTTATCGGGATGGGGCAGATAGATGTACGCGACGGTGCTTTTGTCGTCATAGATGAGGTGAATGGCGAGCGCATGCATATCCCGGTGGGTTCGGTGGCTTGCCTGTTGCTTGAACCGGGTACGCGGGTTTCACATGCCGCAATAAAGCTGGCGGCTACGGTAGGCACATTACTGATTTGGGTAGGGGATGCTGGCGTACGGCTCTATAGCGCTGGCCAACCGGGTGGTGCGCGGTCAGATAAATTGCTCTATCAGGCGCAGCTGGCGTTGGATGAAAAGCTGCGCCTTAAAGTAGTGCGAAAGATGTTTGAACTGCGCTTTGGTGAAGAGCCTCCTTCGCGTTGCAGCATCGAGCAACTGCGTGGTATGGAAGGCGCAAGGGTGCGCAAAACATATCAACTGTTAGCTAAACAGTATGGCGTTAAATGGAACGGACGCCGTTACGATCCCAAACAGTGGGAGGCTTCTGATGTTGCAAATCAGTGCTTGTCTGCTGCCACGGCTTGTCTCTATGGCATAACCGAAGCGGCTATTTTGGCGGCAGGCTACGCCCCCGCGATTGGCTATCTGCACACCGGCAAACCGTTGAGCTTTGTGTACGATATTGCCGACATCGTGAAGTTTGAAACGGTAGTGCCTGCGGCCTTTCGAGTGGCGGCGCGCAATCCGCCCATGCCGGAAAGAGAAGTGCGTATCTCTTGCCGCGATGCGTTCAAGCAATCCCGCATACTCCAGCGCTTAATCCCCATGATCGAAGATGTGCTTGCCGCTGGTGATATTCAGCCGCCGCCACCAGCACCTGATGCAGTACCGCCTGCGATTCCCGAACCCCCTTCGGTTGGCGATGCCGGGCATAGGAGCGGATAAATGGCAATGCTCGTGGTAATTACAGAAGCTGTACCACCGCGCCTACGCGGCAGGTTAGCAGTGTGGCTCTTGGAAATTAGAGCCGGTGTTTACGTTGGCGACGTTAGCAGGCGCATTCGCGAAATGATCTGGGAGCAGGTGGAAGCCCTGGCAGAAGATGGCAACGTGGCCATGGCCTGGGCCAGCAACCATGAATCCGGCTTTGAATTTCAAACCTATGGTGAAAACCGCCGAGAACCCGTCGACCATGACGGGTTACGTTTGGTGCGCTTTTCGCCACCACAAGTTAACTAGCTGATTTTATTTGATCTTTAATAATTTAAAGTGGTTAAAAAGTAAGCAAAATAGCTGGTAGAATTTTTATCTGCTATTTTCTTCTTGTAGATCAAATATCTACAACAAGTCCGATCCCCGCACGAGCGGGGATGAACCGACCAGCTTTTTTACACGCATCACGCCAAGCAGCCGATCCCCGCACGAGCGGGGATGAACCGGCCCTTATCGACGCTAGTTACACACTGCGCGCCCGATCCCCGCACGAGCGGGGATGAACCGTTTTCAGTAGTTTTACACAAATGATCAAGATGCCGATCCCCGCACGAGCGGGGATGAACCGGCATGTTAGGGCTTGGCGCCGGTGGCCAACAACCGATCCCCGCACGAGCGGGGATGAACCGCGTGCTGTTGCCCTACCAGCAGCGTTGGGTAACCGATCCCCGCACGAGCGGGGATGAACCGCCTACCAAGCGGCTGCCAGCCAGATCGAAGAGCCGATCCCCGCACGAGCGGGGATGAACCGTTAATAAGATCCACATAACGCGGATGACCATCCCGATCCCCGCACGAGCGGGGATGAACCGCTTCATCTAATCTTATTAAAAACTGTGATGATCCGATCCCCGCACGAGCGGGGATGAACCGGCGGCGCACTTCACGCCACACCGTGACCGACGCCGATCCCCGCACGAGCGGGGATGAACCGCCCTGCCAAAAGCCAATGAAAAACGCTTTGATCCGATCCCCGCACGAGCGGGGATGAACCGACCATTCATTATATCGCGTGAAATATCTTTTGCCGATCCCCGCACGAGCGGGGATGAACCGCACTGGTGACCCTGATAAGGCTGCTGAGGCGACCGATCCCCGCACGAGCGGGGATGAACCGTCGGGCAATTGTTAGCTTTCCTTATTTGCATTTGCACGCCGATCCCCGCACGAGCGGGGATGAACCGCTGATAGACGCAGCAACACAGCGTACAGGGTCCCGATCCCCGCACGAGCGGGGATGAACCGCAACATGCCTAAAACGGGAGACTATAACGTAACCGATCCCCGCACGAGCGGGGATGAACCGCAATTGGTATGCCTGCGCGTGATGCCATTCGTCCGATCCCCGCACGAGCGGGGATGAACCGTTGAAATGCCTGCTAATCCAGCGGGCCGTAAACCGATCCCCGCACGAGCGGGGATGAACCGCAATTTATGATTGAACAGGGTTTAGCGTTGGCCCGATCCCCGCACGAGCGGGGATGAACCGACATACCGACATCGGAAGAATGGCTGGACAGACCGATCCCCGCACGAGCGGGGATGAACCGCTAATATCGCGATCATTAGCTTTAATCCAACCCCGATCCCCGCACGAGCGGGGATGAACCGCATCCATGCTTGGTCATTACATGAGTCATCACCCGATCCCCGCACGAGCGGGGATGAACCGCCGCGCGTTCCTTCTGCCCCGGCGGGTAGTTCGCCGATCCCCGCACGAGCGGGGATGAACCGACCTCGACAACCTCGGCGCACTCTTCAACGTCCCGATCCCCGCACGAGCGGGGATGAACCGATGTCACGCTCACCATGAGCGAATGGGCCACCCCGATCCCCGCACGAGCGGGGATGAACCGCGCGTCAAGCTGCGGGGAACGATTCAGCGTTACCGATCCCCGCACGAGCGGGGATGAACCGCAACAGAACCTAATGAAGCGCTGCCCTAGCGTCCGATCCCCGCACGAGCGGGGATGAACCGATTTAGCAACGCGGTTACTTTGGATAGCAGCGCCGATCCCCGCACGAGCGGGGATGAACCGGCATCGCTTCAACTGCTCAGGCGGCCGCACTCCCGATCCCCGCACGAGCGGGGATGAACCGCGGCCTTGCTCGGCGGCGGCCACCAGCATGTTCCGATCCCCGCACGAGCGGGGATGAACCGACTGGGAAGCGGCGACCAGCCCGCACCCTTGCCCGATCCCCGCACGAGCGGGGATGAACCGCCTACGATGTCATTGGCCTAAACGCCGAGGAACCGATCCCCGCACGAGCGGGGATGAACCGGTCGAAGAGATCCAGCTACGCAAGCCAAACGCCCGATCCCCGCACGAGCGGGGATGAACCGTCATGCGGTTGGGGATACCTGCCGCCTCAGCGCCGATCCCCGCACGAGCGGGGATGAACCGTCAGTCCGGTAGTGTGTAGCGGTAAACTCCTCCCGATCCCCGCACGAGCGGGGATGAACCGTTACCGTTACAACGGTACGTTCTAGGGTTTCACCGATCCCCGCACGAGCGGGGATGAACCGATGATGGGGTGAAAGAGGCGCTAAAGCGTCTTCCGATCCCCGCACGAGCGGGGATGAACCGTTCTCGCGCATTAGCTCGGCTTGCATTTCGATCCGATCCCCGCACGAGCGGGGATGAACCGGCGCAAGCGTTGACGTAATGGTTGAGGCAGTGCCGATCCCCGCACGAGCGGGGATGAACCGGTGATGAAAGAAGTTATTGATGCAAATAGGCCCCGATCCCCGCACGAGCGGGGATGAACCGCCATGCGCAACATTATTGAAGGCTATCACGACCCGATCCCCGCACGAGCGGGGATGAACCGATGACCCCAGCCGAGCGTGCCGAGTTGGAAAGCCGATCCCCGCACGAGCGGGGATGAACCGTATGCTGGCGAGGACAAATGCGCACCACCACCCCGATCCCCGCACGAGCGGGGATGAACCGTATCAAAAAAGAACGGCGCGCATCGCCAGGACCCGATCCCCGCACGAGCGGGGATGAACCGCTGTGCGTATTGGGTAAATGTATCTTGTGTAACCCGATCCCCGCACGAGCGGGGATGAACCCGAGGTGTAGGCCATTAGGTAACATCCTCGGACCCGATCCCCGCACGAGCGGGGATGAACCGCCAAAGCAGATAAGCTAAGCGAAGATAAGGCCCCGATCCCCGCACGAGCGGGGATGAACCGAACTCGCAGTCGCCCCTATCCCACTCTACGCACCGATCCCCGCACGAGCGGGGATGAACCGTCACCGCGCCAGCCGTGTTCATTCAGCAACGTCCGATCCCCGCACGAGCGGGGATGAACCGGCGAGCAATACGCCATCGTAGACATCGGTATGCCGATCCCCGCACGAGCGGGGATGAACCGCTCAACCACACGGCCGACTATTACACGCCCTTCCGATCCCCGCACGAGCGGGGATGAACCGAGTCGGCCCGCCTACATGCAGAGCGCTTGGCTCCGATCCCCGCACGAGCGGGGATGAACCGCCAACGATGTTGCCGGGCACAGTGCCGTGTTCCCGATCCCCGCACGAGCGGGGATGAACCGATGCGCCCGACGTTTCTATCACAAATTCAGGGCCGATCCCCGCACGAGCGGGGATGAACCGAGGATCGACATGAAAACATTCGATGCAAATCCCCGATCCCCGCACGAGCGGGGATGAACCGTGGAAGCAGCGCCCAGCTGTTTTAAAGTATCGCCGATCCCCGCACGAGCGGGGATGAACCGTCTGCGGCTATATCATCTTGGCGCGCACGCAACCGATCCCCGCACGAGCGGGGATGAACCGCGATACCATTGGCGCTCAATCGGAAATGATCGCCGATCCCCGCACGAGCGGGGATGAACCGATGTATTAAACAGCAAGCTAAAAGAGCAAAAGCCGATCCCCGCACGAGCGGGGATGAACCGTCACCGTCCGCGACATCGTCACCACCATCGCCCCGATCCCCGCACGAGCGGGGATGAACCGGCGTGCTGGGTGACTATGGAATAGATATCAGCCCGATCCCCGCACGAGCGGGGATGAACCGCCATCATGGAAAAGGCACGCATCGAGGTGAAGCCGATCCCCGCACGAGCGGGGATGAACCGGTCGGGGCGGAAGTCGCACCAGTGCTGGTCAGCCGATCCCCGCACGAGCGGGGATGAACCGGGCGGCGTCTAACTGAGACTGAGCCCAAGCTACCGATCCCCGCACGAGCGGGGATGAACCGTACATGGCGTGGACTTCGCGATCTGTGAGCGCCCGATCCCCGCACGAGCGGGGATGAACCGGTGAGGCGTTTACCAGTGGCAGGCATCACGTACCGATCCCCGCACGAGCGGGGATGAACCGACAAGGAGCTGTTTCAAGACTTCTGGGAAGTCCCGATCCCCGCACGAGCGGGGATGAACCAGAATTGGCACTGCCTGTACGACGCGGAAGACCCCGATCCCCGCACGAGCGGGGATGAACCGCAAGGCCAGCAGCAGGCACCACAGCAGAACAACCGATCCCCGCACGAGCGGGGATGAACCGATCAACCAGCAGCTACGAAAAGCGACTGACCACCGATCCCCGCACGAGCGGGGATGAACCGACGCTTTCAACAATGGCGACATTAATGAGCAGCCGATCCCCGCACGAGCGGGGATGAACCGCGCGGGGATAATGCCCAGGTCGTCAATAAACGCCGATCCCCGCACGAGCGGGGATGAACCGTGCTTTCGGCTTCGCCTACAGCCTGAAAACCACAGCTCCCCGCACTCGCGAGGCTTAACATGATAGCTGCCGCCCAGGCAGCCTAAAGAGCCGCGAGCTAAAGCTACCTTCTACCAGTGCATCTATCAAGCTGGTAGAGATACTCCCGCTCTGAAGAATAACGAGGAACCACTAAAAAGCCATCACGTTGGATGGCCTCTGTTACTGAAATCAGGAACGCGCTAACGAGTTAATCTTCTTTCGGCGGTGTTTCCATGGCGCGTTTGTCGTCGGGGACTCTGACGATGTGGCCGACATCGAGTTTACTGTGGCTTTGGTGGCGGCCGCCTTTGGCGTCGATGATCGCGACAACTTCGCCAATGCTTACTGCGTCATCTTCGCGGTATGCTTCTACCTTGATGCGTACCATGGCGCCTTGGTAGCGGGCAGAAATAATGTCGCCTGGGTCGGGGGCGTTATGGTCGGGGTCGTTTTTAAAGTACTCCGCTACGCTGGCGCTACCTGGGTTATCCCATTCTACATGCTGATGCATCGTCGTCTTCCTTGTCACGTTGGATGTCGCTTTAGTGTAGTGCGTTCAGCTGCTTACTTCACCAGGGCTTTCTTCGACAGGCATTGCTTGTTCCGCCGACTTTTCCGCTGCCGCTACGTTATTGGGCTGACCCACATATTGAAACAGGAAGTTAAGCGCTGCCGGTAGGCTGGCGCGCCAAACCTGCCATGTGTGGCCGCCGGGGTAAAGGTCGAGCCGTACCTCGTTGGGTTGAATGCGCTCCATGGCTTGGCGGAGTAAGCGGGCGTGAAACTCTGCGTCGTATACGTCGCTGCGCCCGGCGCTGATATACAGTGGCACGGGGGGAAGGTCGCCTTCTTCATCGGTGCCGCGGGGGATGACGCGCAGGCGGTATTCTTCTAAATGGGCGGTGTAGTTGAGGGTTTCCCAAAGCTCGCGGTCAAATTGCCCTTGGTCATTTATAAAGGCTGGGTGGCGCCAGGCGGAGGAGTTGCGCGGTGGTAGGGGGACGTAGCTTGCGGGGCTTAGCGCCGCTACGGCAGCAAATAAATCAGGCCGTTCTAGGGCGAAGTTAAGCGCGCCGTAGCCACCGGCGGAAAGCCCCGCTACGCCACGTAGGTGGCGTTCTTGCCCAACGTGATAGGTAGCTTCCACGTGGGGCATTAGGTCATTAAAAAAAGCGCTACGGGCGGGTTCGTTGTGGCCATCTACCCACCAGCTGCGGCTACCGGGCATAATGAAAACTGCTGGGGGTATATGCCCTGCGCGAATTAACCTGTCGGCTACCTGTTGTAAATTGCCGCGGGAAACCCAGTCGCGGTCGGTACCAAAGGAGCCGTGTAGCATGTAAATGACGGGATAGGGTGCGGTCGCCTGGGTGTCATAATTATCAGGTAAATACACGCTATAGGGGTAGTCGTAACCGAGGGTGGGTGAGGAAAAATGATGATGCTCAACGTCGCTTGCCAAGCTTTGCCCGCTGAGTGTTAGCCACCCAATAAAAGTGGTGAGTAGGGTGCGACACCGGTAGGAGAGGAAAGGTGGCTTTGGGATGAACACGTTTTCTCCGGAATTAAAATAGTTTAATAAAGTCGGACAGCGCAACGGCACCGGTTGTTCATCGTAGCTATGTAGACTCGTTCTGCAGACTCGTCATGCAGAGCAGGCACGCAGAATAGTTACACAAAGTAGTAATGCAGAATAGCAGGTTAGGCGTATGTAGCGGCGGGAGGCCCAATGCGAAAAGTTGAAGAGATCTATTGGTTGCGCGCTTACGGCTGTATAGCCGTTTTTTTGTTTCATTTATTAGATCACGTCAATCAGCGCCTTGATAATGTCGCCACTGATTTAATGCGCCTGCCGCTGGTGCTGGGTACGCCAATCTTTTTGTTTATATCGGTCTTTGTGTTTGCTGTTCGCTACGATAAATCCGTGCCGGAGGGGTTTCTTACTCAGCGTGTAAAGTATGTGATGGTGCCGTACTTTGTGTATGGCTTTATTTATTCCACCGCTGAGTGGTTAAGCCAACAGGCGTCGGATGAGCCGGTGGGGTTCGTGGCTAATGCTATCGAGTATTACGTTTATGCGGGCTGGCATGGCTATTTTTTGATCATTGCGATGCAGTTTTACGTGGCTTATTGGCTGTTTACCCGCTGGCAGCTGTGGCGCTTGAATCCGGTGCCATGGCTGTGGGGTGCCTGCGTTATCAGCATGGCGTATTGGGGGCTGGCTTATTGGTTTGATGTTGATTTGCCCGGCTACCTGCTGTGGATCGCCCCGTTGGGGTGGATCTATGTGTTTTTCCTGGCGCTGGTGCTAGTGCGCTATTACCCGCTAGCCCCAGAGGGCGTCCTTACTGAGCGGCCCACCTGGATGCAGCAATTGGCGCACCCAGCGTGGTTGGTGCTGTTGGTGGCGCTAATTATAGCGGCGACGTTTGCGGGGTGGCTGGCGTTTTCATCCAAAGAGGTGTGGGTGATTCCGTTCTTCGTGCTGTTTACGCTTTGTGCCATGCGTTATTTGGCTGGGCGCCAGGCGCCGTTGTGGGTACGCCACATCAATGCGTATTCGTTTGGGATTTACTTGGCCCACCCCATGTTCTTTGTGCTTGCCGATCTGGTGATTGAGCCTTTTTCGTTGCCGATTGGCGTGTATGCGCTGGTACTCATCGTCGTGGGGCTCGTCGGGTCGGTGGCCCTTAATAAATTGGCGAATACCACCACGCTGGGAGCGATGCTGTTCGGCAAGCGCTTGAAGGTACGTTAATGGGAAAACGTTAGTGCATAAGTCGAAAGGCACGGCTTACCGCTTCGATGTGTAAGCGAGATCCGGGTCGTTAGGCAGTATGGCGGGCGTGTGTTCATCCGCTTGGCTAAGCAAGCGGCCGCTGTACGTTTTTAGGCGAGTGGGGCAGTCATGCAAGCGCTGTAAAAAATCGTCAATCGCGCTGCCGTCATCCAGCTCGGGATCAAATCCACCCAGGCGCTCAAGCCAGACCCGCCTGACGGCTATGTAGGGCGGTAACAGCAGCGTGCTTGCCAATAAGCGGCGCAGGATGCGTTTGGACAATGACGGCTGAGCAAGGCCAACAATTAAGGCATCAAGGCTGTAGGTGTTTAATTGCGGGTAGAGTGAGCCCCATAGGCTGGCAGGCAGTGGCTGTTTCTGCAGTGCAATAATTAACCACTCAGCTTGGCTGGCAAAGGCTGCTTTATTGAGGCGTGCGCCTAGTGGTAGCTTGGGGGTGATCAAACAATGAGTGTGGTAACGCTGCTCAATCGAGCTGAGACGCGCATGGGCTTGCGTGCTCGTTACCAAAATGGGCAGCAAGTGGTCGGCTACGCCAGAATCACGTATGGATTTTAAGTGGCGTGGCAACATGTTACCCGTCACCATGGCATCAACGATAAAGCAAACCGATCCCATTTGCCGACTCCGATTGTGAGCAAATCTATCAAATTGTAATTTATTGTAGTAGCTGGCTTATTTGCGTAGCAAGTAAAAAAACTTGCGAGCCAAAAAAGAGGGGTCATTATTATTAATGCACTTAATTGGCGCGTAAGACATTATTTTTGCTCTGTATTGGTGCGCCATGGCTTTCTTAAACAGCTTCCGAACCTGTATTTAGCCGCTTTGCGTCATCAAGAGGCATCCTGATCCACTTTTTAACAGTTATAAAACAATTGGTTGCTGTTTTTCTATGCCATATTGGTGCAGAGTTGGCATGCTCTCTGCATTATATTTGCAAGCGGCTAGCGGGCCGTAGGCATAAGTCCTACGACGTGCTAAAACGATAGCCGGTTTGAAATGCTCGCTGAGCGATTTGTTCACTAATGTCAGGCAAACGTTGAGCGAACAAGAATGACAAACGTGCGGTTTAGCGCGTATTTTGTCGAACAACACATTTATCGGTAGCTTACAGTCGTTAGCTTTAAGCCACGCTCATACCGGAGGACTCTATGTCAGCCAAGACTCTCGCGCTAATTGAAGAACATGATGTTAAGTGGGTAGATCTGCGTTTCACCGACACTCGCGGTAAAGAACAGCACGTTACTGTGCCTGCTCGCGATGTGAACGAAGAATTCTTTGAGAATGGCCAGATGTTTGATGGCTCTTCTATCGAAGGCTGGAAGGGCATCAACGAATCCGACATGATTCTGCGCCCGGAAGATGGCACTGGCTATCTCGACCCCTTCACCGAAGATGCGACGCTGGTTCTGCGCTGCGACATCATCGAGCCGGCCACTATGCAGGGCTACGATCGTGATCCGCGCTCCATCGCTAAGCGCGCTGAAGCTTATCTAGAGTCTACTGGCCTGGGCGACACCGCGTTTTTCGGTCCTGAGCCTGAATTCTTTATCTTTGACGAAGTACATTGGAAGTCTGACATTCAGGGCTCCATGTACAAAATCACCTCCGATGAAGGCGCATGGGCGACCAATAGCCAAGTAGAAGGCGGCAACCTGGGCCACCGCCCGCGCGTTAAAGGCGGCTACTTCCCGGTTCCCCCGGTTGATAGCTTCCACGATATTCGTGGCGCGATGTGTAACACCCTGGAAGCGATTGGCCAGACTGTCGAGGTTCACCACCACGAAGTTGCCAACGCGGGTCAGAACGAAATCGGCGTTAAATTCAACACGCTGGTGAAAAAAGCTGACGAAGTTCAGGAAATGAAGTACGTGATCCACAATGTGGCGCACGCGTATGGCAAAACGGCGACCTTTATGCCGAAGCCGCTGGTAGGCGACAACGGTTCTGGTATGCACGTTCACCAGTCGTTCTGGAAGGGTGGTGAGAACCAGTTCGCCGGTGACGAGTACGCTGGCCTGTCTGAAATGGCGCTTTTCTACATCGGCGGCATCATCAAGCATGCCCGTGCCCTAAACGCCTTTACTAACGCTTCTACCAACTCGTACAAGCGTCTGGTACCTGGCTTTGAAGCGCCGGTAATGCTGGCCTACAGTGCTCGTAACCGTTCTGCCTCTATCCGTATTCCTTACACCGCTAGCCCGAAAGGCAAGCGTGTTGAGGCTCGCTTCCCTGATCCGACTGCCAACCCGTACCTGGCATTCTCTGCCATGTTGATGGCGGGTATCGACGGTATCAAGAACAAGATTCATCCTGGCGATGCTATGGATAAAAACCTGTACGACCTGCCGCCAGAAGAAGGCAAGTTAGTACCGACCGTAGCACACAGCCTGGATCAAGCACTGGAAGCTCTCGACGCAGACCGTGCGTTCCTGACCGAAGGTGGCGTGTTCACCGACGAAATGATCGATGCCTACATCGAGCTCAAGATGGAAGAAGTGGAGCGTATCCGTATGACGACGCATCCCATCGAGTTTGATATGTACTACAGCTGCTAATCAGCGCTTTTAGCACCTAGCTGTTACCATCACCCTCGCGGTGGTAACAGTTGATAAAAATAGTATCAAAACCCCGCTTCGGCGGGGTTTTGTCGTTATTGAGGTTGTGACAAGTGTGAGGAGCAGTATGGGTAAGCTAACCACGTGCGCGATTAGCTTCTTGATGGTCGCTGCACTGGGCATCGGGGCGGCCATCATTTCAGGTGCGGCTTTCGGGCAAACGGTTTTCAGGGTCATTGATGAGCACGGCAATGTTACGTTTACCGATAACCCTGGCCGCGGCGGGGAGGCGTTGGAATTGGCACCGTTACCAAGCCTGCCGCCTGGGTTAAGCGCGGCTACGGCCAGGGTGGCCACGCCCGCTACTGGGCGCCCACGTGGCAAGCCAGGGCAGCCTTTTATGCCTTATGACCACTTTTCGATTGCGCTGCCCCAGCAAGGCGCACGGCTGCCGGAGCGAAGCACCGCGGTGGAAGTGGCCATTGCGCCTCCGCTACGCGATGACCACCAAGTGCGGCTGATAGTGAATGGAGAGATTAGCCAGACCGCGCTGCACAGTGATGTTTTCTGGTTAACAGGGCTTCCTGCGGGGCAGCACGAGCTTCAAGCAGAGCTATTGGATAGTAGTCAGCGTTTACAGCACCGTACGCCCGCGGTGACCATTACGGTGCCTTAGGCCGGGTGGTTGAAATCTCGAATGCACTAAATTGGTGCGGTTATGGAGGCATTTGGCGCGGTGATTGCGCTAAAACGATCCATCTTCTTTTATGGCTATGCCCGCAAGCCGTGCAACTAGGCATAAATGCATAATTGGCGCGCTTTTTGCAGTTCCCTCATTGATTATCCACCTGTAGGTCTGCAACGGCGATGGAAGACGTAATTTCTCAGGACACCACCATGCATCAGCGTTTGCTTGAACATCTCACCACGGCGGTACTGCTGCTGGACGGCGAGCTGCGTGTGCGCTGGATGAACCCTGCCGCTGAAGCCTTACTAGCGGTTAGCTTAAGCCGCGTTCACGGCATCAGCCTAGATACGCTTCTGGGCGGTGTTGACAGCATCGATGAGGTATTGGCTAAAGCGCGGGATGCGTTTCATCCTTACACCCAGCGAGAAGCGCGTATTACGCCGCTGAACAGTGAGCCGCTGACGGTCGACTACACCGTGACGCCGCTATCGGACGACGAGTTACTGTTAGAAGTGGAGCCGCGGGATCGGTTAATGCAGATCTCGCGTGAAGAGGCGCTGACCACTCGCCAAGAAACCATCAAGATATTGGCCCGTGGGCTTGCTCACGAAGTGAAAAACCCACTCGGTGGGATTCGTGGTGCTGCACAGCTGTTAGAACGGGATTTAGACGATCCGGCGCTGCGCGAATATACCCATATCATTGTGGAAGAGGTGGATCGGCTGCGCGACTTGGTCGACTCCATGCTGGGCCCTAACCGTGTGCTTAAGCATGAGCCGGTCAATATTCACCGGGTGTTGGAGCGTGTACGCGCGCTGTTAATTGCCGAGCATCCCAGCGTTGTTATTAGCCGCGATTATGACCCCAGTTTGCCCGACCTTTCCGGCGATGAATCGCAGATGATTCAAGCGGTCCTCAACGTTGCACGTAACGCCGTGCAAGCCATGAGCGATGCGCAAACCCCTGAACCTACCTTAATACTGCGCACCCGCGCCCGGCGTCAGTTTACCCTCGGAGCGGAACGCCACCGTTTAGTCAGTGAAGTCTCGGTGATTGATAACGGCCCAGGCATCCCCGATACGCTGCAGGAAACGCTGTTCTATCCGATGGTATCAGGACGCGCTGAAGGCAGCGGCCTTGGGTTATCGATCGCCCAGTCGATTTTGCACCAACATCAAGGATTGATCGAATGCGACTCACGACCCGGACATACCGAATTTCGTTTACTGATTCCATTGGTAATAATTTTACCGGAGAAGCGTCATGACTGAGGCTACACGTACAGATGTTGCGCGGGTGGTGATTGTCGATGACGACCGCGCTATCCGCTGGGTGCTGGAGCGCGCCTTGGCGCAGCCCGATCTCGACGTTGAGTGTATTGAGCGTGCAGATACAGCCCTTGCGCGTTTACTGGAAAGCCCTCCCGACGTGCTGGTCACCGACATTCGTATGCCAGGCATCGACGGCCTGGACTTAATGGCGAGAGTACGCGAGGCGCACCCCGATCTACCGGTGATCGTGATGACCGCGCACTCCGACCTAGACAGCGCCGTCGCCTCCTATCAGGGCGGGGCGTTTGAATACTTGCCCAAACCGTTTGACGTTGATGAAGCCCTGGCACTGGTGCGCCGCGCCGTGGCACATGCCCGTGAACGCCAACGCCCGGTCGCCGTGCCTGAAGGCTTAAACGCTGAGATTATCGGTGAAGCGCCTGCGATGCAGGAGGTGTTTCGCGCCATTGGCCGCCTTTCTCACTCGCATATCACGGTGTTAATCAACGGGGAGTCGGGGACGGGTAAAGAGCGCGTTGCCCAGGCGCTACATCAGCATAGCCCGCGTGCCGGTAAACCCTTTATTGCGTTGAACATGGCGGCTATTCCTCGCGATTTGATCGAATCGGAGCTGTTTGGCCATGAGAAGGGTGCTTTTACGGGCGCGGCGCAGCAGCGCCAAGGGCGGTTTGAGCAGTCCAACGGCGGCACGCTGTTTTTAGATGAAATAGGCGATATGCCATCGGAAACCCAAACACGGCTGTTGCGCGTGCTGGCGGATGGTGAGTTCTATCGCGTCGGGGGGCATACGCCGGTCAAAGTGGACGTGCGAATCATCGCCGCTACGCACCAAAATCTAGAAGTATTGGTCGAAGATGGCCGCTTCCGGGAGGATTTGTTCCACCGCCTGAACGTGATCCGTATTCACCTGCCGAAACTAGCTGAAAGGCGCGAAGATATACCGCGTTTAACCCGGCACTTTCTGGCCGAAGCGGCGAAAGAGCTGACTACCGATATCAAAGTGCTGACCAGTGAAGCGGAAGCCCACCTAACGCGCTTGCCGTGGCCCGGTAACGTGCGGCAGTTGGAAAATATCTGCCGGTGGCTGACGGTTATGGCGTCGGGCCGTGAAATCCTTGTTGAAGATCTACCGCCGGAACTGCGCTCGCCAAGCGCTTCCGAAAGTAGTGCCCATGGAGATTGGCGTACTGCATTTCGCGACTGGGCGGATCATGCCTTGGCCGAAGGCCATACCCATCTTTTGGAAGAAGCGGTACCCGATTTTGAGCGGATTCTGATTGAAACCGCTTTAAAGCATACCGGTGGACGCAAAGGTGAAGCCGCTGAACTGCTTGGCTGGGGGCGTAATACGCTGACCCGAAAATTAAAAACGCTGCTGCCAGCACTGGCTGACGAGTAGAGGCTAAGCACCGGTCAGTAAACGTTCATGACGGCTAATGTAGTGATGTAATGGTGTGTCGTGAGGCGCGCATTGGCGCGTTTGCCAGTGCCCTAGGCTGAGCGGTCGTTACTGCTCAAGGCGTCTGATCTCAGCCAATATCGCCTCAGCTTCTTCAGTAAGGGTGGCATTGGCGCGCATATCGCCGTTACGAGACGCTTCCATCGCGGCTTGCAGTTTACGCTCATAATTTTGCTGAAGTTTCTTTTTGGGGTCGCGCTTAAACATGCCAAACATAAGCAATCTCCTCACTATCTGGTTTTGGTGTACACCATTTGTATAGGTTTTGATTGCTTGTGTCGAATGTTTGTTTTGGTCAGCGGTTATGCGTCGTCCTGAGAGTGCGCGCTGCATTGACATAGAAAGCGCTCAAAATCGACCAAAATGGTGTCGAGGCTGGCGTGTAAGCGGTGATCGTCGTCCACCATTCTCAGCGACAGCCGCTGCAGGCGAGCACGTTCAATCACCGGTTCAGGGGCAACGACATCATCGCGCCAGCCGTGAATAATGTGCGTGTGGCGTGCCTGGATGGTGGGCGACGTTTCAGGGTAGGCGGCTATGCCTAACGCGGGGGCTAACAAAAAACAGCCTAGAACGGGCTGCTGCGTGCTGACGGCCGCACTTAGCCACCCACCCAGGCTTGAACCTGCCAACACACAGTGGGCAGGGTCGTCACCGCGCTCGGCTAACACTTGTAAAAGATGCTGAAGACGTTGCTGGGGCTCTGCCATGCCTCGATAGTCCATCACCACGGGCTCACAATCATCTAGTTTTTCAGCAACGCCTTTTAGTGCCTGGATTTTAAGTGCCCCTGGGCCGCTCTCTAGGCCGTGGGATAAGTAAACAGTCATCATCACGTTTAGCTCGCTGAGCGTTGGATAGCTTCTCCACCCTGTTCGATATCCTCACCAGCACCCCGAATGGTATTGCAACCACTTACCAACAGAAGTGTAGTCATGACAAGTATGGCAAGCGCAATAGTACGTTTCATAGTGGTTTCCTCGCAGGCATGGGCGTGCGTCAAACATTGATAGAGCTGTCAGGACACTTTTTAAAGCAAAGTGGGAAGGTTCGTTAGCAAAAATAATCGCTGTTGAACCGTTTCGCCATCATTTTAATGTGTTTCAGCTAGATAGATGTGCCTCAATGAGGTGTGCTTATGTCGCATGTGCCAGTTCTACACATCAAAAGTGCAGGGAAATTAGCCTGTTTGGAGATTCTGGTTATTTTTAAGCCATTGTTTTTTATTATTATTACTGGTTATTGGTATGGATTGGCGCAGTCCCTGCAGCTACTCAGTAGTTGCTTAGAAGTTCAGTTGTTTAGCTCTAGCCGGTAGATAATTGTTATTAGTAACTGAGTGAGTGGGCTGAGAGGCAAAAGGAAGGCAGGACGCCGAAAGACAAACAGGGAGTTAAGTTAAAGGACAATCCGCCCACTCACTGGTTGCAGCGCAAGGAGGCGCTGTTCATCAGACCAAGGAGTGGAATCGGTGCAAAACGGCCATCTCGTGAAAACGGGGTGGTCTTTTTGCGTGCGAAAAATATTTTAAGTTATTGATTTTTATATATTTTAAAATTTAGCTTTTTGCATCGCTTTTGTACACACAGCTCTCGTACAGATAAAACCTGTGTTTTAGTCTATCCTTTCGATAAAACCAAATGTAGCGGTTAGAAAACGTCAACGTAACGACCGCACACGACCAGGGACAAGATTATGGCGATGGCATTGATGTTATGCATGTTTGTTTTGTTCTTAGGGTTTTCAGGAGTTGGGGTGTATATGATGTTTAAGACATCCTTCATGGCCACTATAGACGAGCGCGATGACATGCCACCCGACATTTAATCAATTGCTCTAACCATAACAATTATCTAAAAATAACTAAAATGCCCGCGTTTAGCGGGCATTTTGCGTTACTGCTTCCAACGGCCTTTGCCTCTTTCAGGCACCATACGGCCAAAGTAGAGCAAGCCAAATGCAAGCCAGCCCACGGTTAATAAGGCGGTAAAAATAAGCACCGCTAGGGCACCAAATTCGGCAATCAATGGTAAGGCGGCGGCAGTGAAAAGCCCGCCACCGACAATTGGTTCAAACATCAGCTGTTTATAACCAAAGCTCTCAAACGCCCCCGATTCATTTTTAGGGTCTGCCATGCGCATGAGCAGTAACCCCGTGACCGTGACCCCCATCGATTGGCCAAAATCACCGACCCCCCGTTCAAACCAGTTGTCAGGTATCACTCGTGGGGCGATAACAATCAACACAAACAAACCCCAGGCAATACCTGCTACTGAGAGCATCAGGAAGGGCAGGAAGTACTCACCTAAGGTGGTAAGCGAGAGGGTCGCAAGTGCGGCCACAATCGTAAAATCGAGTGCGGTGCCAGCAATGCGCGACATGGTACGACTAGATACATGACGCTCTAACCCAAAGCGCATCACCACTAGTTGAACAATGACCCCGCCAATCATGGCGATGGGGAACAGCGGAACATGGGCAAGAATTTCCAAGCCACCATCGCGCGCCCAGGTGACTTGTTCAATCCACTGTAAGCCTGAAAGAATCAACCAGCCAATCACAATGGCGATACCCACTAAACCAATATGTAAGCTGAGAGGGTCCGTCGTGCCCGCTTCTTGTGCCAAATCCTTTTTGAACTCACTGTAGTCTTCAGCGGAAGGGCGGTCGTCTTTGCGCATTAAGTCATCGGGGTCATCGGAATGCTTGTTCTCATCGTTAAGTGAGATGATCCCCCTGCGCACAGCAATATTGATCAACACCGTACCAATCAATACCCCTGCGACAATACCTACCGTTGCCAAGCCCAAGGCAAGGTCGGCCCCTTCAGCAAAACCTAGTTCTTCAAAGGTGCCTGCCATGCCAGCCGCGGTACCATGACCCCCTTCAAACCCGATTTCGATTAACGCCCCTACCATTGGGTTCATATCAAACATCGGCACCAGCACCAGTAGGGCCAAGCTCAAACCAACAACGTATTGGCCCCACGCCATGGTTTGCCCGACCACGACCTGTGGCCCGGCGCGTAGCCAAATAGTGCGTAGCCCAGGGATCACTTTGCCAATAAACAGCGCCGCGAACACTACGTTAATCAATAGCCCTGGCAGTGCCGCCCAGCTCTCCTGAACATAGGCTGGAAACAGCCCTGGGCTGTCCTCAAAAAAAGTTGGAAGAAAACGGCCGATAACATCAGGGCCCAGTAGTAAGAGTATTAAGCCGCCAATGACCGAACTAGGTAGGAAGAGACGTCT
The DNA here is from genome assembly GCF_030544485.1 of Halomonas sp. HAL1. NCBI lineage: Bacteria > Pseudomonadati > Pseudomonadota > Gammaproteobacteria > Oceanospirillales > Halomonadaceae > Halomonas > Halomonas sp. HAL1. Next base: position 205,421 of record NZ_CP130610.1, read on the forward strand.
TATCCAGGGAAGCCATAGCCGCAAAGCATTACTGGCTAGAAGCACTAACGCAATGGTGACTAGCGCTATAAATAATTCACCAACCGTCATGGTCATCACATCACTCCTTGATGTTAGCGCACCGCTAATAACGCTAAGCGGGAGCGTTCAAAAAAGACAAGATTGAATTAACCATAGCGCTTAGTGACCAATTGCGCGATCACGGGAGGAGTTACCCCATCCAATAAAGGCTGATCAAGGCAAAGGCATAGCCCAACGCAGCGCCTGCCAGTACATCACTCACATAGTGCAACCCCAGCCCGACTCGGGAGATCGCAATCAGCAGGGATAACGGTAGGATAACCGGTAGTAGCCAGGGGGTGTGAGCGGCTACTAATACGCTAAACATCACCGCATGCATGGTGTGGCCGCTGGGAAAGCTATAACGATCACGTGCCGGTTCACAGCACAGGATGCCCTCGCTATAGGTGATAAAGGGCCGCTCACGACAGAGGCGTGTTTTTACCAGGCGATATACGGCCACGGCAAACAGCGCAATAACGCTGTACTGCATCAGCCGCCACGAGCCGTTTGGTTGAAGCCAGGGTTGGGCCAGAATCAGCAGCACCCATACCGGCCAATCACCTAAGCGGCTGGCGGCTTGCAGGGTAATGCGCCAGGGGCGATACAGCGAGAGCCGCGATATGCGCTGGCATAATTGCCACTCTAGTAAGTCAAGACGGTCGAATACGACAAGCGGACGCGGGCGCATGGTGAGCCTCCTGGGCTTGGTGTAAATAACGCAAAAACTGCTCGGCAATCCCTGTCCAGCTCTGTTCAAGTGCACGTAAGCGCGCTACTCGACCTAGGCGCGCGTAGTCAGCGGGGTGCTGGCACAGCTCGACCGCTGCCTGCTGAAAGGCAGTGCTATCACCAGCGGCGACGGTAACACCGTTATAGCCACTATTAATGAGTTCGGCGCTGGCAGCATGGTCATAAGCCACCACGGCTAAGCCGCTGGCCATTGCTTCTGCAACTACATTCCCCCAGGTTTCTGAAAGCGAGGGGAAAATAAACAGATCGGCACTGGCATAGTGGCGAGCCAGCGACTCCTGCCCCACGAAGCCGGTGAAATGTGCGTCCGGTAGAGCTTTCTCCAGCTGTGCCCGCGCAGGGCCATCGCCCACGATGACCTGCGCGATATCAGGACGTACTTCGCGCATGGCTTGAAGGCTTTCATGAAGCAGGGTGAGGTTTTTTTCGGCGGCTAACCGACCAACGTAAAGTGCGACGGGCTGATGTTCGCCCACGCCCCAGCGCTGGCGCAATTGCGTATCACGATGGGCAGGTGAGAAGCGTTCTCCGTCTAGTCCACGTGACAGCACATGGATATCCCGAATCCCTTGCTGTTGAAGCGTATTAGCTTGCTGATGGGTAGGTACTAACGTTAGGTCGCAGCCGTTATGAAAGTAGCGAAGGTAGCGCCGTGTGGTCGATGCCAGCCAGGTGACACCATAATCTTCACAGTAGTGGTCAAAGTTAGTGTGCCAACCCGCCACTAGAGGGATATTGAGCCGCCGCGCTGCTTGGCGAGCAGCCCAGCCGAGCGGGCCCTGGGTTGCTAAGTAGATAACATCGGGGCGATGTTGGTCCCAAAAGCGCCGCAATGTGGCGGGTGTGACTAACCCCACCTGTACATCGGAGTAGCCGGGTAAAGCAAGGCGCTGCACTTGCAGTTCGTTGTTCACCCCCGTCGCAGGACTGGTGGTTCTTGGGCGAGGACGAATAACATCAACTGGCACTCCTTGCCGACGGAGTTCGTAGCTTAACCGGCTCAGCGTATGGGCAACGCCATTGATATCCGGTGACCATGTTTCACTGACGATGCAGAGCCGCATAAGCGATCCATCCCTTTATCACGTTTTTATGCAGTGTGGGCAGAGTGAATGACACTGCAGAGTCAAACAGGTGAACAAGTGATGACATGCAAATTATAATTAGCTTATAAGGAGCGATAGCTATTCACTTGAATAACAGTTAAATATTAAAGTAATATGACAATATTATTTAAAGAGCATAAAAAAATAAGTTCCCGAAAAATTAAAACTTTAAGATTAATGAAATATAACTACTTTAAAGTTCCCTGCGTTGAGGCGTTATTCGTCCTTCATTGTGCCTTCGCAAAGTGCAAGCATTAACTACTTCAATGGGAACAATCATGTTTAAAAAAACGACACTGGCCCTGGCCGTTAGCGGTCTATTGGCAGCCTCTGCAGCACAAGCAGCAACCGTTTATGACCAAGACGGTACCGATCTCGAAATCTACGGCCGTATTGCCATGGGGTTTGAAGGCGGTGGTGTTGATGACGGTGTTGATAACGGTGAAGAGTTCCGCAATTTCGGCTCCCGTCTGCGGATTACCGCCGGCCATCAAATTTCCACTGATCTACGTGCATTTGCGCGTGTCGAGTGGCGTTTTACCGGTGATGAGCGCAACCAGGAGTCTGGTTTCGATGAGGTGCGTAACAGCTACCTAGGCTTGGAAAGCCAGCAGTTTGGTACCTTCATGGCCGGTAACTATGATAGCTTCTACGACAGCTACGTTATGACGCCGTTCGATGTCTACGTTGAGCGCGGCTATGAGTTTGCGGGTGGTGGTACCCAGGCACGCGGCGACTCTATTGGCTATAAAACGCCTAAAATGAGTGGTTTTCAGGCGGTTATTTCTGCCAAGCACTTCTCTGAGCGTGGTTTGACTGAAGCCGAGCAGACTTCCGAAGGATCCGTTATCGCTACTCAGGGCGGTGTTGTCTACGAAACAGGCCCCGCTCGCTTAGCGCTTGGTTATGTGGAAGATACGGTACGCGGTGGCGGTAACGGTGAAGTACGTTACGGCGCTACGGGCGAGTTTGCCGTTACGGATGCTTTCGCTGCTCGTGTTGGTTATGAAACCCGCGGGGATGACGATGTTAACGGTGGTGGTTTCGATAAAATCGGCGTTGGTGCTACTTACGCTATCGATTCCTGGAAGTTCTTCGCCGATTACTACAACATCGACGTAGATGGTGCTAGCGATGAGCGTAACGCTTGGGCGCTAGGGTCAATGTACAAGCTGTCTAGCAATTTCGATATGTTCCTTGAGCTGAACGATCGTAACCTGGATGCTGTAAATGACTTCGAAGAAGATATGTACTACGCATTAGGCGCTCGCTATCACTTCTAATTAATAGAGTGATGTTAGTGTTGCTTTAGTTCTTTAGCTTTTAGTTAGCTCGCATGTTTCGATCTTTACCGGTGTGGATAATTCCACACCGGTTTTTACGTTGTCTTTAATATATTTTTATATGTTTTTGTTATATTAAATGACGCGTTTTCTGATTTGCGAGGAGAGTTGTTCAAAACCAATGACGACGACCAGAATAACCAAAATAATGGTTAACGCACGGTCATAATTAAGTGGTTATGCAAAAGTTATTGAGTAATCAGTGCCGTAACCATTACATACTTTTTTGACCGCTTCACAAAGCTTATCGAACGAACTGTAGGCTGTTAACGGTAGCCACCGGTATTTGATTTCGCGCCAAAGGATTTCGATCAGATTCAGCTCCGGCGAATATGGCGACAAGTAGACCAGGTGAATGCGATGTGCCATCCAATCAATAAGTTTGCGCTGGAACGCCTTGGAACGGTGCATCCTGGCATTATCCAGTATCACGACGGCGAATGCGTCAGGGTCTTTATGTGCCGCAAACTGATCAAAGGCTTCTATAACGGTTTCAGTGGTCACTGAGTCGGTGGTCATATGGTGAAAAAACTCACCTTTTCTGGTGAGAAAGCCCAGTACATTCAGCCGTTTGCTGTGTGGGTAGGCCGTGACTTCCCAGGGCTTGGCTATCGGGCTCCATGCATAAGGAAGTGACGATGATTGCGAGAAACCGGCTTCATCAAAGAAATAGAGATCGCACTCACCATCATCTTCCCACTCCTTCAATACATTGATTATCTCTTGCGTATGGCGGAAATCCGCTTCGTCACGATGTGCCCTCAATGAGCGGCGTATCCGCTTACAGCTATAGCCTTTTTTTAACGCGCGCCGCAACGTGTCCTGGCTGACGACGTTACCTGTCTGCTCCTGAAACTTGGCATGGAGGACAGGCAATTGATGGGGATACTCTTCAACCAGTTGTTCTAACACAGCAAGATCGCTCTCGCTGAGAAGGTGCGGGCGTCCTTCGCGAGGCTTGTCTTGAAGACCTTCAATACCGTCTGCTTCCCATTGGGATAACCAAGTCGATACCGTATCGCGCTTAACCCCAATAATATCGCGAATCTGGTTAATCGTATGGCCCTTGTGGTTGAGCAGAATGGCGTGGGCCCGACGACGTAGTGCTCTCTTTTCGCCGTACTGGTAGGCTTCATTTAAGATACGTTGCTGGTCAGGTGTTAAAGAAACGAAACGTAAGCGCCGAGACATGGTTCTGTATTTTACTCTGATGGATCTTTGTTCTTTATACGCGATAATTTATGCAGAATCACTTAAATAAGCGCATCGCAGCCGCTAGTTCAACCCCAATACCGCCTGCACCTACCAGTCCAAGTGTCACCGCAGAACGCAGCGCTTTTTCGACGCTATAAAGGCTAGTGGCGGTCATCGATGCCAGTGTTTCTGGCAAAATGGCACCGCCGATCACTGACAGCCTGCCAGCGCCAGTCGCGCTTAACGCTTCCGATGGACCCGGGTGAACCTCTTCAATACGCTCTGAAAAGAAACGGGCCGCAAAGCCGATGGTATCCATCACAATGGCAAGCACTCCCGCAATAGGGCCAAGGCCCACCGCGACTACAAAAATAAGCGCCCAAATAAGGTCAGGGATAGTACGCATGGTAGCGATCATCAAACGGGTAATTGATCGAACCCAGGGTGCTGGCGAAGTATTGCGAGCGGCCAGTAGCGCGAAAGGCACGCTCAAAATAACCCCAATGGTGACCCCCACAATGGCAATGTTGAGGGTTTCATACATTGACCACGCCAGCACATCGAGATCGGCGAGGTCGGGTGGAAAGGCGCGCCCTATAAAGTGGGCTAAATTGACGCCGCCGCGCAGCAGGCGTTCCAGCGTTAAGTTGGTGGCCATCACGCCCTGAATAAACAGCGCTAAAAAGATTAACACCACTCCCCAAGTAAACGGGGAAGGCATGGCAAATCTCGGTGGAAGAGAAGAAGAGGTACGACGTTGTATAGGCATAGCGCTCTCGACATTAACGGGTAGAGGGGATGGCGGTGGTGGCAGGTGCTTGACCAGAGGTTTGATCAACCCGAACATCGCCTTGATAAAGCTGCTGCATAGTAGCTAGTGACACTTGCTGGCGCGGCGAATCGAGCACTATTTGCCCCGCTTTCATACCGACGATGCGGTCACCATACTGCTGAGCTAATTCCAACTGATGCAGCGTGCAGAGCACGGTTAGCTGCCGTTCAGCCACTACATCGAGCAACAAGTCCATGATTTCTTTTCCCGCCTTTGGATCAAGGCTGGCCACCGGCTCGTCGGCAATAATGATCTCGGCGTCTTGCATCAGTGTGCGAGCAATGGCCACGCGCTGCTGTTGACCGCCGGAAAGTTCTCGACAGTCAGCGTGGGCTTTGTGCGCTAATCCAACGCGTTCAAGCGATGTCATAGCGCGTTCACGCAGTTCATGGCTTGCAACGCAGGCGAGAGAGGAGAGCAGGCCAAAGCGTTGTTGCCCCATGGCGCCATACAGCACGTTTTGAAACACGCTGACGTTTTGCACTAGGTTAAATTGCTGAAAAACCACGCCCACCTTGCGCCTCAACTGACGTAACTTCGTTTTGGAACGGTGGTTGAGGGGCTCCCCAAAAATGGAGATATTTCCTTGGTCATGAGGCGCTAATCCATTCAAACAGCGCATCAGTGTCGACTTGCCGCAGCCGTTTGCCCCTAAGAGGATGACGCACTCGCCTTTGCTAATCTCCAGCGTTAAGCCACGCAGTACGTGCAGTTCGCCATAGCGTTTATGCACGTCTTGGACGCTGATAGCCTTCATAAAAAAACCTCCTGCGCTAAGGTCAGGAGGTGAGTAAGGTCAATATTCATGGTAAAGCCTACCTAAAAGCAGCACATCCCTGTGCTGAAGTGAAACAAAAGAGAGAGATGCTTACAGGGAGATGCCGGCTGCTTCGTATGCACGGCGAACCACGTCGTAATCTTCGTTGGTACGGTCAAATCCGAGTGAAGAGTCGCGGTTTAAAAACTTATCTTCGTTGCGATCTGTCGCAATCAGCGCACTCCAAAGCGTATCGGCATTGGTTCGGAGTGACTCGCGTAGGGCTGTTTTGCAGGCATCATCCAAAGAGCCGCGCATAACGACTGGGTCACCGGGCAATACATCGCTCTGGGCAATAACGCGATACTCGCCATTGGGGTCCATGGCTTGAATTTCATCGATATCCCGGTTGCCGCCGCCCATGGCATCTACGTCACCGTTGACCAGCGCGGCAATGCGCGCATCACCGGCCATAATAATTTCCAGATCGCGTTGAATGTCTAAGCCCGCGTCGACCAACATCTGGCTCGGGAAAATGTGCCCACTCGTAGAGCCTACGTCTTTCAGCGCCACGCGACGGCCTTCAAGGTCTTCAAGCGTTTCGATATCGCTGTCAGCGGGGACAAAAAAGCTGCTGCCGTAGTGCGGGCGTTCAATGGCAAACAGAATTTCAATATCGCTTTCGCGATCAAACAGAACAAACTCAGAAGGTCCGGCGAAAACAAGCTCAACATCATCGTACTGCAGTGCGGTGCCTGCGGCGGTGCGGTTGCTCAGGCTGAACATCTCCAGTTCAAGGCCAGTAGTGGTTTCAAACGCTTCGGCAAAGGGGCCAAAGGCGTCTTCTAGGGGCCCCATGCCTTCAATACCGGTATCGGCCATGCGAATGGGATTAGGGCAAACATTGCTTAAATCGTCATTGGCCAGCACCGACGGCGCCGTAAAGGCGGCGGCTCCTGTAATAGCTAGGCTCAAAGCTGCGTTTCGAATACTCAATTTACAAATATTGGCTTTATGCATTAGTTGTCATCCTGTCGGCGAAATATGTCTATATTCAAGTGGTAGTTAGAGTGGCAGCCGACAATGAAGGTAAGGTGTAGTTAAGATGACGTTCTCGTCACGGATTTATGACAGCCTCTCTGCTCCACCTTTATTGCTAAGCTGCCAATGCATGAATATGGAGCTAGCCATAAAGAGCGTTTCCAGCGACATGATTCGGCAGAGTAACGAATCGGTATCTACACTCGTAACTCCGATAATTGGTTCAAGGAGGAATCTGATGAAAATGTATTTACGTTTCGGCGCTATGATCGTGACGGCGACCGTGATCATGTTGGGATTGATGTACCTGAACACTTACCAGCTGGATCATGTCACTTTTAGTGAAACCCGTACCTACATGGCTATTGTCATGGGTGCCACGATGGCAGTGGTCATGCTGGGTTTCATGCTTGATATGTACTCTAAAAAGGGCGTGAACCTGGCTATTTTGGTGGGCAGCATCGTGGTCTTTGCCGGGGCGCTTTGGTTGGTGCGTAGCCAGCAGACGGTGGATGATGTTTCCTATATGAAGGCGATGATTCCGCATCACTCTATTGCCATTCTGACCAGTGAGCGTGCTCAGATAACCGATCCCCGCGTACGCGAACTCGCCGATTCGATTATCGAGACCCAGCGGGAAGAGATCGCAGAAATGAAAGCATTAATAGCGGATATTGAAGATGAGTAATAACGTTTAGTGAAACCGCTACTGGTGGGTAGGTTGGAACAAGATTATCGAAATTCAGTTGGCGGGTAGTCGGTCGGACATTGGCTTGGAAGGCGCTATGCCTCGGTTCACGCATAGCGCTTCCAACTTTTATGTCGGCCGGTGCCCTGTCACTCCTCATCAATGATACTTTTAAAACCACCGAAAATGAGTCGCTTGCCATCAAACGGCATTGGATTAACATCCATCTGCAAGCGCGGGTCTTGCATGACCTTGGCCATTCCTTCATCACGCACGGCCCGCGATGGCCACTCTATCCAGGAAAAGATGATGCTTTCGTCATCCTTGCGTTTGACCGCCATGGAAAAGGAGGTCACTTCCCCTTCGGGGACATCGTCTCCCCAGCACTCCACGATCCGCAGTGCGCCGTGCTCCTTGAAAACAACGGCCGCGGCACGGGCATGCTCAATAAACGCATCTTTATTAGCGCTGGGCACGGCAGCGACGAAACCATCTACATAAGGGTGTGTAAGCTTGCTCATGGCTGTTCTCCTATTACTGTTTTATTGTGCTTTAGGGGGGAGTTCTCGAACGGGGCGTACCTCAATGCTGCCCAGCCGGGCTGGTGGGATGCGGCTAGCCAGCTGCAGCGCCTCATTCAAGTCGTGGGCTTCGAGCAGGTAGAAGCCGGCCAACTGCTCCTTGGTTTCCGCAAAGGGGCCATCGGAGATTAATGTCTCGCCATCGCGTACACGCACGGTGGTAGCGGTTTCTACTGGCTGTAACGCTTGTCCGGCTAGGTAGTGGCCGTTGGTGCTCAAGCGCTCTACCCCGGCGATACACTCCTGATTGAGGTCTTGCCATGCCTGTTCGCTCATGGCGTTGATAATCTGCTCTTGGTAATACACCAGCGCAACGTACTTCATGGGGAGTCTCCTGGTTGGTCAGGGTAGTGACTCTCTTTAGTCGTTTGGCATTGTCTTGAATCGACATAGCCTAAGCATTTTTTTATGGGGAATTTTCGAGCTCTGCCAATCGCCTGTTCAAAAACCGTTTTTCTGGATCCAGGGTGACCAATAGCAGCGCCTGTTGATAGGCGCTGCGCGCGGCCTCATGCTGGCCTTGGCGACGCAGTAAATCCGCTTTAGCGGCATAAAAGAGATAATAGCGGCTTATTTGCGGATGATGAGCGATGTCGTCGAGTAACTTCAGGCCGGTATCGGGCGCACCATTCATGGCAATGGCGACCGCACGATTCAGCGCCAGGATGGGGGATGGAAAACGTCGGCAGAGGGCATCGTAGAGCCTGACGATACGCCCCCAATCGGTCTGCTCTGCGCGGCTAGCCTGGGCATGTACGGCGGCAATCGACGCCTGGAGGGTGTAGTACCCAGTGGGGGTGAGCGCCAGCGCCTGTTCCAGCCACGCTATGCCGACGTGGATATCCTCCTGGCGCCATAGACGTCTGTCCTGAGCATCCAGTGTCACCAGTTCTCCGTCGTTATCCTGGCGCGCATCCCGGCGTGCATCATTAAGCAGCATCAAGGCCATCAGCCCAAATACCTCACCCTTGGGCAGTAGCCGTGTCAGCTCATTGCCCAGTCGCATGGCTTCTTGGGTAAGACTGATATCGACCACGCTGGCTCCCGTGCTGCGTGAGTAGCCTTCATTGAAGACCAGATAGATGACTTGGAGCACATCGGGTAGGCGCTCGGGCAGCTCTTCCTGGGTAGGTACGGCATAAGGAATATGCGCATCGCGAATTTTGCGTTTGGCTCGTACGATACGCTGTGCCAGCGTCGTAGGCTTCATCAGTAGCGCGCTGGCTACTTGCTCAGTGGTCAAGCCGCACATCTCGCGCAGCGTCAGGGCAATCCGTGCTTCCATGCTCAAACTTGGGTGGCAGCAGGTGAATAGCAGCCGCAAGGCGTCGTCTTCGATAGCCGTTAGCTCAAGATCCAGCGTCTCTTCTGTAGGTAACAGCTCTATGGGTAATAGCAAGTGAGCCCGACGGCGAGCAGTACTGCGTTGGCGGATTTGGTCTATTCCGCGGTGGTAGCCGGTGCGAATTAGCCATGCCGTGGGGTTGTCAGGTTTGCCGTTAACCGGCCATTGTTGAATAGCCGCCATAAAGGCATCCTGCATGGCTTCTTCGGCCAGCTCAAAATCCCCCAGCAGACGTATCAGCGTCGCCTGCACGCGCCGGGAGTGCTCACGATACAGGTCATCAATGGATGCAGGTTCAGTACTCATCAAGGTAGATTCGGAAGCTTTATCTCAAACGTAGCGCATGGTTTCTCCATTGACTTGTTTTTTTGGGGGAGGCGTTCAATCCCCTGTGCGTTTTCCCGTGGTGCTGTTGAAAGGATGCAGCGCGTCGCGGGTCACAAAAAATCGCAGGGTTTCGCCTTCGGCGACTGGCGGCTGGCCCGACACGCGGATGACCGTGGGCTGGTCGCTATCGGCGAGGGTCACGTACAGGTGGCTTTCGGCGCCGGCGGCTTCAAACAGCGCAAGCGTTGAGTCGACAATCAGATGCGGCGCTTCGGGGGGAGCCAAGTGCATATCATCCGGTCGAATGCCGACGATATCGGTGCCTTCTGGCAGGTTATCCAGCAGGCCGTTGGCGCCTTGTTCGTTCAAGTAATCCACCGGCAGCATGTTCATGGCGGGGGAGCCGATAAACCCGGCGACGAACATGGTGGCGGGGTGGGCGTAGATCTCCATGGGCGTGCCCACTTGCTCAATCTGACCGGCGTTTAGTACCACTAAGCGATCGCCCAGGGTCATGGCTTCCAGCTGGTCGTGGGTCACGTACAGGCTGGTGGTTTTCAGGCGCCGCTGTAGCTGCTTGATCTCCACGCGCATCTGCACACGCAGCTTGGCATCCAGGTTCGAGAGTGGCTCGTCGAACAGAAACGCCGCTGGGTCGCGCACCAGGGCGCGGCCCATGGCCACCCGCTGGCGCTGACCGCCGGAGAGCTTGCGCGGTTTGCGATCCAGAAACTCTTCGATCTCAAGCATTTTGGCGGCAACGCGCACGCGCTTCTCAATCTCATCTTTTTTAAAGCCGCGGTTTTTCAGGCCATAGGCGAGATTGTTGTACACCGTCATATGTGGATAGAGCGCATAGTTCTGGAACACCATGGCGATATCGCGCTCGGCGGGTTCGAGTTTATTCACCACCCGATCGCCGATTTTTAGCGTGCCTTCCGTGATGGTTTCCAACCCCGCTACCATGCGTAGCAGGGTGGATTTTCCGCAGCCCGAAGGCCCGACCAGTACTACGAATTCACCGTCTTCAATGTGTAGGTCGATACCTTTCACCGCGTTTACATTGCCGGTATAGGTTTTCTTTAGCCCTTCCAAGGTAATACTGGCCATTCTTATTTCTCCGTCTCGGTCAGGCCTTTCACAAACAGGCGTTGCATAAACAGAATCACTAATACCGGCGGCAGCGCTGCCATTACCACTGCGGCCATCACCAGGTGCCATTGTGGGTTCTCTTCCGAGGTCATGCGCTGGATGCCCATCACAATGGTGGTGTAGTTGGGGTCGGTGGTGATCAGCAGCGGCCAGAGGTATTGGTTCCAGCCATAAATAAACATGATCACAAACAGCGCTGCGATGTTGGTCACGGAGAGCGGCATCAAGATGTCTTTAAAGAATTTGAACGGCCCGGCGCCGTCGACTCGGGCGGCTTCGAGCATCTCTTCGGGGATGGTCATAAAGAACTGTCGGAACAGAAAGGTCGCGGTGGCTGAGGCAATTAACGGTATCGACAGCCCGGCAAAGCTATTGAGCATATTAAGATCCGCAACCACCTGAAAGGTGGGGATAATGCGCACCTCAACCGGCAGCATCAGGGTGACGAAGATCAGCCAGAAGAAGAACATCCGAAAACGGAAGCGGAAGTAGACAATCGCAAAGGCGGAAAGCAGGGAGATGGACAGCTTTCCCACGGTGATGGCCATGGCCATCACAAAGCTGTTCCAAAGCATCAGCGCGGCAGGCGGTGAGTTAGCTGTCGATATGCCCGACTGCCACATCTGGGTATAGTTTTCGATCCCATGGCTGCCAGGTAGCAGCGGCATGGTGCCACGCATTAACTCACCCGGCGCCTGGGTCGAGGCCACAACGGCGATATAAACCGGAAAGACCACCAGCGCGACACCAATGATTAATATGGTATGGGCAAAAAAATTGGCCCATGGGCGATTTTCAACCATGACAACACTCCAACGAGGCCGATTTAATAGTACGTTCGTTAATAGTTAACGCGCCGCTCAATAAAGCGGAACTGAATCACTGTGAGCACCACCACAATCACCATGAGAATCACCGACTGAGCCGCGGATGAACCCAAATTGAGGCCTACAAAACCATCGGCGTAGACCTTGTAAACCAAGATATTGGTCGACTGAGCCGGTCCGCCTTGGGTAGTGGCGTGGATAATGCCGAAGGTGTCGAACATGGCGTACACCACGTTAACCACCATCAAGAAGAAGGTCGTGGGCGAAAGCAGTGGGAAAATGATCGTCCAGAATCGCTTGATAGGGCTGGCGCCATCAATTGAGGCTGCCTCAATGAGCGATTGCGGAATAGACTGTAGACCCGCCAAAAAGAACAGAAAGTTGTAAGAGATCTGCTTCCAGGCCGCGGCAAGAATGACCAGCAGCATGGCGTCGCTCCCCGAGTTTCGGTGGTTCCATTGGTAACCGACCATTTCCAGCATATAGGGCACGATGCCGATGGAAGGATTGAAGATAAACCACCACAAAACACCTGCAATGGCAGGCGCAATGGCGTAGGGCCAAACGAGGAGCGTGGTATAGGTGCTGCGTGAACGAATCATTCGGTTCACAGTGCTAGCCAGCAGTAGCGCCACCGACATCGATACCAGCGTGGTGCCAACAGCGAATATGGCGGTCACCGACATCGAATTGAGGTAGCTACCGTCGCGAAATAGGCGGGCAAAGTTTTCCAGGCCCACAAACGTAGAGCGCAGCCCAAAAGCGTCTTCACGCAGTAGCGATTGGTACAGCGCCTGGCCCGCAGGCCAGATAAAAAAGATCAGCGTCACAATCACCTGGGGCGCCAGCAGCGCGAAAGGCAACCATCGCCCCGGAAACGTCATGCGTTTAGTTTGCATGGGCAGCTCTTCAACCTATCAAAATAACTTCGCCGCCGACCCAAGAGGGTCGGCGGCGAAGTAAGTGCTTATTTACTGGTTGGCGGATTCAAAGTCACGCAGCAGCGCATTGCCGCGCTCTACCGCGTCGTCTGCGGCTTCCAGACCCGATTTGCCACCGGTCATCACGGCTTCCATCTCTTCGGAGATGATGTCGCGGATTTGGACGAAGTTACCAAAACGAAGGCCTTTCGAGTTCTCGGTCGGCTCGTTGAGCGTCATTTGCTGCAGAGAAATATCCGCACCGGGGTTCTCTTCGTAGTAGCCCTGCTCTTCACTCAAATCCCAAGCGGCTTGGGTAATTGGCAGATAGCCTGTTTGCTGATGCCACTCTGCCTGTACTTCAGGCTGAGAGAGGTACTCAAAGAAAGCGGCAACCGCTTCATACTCTTCATCACTGTGGCCTTGAAGTGCCCAGAGCGTAGCGCCACCGATAATCGAGTTCTGCGGTGCGCCTTCTACGTCATCGTAGTAGGGTTGCATGCCAAAGCCGACTTCAAATTCTGAGTTGGCGGCGACATCGGCGCGGGAAGCAGAAGAGCCAAAGAAAATCGCACAGTCCTGGGAATAGAACATCGGCTCTGAATCCGGGCCGGTGCCGGGGCCAGCCCAGCGGTAAATGTTCTCTTCCTGCCAGTCGTGTAGGTTATCCCAATGACGGGCGACCAGCTCATTGTTGAAATTTAGCTCGGTTTCCATGCCGCCAAAACCGTTTTCCAATGTGCCGAGCGGCGAGTTATGCATGGCGGAGAAGTTTTCCAGCATTACCCAGCTAGGCCAAGACGAAGTGAAACCGCAGCTAGCCGCCCCGGATTCGACGATTTGACGAGAGGCTTCTGCCAGCGCTTCCCACGTTTCGGGCGGCTGTTCAGGATCGAGGCCCGCTTCCTCAAATACGTCGCGGTTGTAGTACATAATCGGCGTAGAAGAGTTGAACGGGAAAGAGAGCATGTTGCCATTGGTATCGGTGTAATAACCGACCACGGCGGGCAGGAAGGCCTCATTATTGAAAGCGCGACCGTGCTCTTCCATCAGTTCATATACCGGGTAGATGGCGCCTTTGGCGTTCATCATGGTGCCGGTGCCGACTTCAAACACCTGCAGGATATGTGGCTGTTCGTTGGCACGGAAAGCGGCAATGGCACCGGTCATGGTTTCGGCATAGGTGCCGCGGTAGCTGGGCGTGACCTGATATTCGTCTTGTGACTGGTTAAAATCCTCGGTGATGCCCTCAAGAATTTCACCGAGCTGACCGCCCATGGCGTGCCACCAGCTAATTTCCGTGGCGGCCTGGGCGGATAGGCTTAGGCTGGCAGTTGCCACACCAACGGCAATCGTGTGCAGTGTAAAACGTGACATAACAGCTCCTTGTGGGCCCGAACTCAGTCAGGCATGCAGTGCGGTTGTTAAGATTTTTGGATGCACTGAACAGTAGAAAGTGACGGTGACGTTTTGATGAAGGCAAGGTGAATACAAGATGACAGCTGGCGTGCCGGGCAGAGTAGGCGAAGAGTCTGAGGGGTGTTAGGGTTAGCGGTAAGCTACTTTTAAAAAGCTGTTGCTGAAAAGCTATTTTGGAAAGAGAACATAATGCCTCACGCTATCGCTCTACTCGAAAAACTGGTTGCCTTTGACACCACCTCCAGCGAATCCAATTTGGCGCTGATTGAGTATGTTGAAGGCTATTTGGCCGAGGTGGGCGTTAGCGCCGAGCGGGTGATGAGCCCCTGCGGCACCAAGGCCAATTTGATCGCAAGAATCGGCCCCGATGCCCCAGGTGGAGTAATGCTTTCCGGGCATACCGATGTGGTGCCGGTGGCAGGGCAGCCTTGGTCGAGCGATCCCTTTACCCTGCGCGACGGTAATGATGGGCGGCTCTACGGGCGGGGTACCTGCGATATGAAAGGTTTTATCGCCTGTGTCTTGTCGATGGTGCCTAATTGGGCGAAAGCGCCTCTGCAGCAGCCCATTTATCTTGGCTTCTCTTACGATGAAGAGATCGGCTGCGTGGGTGCGCCCAGCCTGATTAAACGCTTTTACGAGCACTACTCCACCACCGCTCATGTGATTGTTGGCGAGCCCACCAGCATGCAACCTGTGGTCGCGCAGAAAGGCGCTACCAACCTGCGCACTACGGTGACTGGCCAGGAAGCTCATAGCAGCCAAGTGAATCAAGGCACCTCAGCCATTCACGTGGCGGCAAGACTCGTCACCTTTATTGAAGACACCATGGCGGCGTTGGTCGAAGAGGGGCGAGTTGATGAAGCCTTTAACGTGCCTCACACCAGCCTACATGTAGGCAAAATCAAAGGCGGAACGGCCATCAATATTATGGCGCGGGAGTGTCAGTTCGAGTGGGAAATCCGTCACCTGCCGACCGATACCTTCGATGAGATATACGCGCGCTTTGAGGCGTTTTGTGAACAGCTAACCGGTGAGCTTAAGGCCAAAGGCAAGCACGTTGATATCACCACTGAGCCGCTAAACGTGACAGTGCCGGGCTTGGCCGACCGCGATAACGGCCATGTGCTTCGCTTAGCCAAAGACCATTTGCCAGCAGGGTGCTGCAACCATGCGGTGGCTTACGCTACAGAAGCGGGGCAGTTTCAAGGGCAGGGCTTACAGACCATTATTCTTGGCCCTGGCAGCATCGCCCAGGCGCATCAGCCCGATGAATATGTCGACATTGAGCAGCTTGAAGCGTGCGAGGACTTTCTAACCAAAATGGGTAAGGCGCTCGAAAGGCCTGCTGAAGGAAGTTAATGGTCACCCAATAAAAATCCCACCCGGTTAAAGGGGTGGGATTTTTGGCGTTACCATTTCAGTGCTGAGGATGTTGTTCAAACAGCTCAGCTTTTGCATGGCGCATCACATCTTCGCACGCCTGCTGTTGGGCTAACTGCGTCAACAGGCGCTGAGTTACTTCGAAGCCCTTGCCTAAGCAAGTATCCACTTCCTGTGGGCTAACGGCTGGCGTCACGCGATAATCGATTTTTACCGTGCGCCCGCCGCCTTCCAGCCGATCCGCAACTCCCCTGAGCCGCCACGCGATTTTCTCTTTCCAAGTTGCTGATTCTTCCGCGCCTTCGTTTACGCTAAACGTGCACTGCCATTCCGGTTTAAAGACCTTCATAGGAGAACCTCCAAAAATTTTGGAAAGAATGATCTATCGTGATTCGTACTCCGTCGTCTGAATGTATTGCCACACTACTATATACCTAACCCAGCGTGAATATCGAAACAATACTGATACACGCTGGGCGACGCGCATAGGACGTATCGGTTAGGCTATAGAAGAGATGGCTAAAGAGCTTAGGTTATGACCCGCACGACTGATGTAAGTTGCCCCTGTGGTAGCGATTTAATGCTGAGTAGCTGCTGTGGCCGGTACCATCAAGGCGCCGCCGCACTGGATCCTGGAACATTGATGCGATCTCGCTATTCGGCTTTTGCATTGGGCCTCAGGGACTACTTACTAGCCACGTGGCACCCTACTACAAGGCCAGCAGAACTTGGGTCGGATCCCGACACTGCGTGGAAGTCGCTAACCATTGTCTCAGCAGAGCCGCCGCTTGAAGATAGCGGCTATGTCCATTTTAAGGCCTATTTTTATGAACGAAGACGAGAGCAAAAAGGCTGGCATGTATTAGAGGAAGTTTCCCGCTTTGTTAAAGAGCAGCAGCGCTGGTGGTATATCGACGGCACCCCGATGCTTACCCGTTTAAAGCCGCGCCGTAATGCCCCGTGCTTATGTGGTAGCGGGCGTAAATTAAAGGGTTGTTGCGGTGAATAGTGGCATCGTTCAGCCTCGGAAAGCCGAGCCGCAATGGTATCTCTACTTACTGGAGTGCCAGCGCGGAACTTACGCGGGCATTACCAATAATCTTGCGAAGCGCTATCAGGCGCACTGCACGGGCAAAGGGGCGCGCTATACCCGCGCTAATCCGCCCGTTGCGCTGCTCGGCGCCAAACCGTTTGAAGACCGCGCCGCCGCCAGCCGAGCCGAATATCAGTTAAAGCAGCAAACGCCGAGCCAAAAACGCCGCTGGGCCAAGCAGTGGCCTGTGCAGTTAGATGCCGATTAAGGAGCCGAAATGCTGACGTTTTATTCAGAGGATAGCCGCTTGCGCCAAGCGCGCACCGAACTACATGACGGCGCGTTGGTGACGCCATTCGAGTGCCCTGAGCGCCTCGATTTAGTGCTCAAGCATCTTCGTCAGTCTGGGCTTGGCGATATTCAAGCGCCCGCCGCCTATGGGCTAGCGCCGGTGCTAGCGGTGCACGATAAAGAGTACGTATCGTTTTTAGCCAACTGCTGGAAAGAGTGGCAAGCGGCGGGGCATGAAGGTGAGGCGATTCCCAATATTTGGCCCGCTCGAACCATGCGAGGTGATCGCATTCCGCAATCGGTTAGTGGTCGGCTGGGTTACTACGCGCTGGCGGCGGAAACGTCCATTTCAGAAGGTACTTTTGAAGCCGCCATGGCGAGTAAAGATGTGGCGTTAGGCGCGGTAGAGCATACGTTACAAACCGGCGAACCCAGTTTTGGCTTGTGTCGCCCGCCAGGTCATCACGCCGCGTTTGATCAGTTTGGCGGCTACTGCTTTTTTAATAATGCCGCCGTTGCCGCCCAACGGGCGCTGGATGCAGGTAAGCGCCGAGTCGCGATTCTTGACGTCGATTTTCACCACGGCAATGGCACCCAGCAGATTTTCTACAAGCGTGACGATGTGCTGTTTATCTCGCTGCACGGCGATCCCGAAGTTACCTTTCCTTACTATTTGGGCTACGCTGATGAAAACGGCGAAGGTAAGGGCGAGGGGTTTAACGTCAATTACCCGTTACCGCCGGGCACCAGTGTGACTACATGGATGGCGACACTGGAGAAGGCGTTGGCGCAGATTAAAGCCGCTGAATGTGAGTGTTTAATCGTATCGTTAGGGGTCGATATATTTGAGGGCGACCCGATAAGTGCCTTCACCTTTGCCAGCGCTGATTTTACCCTATTAGGCGAACGCTTAGCTCAAACTGGCTTACCCAGTGTGTTTCTGATGGAAGGGGGCTATGCGGTAGATGAAATCGGTGTCAATGTAGTCAACGTGTTACAAGGTTTTGAGCAGGCGCTATAAAACGGCCTGGAACTGCATCTAAACAAGGGTAAAGGTTAACCGTGACAGCGGCCCCTAAATCGGGCAGGCTATTGCCCTTTTAACGGGGCAGGGAGCTCAAGCGTGGCAGTGTATGGTGGAATTCAGGCCCATGAATTGGAGCGTTGGCTTAATGCGTTAACCAACGCCGCCTATGACCGACGCTGCCCGTTGGTAAAAGTACACGGTGGCAATGCCCGTGCGCGCACTGCCCGCCAAGATCTCCTCCATCTGGCGAACGACTATCGCTGCGGTGAAACTAGCCGCGAAGAGAGCGCCGCCGAACTCGGCCGCTGGTGCCAAACCTACCTTTCAGAGGCAGAGTGGTATGTGCTAGTCGGCACCCGCCAAGCGCCTGTGCAAACCCAAGGCACAGAAGCATTAAGCGAAGAAGAGCGAAGCCTCACCGTGCTCAAGCAGCACCGAGTGGGGTAACAGCGCTCATCAGCACTAACTGCGATCAAAAGCTCCTGCGATGGGGCTTTTTTTGTGCGCGAGATGTATGTCTTAACAGGTAGCCGAATCTTTTAATGGCAGTAAAATTAGTAGGCGCTTAACAACGATGTGTTGACAAAAGTTTAACAAGATGAGTAGTTTGAAAGGATATGTCTACTCGACTAACGTTTTACAAAAACGCTATCTAAGAGCAGGGGGCAATACATCTTGTGACCATTACTCCAGCGCTATCGGTTCGCTCCTTGGGCGTGAATTTTGGCTCCAACCAGGTTGTTAAAAATCTGAGTTTTGATGTTTATCCCGGTAAAACGACGGCAATCGTTGGCGAATCTGGCTCGGGTAAATCGGTGACTTCACTGGCTATTATGCGCTTGGTGGAGTACATGAATGCTGAAATTACCAGCGGCACAATACTGTTCCACCGTGACGCCAGTGGCTCTCAACCGCAAGATCTTACCCAGCTTTCGGATAAGGCGATGCGCAAGATACGTGGCAAAGAGATTGCCATGATTTTTCAGGAGCCCATGACGTCGCTGAATCCGGTTTACACCATTGGCGATCAGATTACCGAAGTGCTGGTATTGCATGAGAAGCTAACCCAAGACGCGGCGCGGGTCGAAGCAGTAAAACTGTTAAAACTGGTGCGCCTGGCCGATGCTGAAGCGCTGTTAAAACGTTACCCCCACCAGCTATCCGGCGGCATGCGCCAACGAGTGATGATAGCGATGGCGCTGGCCTGCCGACCAAAAGTGCTGGTTGCCGATGAGCCCACCACCGCATTGGATGTCACCATTCAGGCGCAGATCCTTACCATTATGCGTGACCTGCAGCAGGAGCTAGGGATGGCTGTCATCTTCATTACCCACGATATGGGGGTGGTGGCGGAGATGGCCGACCAGGTAGTGGTCATGCGCCATGGCGAAAAGGTCGAGGAAGGGGCGGTGGAGGAGATTTTCGCCCGCCCCCAACACCCCTATACCCAAGCACTGTTAGCGGCGGTGCCTAAACTTGGCAGTATGCAGGGCGAAGCTCTTCCACGCATGGATCCATTAGTGGTGCTGGATGGAAATGTTGCGCGCACTCTGGGTGAAAGTCGTCAGCAGGATACCGCTAGAATCGATGAAGCCCCGGTGGTGGAGATAGAAAATTTAGTCACCCGTTTCGATATCCGAAAAGGGTTCTTTGGGGGGGTTAGCCATCGCGTCCATGCGGTGGAAAATGTCAGTTTCAGCATTTTTGCTGGAGAGACGCTGGCGCTGGTAGGCGAGTCGGGATCTGGCAAGTCGACCATCGGGCGCACCATTCAGCAGTTGCAGGAATGCACCAGTGGCACGATACGCTTTGGTGGCAAGGCCGTGGCCGACATGTCCCGGGCAGAAAAAATGCGCCTGCGCCAAGAAGTGCAGTACATTTTTCAAGACCCGTTTGCCTCCTTGGATCCCCGCAAAACCGTGGGCTTTTCGATAGCCGAACCTATTCGTACGCACGGCTTGTTGCACGGTGCTAAAGCAATCCGTCAGCGCGTTAATCAGTTACTTGAGCGCGTTGGTTTGAGTGCTGATCAGGCTGAGCGCTATCCCCATGAGTTTTCTGGCGGCCAGCGCCAACGGGTATGTATTGCCCGCGCTCTGGCTTCCAAGCCTAAGTTGATCATTGCTGATGAAGCGCTATCCGCCCTTGATGTTTCTATCCAGGCGCAGATCATTCACTTGCTCATGGAATTGCAGCAAGACGAAGGCTTGGCCTATCTGTTCATTAGTCATGACATGGCTGTAGTGGAAAAAATGAGCCACCGCGTGGCGGTACTGCATCTTGGCCAAGTCGTTGAGTTAGGCGAGCGTCGAGCGGTGTTTGATTCGCCTCAGCACTCCTATACCCGCAAGCTGTTGAGCGCTGTGCCGGTGGCCGACCCCGCACAGAGGCGGGAGCGTACATTGCTGCAGGGCGATATTCTTAGCCCTATCCGTAAGGTCGGTGATGAGCCAGAACATTTGCCATTAGTGCAGGTGGCTAGCGGTCATTTCGTTGCCCAGGAAGTAGGCAGCGCCGAGCGTTTGGCATCATAGTTAGTTTCCTGATGGTATAAAAACTGTGAGACAACAACAGGAGTAATCCCATGAAGAAAAACAAACGCGTGCTCAATGGTGCCATCGCCGGTATGGCACTGAGCGTTGCCTTCTCTGCCTCTGCGCAGGCTGGTTCATTAACGATTGCTTCACCGCAAGATCCGGGTAGTTGGGATCCCATCGATACTTTTTTGGTGAATTGGGCATCGGTCGCCACCAATATTTTCGATGGTTTGACCTATCGTGGACCTGATTTAGAACTGGTGCCTGGCCTAGCCACCGAATGGGAAGAACTAGATGATGGTACCCGTATCCGTTTCACTCTGCGTGAAGGCGTTACCTTCCATAATGGCGAACCCTTCAATGCTGAAGCGGTAAAGTTCACCTTTGATCGCTTATTAGGCGAGGAGGGCGGTCAGGGACCCCAGCGCTCCAACTATACGGCGATTGAAAGCGTGGAAGTCATCGATGACTACACTGTCGACTTCCACCTGAATGAACCTGATCCCGTACTGCTCACCAAGCTAGCAGGCTACGGGGCGATGATTGTGCCACCGGAGTACCTGACCGAGCATGGGGATGAACACTTCAATACCCATCCGGTAGGCACTGGGCCTTTTAAAGTAGTGGAATATAACCCCCGTGAAGACGTTCAGCTTGAGGCCTTTGCTGACCACTGGGACGGCGCGCCGAAGCTGGATGAAGTGACTTACCGCTTTATCTCCGAGCCTTCCACCGCCGTGGCTGAGCTGCAGGCTGGACGGGTCGATATCGTTATTCCGCCGACGATTCCTATTGGCATGATCGACACGATCAATAACCATGACGGGGCCAGCATCGTCAGCGTGGCTTCGCCGACGGTGGAAGCGATTCGCTTCAACACCCAATCAGGTATTACCGCCGACGAACGCGTGCGTAAAGCCATGATCATGGCCGTGGATCGCCAGGCGATTATCGACTCCATCCTGGCTGGCGAGGGTGAAATGATCGCCAGCTTCCAGGGTGCCCAGTCCTTCGGTAACGACCCTGATATGGAGCCCCTGCCGTATGATCCGCAGCAGGCTCGCGCACTGCTGGATGAAGCGGGCGTCGAACAAGGCGCAACGGTACAGATAGATGTGCGTGGCAACGATGCCACCTTTGGTGAGGTGGCCCAGGTAGTGGCGTCTTACCTACAAGGGGTGGGTATAACCGCTTCGATCCAGCCTTATGAAACCAATGTGCTACTGAACGACATTATTCCGGCAGGCCGCACGGGTGAGATGTTCCAGCAGAAGTGGGGCGGCTGGACCTTTGACTTCGATAATACTGCTTACCTGATGTACCACACTGGTGAACGCTGGAATCCTTATGACAGTGACGCTGAGTTAGATGAAATGCTCGAAGCCCAGCGCAGCATTACTGATCAGGAAGAGCGTGAAACGCTGCTCCAGGCGATTGCGCAGTACACCCAGGATCGCGCTTTGGAAATGCCGCTCTATAGCATCAATGCCCTCTATGGCGTCAGTGACCGGGTAGAGAATTTTGAGCCTGCCCCGGATAATCGTATGCGGTTAAGCAACGTCGACGTTAGTGAATAAACGTACGCCATCCGGCCGCTTGAAAGGGTGGCCGGTTCTTCACACTGACACTTCACAAAAGCTTCATGTAAGCGTTACGGGCTTGGGGTCATAGTGGCAAAATTTCTTCTTTATCGAATACTGCAGGCCGTCTTTGTGGTAATCGCCGTGACGTTGATCGTCTCTTTTGCGATCAGGTTAACCGGTGATCCGGCGGTCATGCTGGCACAAGGGGCGGGGAGTATTACCGAGGCGGATCTGGAAAAGATTCGTGAAGCCTTGGGGTTGAATCAATCCTTCCTGGCCCAGTACATCGGTTTCCTGAAGGGGCTGGTGGTGGGCGATTTCGGGCGCAGCTTTATGGGCGGGACCCCAGTGAGTGACCTGATCGGTCGCGCTCTGCCCGCCACCTTGGCGCTGGCTTTCGCCTCGCTGTTTGTGTCTATCGTGGTATCGATACCGCTGGGAATCAAGGCAGCGGTATCGCGAGGAAGGTGGCCCGACCAGATGATCAGGATTTTTTCCCTGATCGGGCTCTCTTTTCCTAACTTCTGGCTGGCCATCATGCTGGTGCTGTTGCTCTCCATCACTTTTAATCTGCTGCCGCCCAGTGGCATGGAGGGCTTCTCCAGCTTCATTATGCCCGCGGCGACGATGGGGATCATTTTAACCGCCACCAATGTGCGCCTAGTACGAACCACTATGTTGGATACCCTCCGCTCTCAATACATCATGGTGGCGAGGGCAAAAGGTCTTTCCAACACGGTCGTACTTTACAAACATGCGCTGCGTAACTGCTCCATTCCGCTGATCACCTATTTTGGCTTGCAGTTCGGTGGTCTGTTGGGCGGTATCGTGGTTGTCGAGCGTGTCTTTAACTGGCCGGGATTAGGCACCTTGGCTTTCGAAGCCGTATCGGCCCGGGACTACCCTGTCCTACAAGGCGTTATCACCGTGCTCTCGTTAATGATCATCTCCATCAACCTTCTCGTTGATATCGCCTATGGCCTGGTCGACCCCAGGGTGCGCAAGGAATAACCATGACCGCAGCTATTAAAATCGACAAATTGAAACGCTTTAAGAACCTTGAGTTTATCCTTGGCGTGCTGCTCGTTGGCGGTATCGGTTTAGCGGTGATCTTCTCCGGCTGGCTGTTTCCCGGAGGAGGTTCAGAGCTTAACTTAGCCTACCGTTTAACGCCGCCGCTGGTAGAGCCTGGCTTTCCACTAGGTACAGACCCATTAGGCCGGGACGTGCTCGCGCGGGTGATTGTCGGAGGTGAAATCTCGCTAAAAGTCGGGGTCTACTCAGCCCTTGGGGCGGTGGTGATCGGCATCATTATGGGGTTGGTATCCGGCTACTACGGTGGATTCCTGGATATGATCGTGATGCGCTTTGCCGACGTGCAACTCGCGCTGCCCTTTATCCTGCTAGCGATTACCTTTATCGCTGTGATTGGTGGCGGGTTAACCAATATGATTATTCTGTTGATTATCTCCCAGTGGGTGCAGTACGCGCGCTTGGTACGCGGCTCTGTGCTATCGCTGCGCGACCGCGAATTTATTCTGGCGGCCAAAGCGATTGGGGTAAAAGATATTCGTATTCTGTTCCAGCATCTGCTGCCGAATCTGATTGGCCCCGTCATTGTGCTGATGACCCTCAATGTGGCCAATAATATTCTGCTGGAGAGCAGCCTGACCTTTTTAGGCTTGGGCGTGGATCCGGTGATTCCGAGTTGGGGCGGCATGCTGGCTGAAGGGCGGACCTACCTGCAAACGGCGTGGTGGGTAAGCGTGTTCCCCGGCTTGGCTATTCTGTTAACCGTATTGGGGCTGAACCTGCTGGGCGACTGGCTACGTGATGCCCTGGATCCCACTGGACGCACTTCCTTATGACCAACGAACCTGCTATCGAGATATTGTTAGAGCGCTCGTTTCCACGTACCACTCGCGCTTTGCTTGATGAGTATGCCACACCTGCTTATCAATGCTTCCAACTGGAGGCGTGGGTGTTTGATGATGAAGCCGAACGACAAGCGACGGAAGCTGCATTCAATGCCGCTGGCATTAGCGCACGCTTGCGCAGTGCCTATAAACCACTGGTACATTTCTTTTTAGAAGAGTTTTCTTGGGCGTCGCTGCAAGCGTTGGTGATTGAGTACCCCGTGCTGGCGAACGCACCGCGACGTTTTTTGCTTGAGGCTTATCCGCTAGCGGCGCTGCTTCCGCAAGGCGTATCACTACGCTGGGAGGGCATTGAAACCACGGCTATCGCCAAACCTATCCATTATCGCGTTCAAGTGGAGCGCAGCTCGGGTAGCCAGGAAACATATCTCGTTGAAACGCTCAATCGTCATCATCAGGACCATGTGGGCGAGGCGCAATTTTCGCCCTGTGGCTGGCTGCGGCTGACCTCGCCTCAGGGCGACGTCAGTGAAACAATCGTCGAGACCGACTATGAAGCGCTGTTTCAAGCCGCGATGGCAACGCTCTCTTCAACCCCGTGGCAGCCAGCATCGCCTTACTTTGAAGAACTCAATTTTACGGTACATTTGCCGAGCAGTGACCGCCGCTTAGCCTGGGATGACGAACATATCAGCCTTGCTGAGGCGCTCCATGAAGAACTCTATTTTTCTACCCTGGAGTATTTCCAGCACCGCGCGGGCTTAGCGCTAGGTGACCGTTCGATTCAGCCAGGGCAGATTGTGCCGGAGATATCCTCCCAGGGTGAAAGCGCCTATTTGAAAGTCAGCCTTCGCTCTTTAGATACTTTGCAGGCACAGCGTGACGAGATGACCGAGCTGGGCTCTGCCCAGCAGGCCATCGGCACTGATCAGATTAAGCAATTATTGGCGGCGCTTGGTGGCCAGTCGCTGTATGCCACCACCCGAGCGGGCAGAGTGCTGGAAGCTCGCTATGTGGAGGGTAGCGATCGCGCCGTCATCATCAGTGCGGGGCAGCACGCCAACGAAACATCCGGCGTCGTTGGAGCACTGCGCGCGGCGCAAGCGCTAAGTGAGCAGCCTCAGGCACACTATGTTATTTCTCCTTTAGAGAACCCCGACGGCTACGCGCTGCAGAGCCGACTTGTCGCCACTCAACCGCGCCACATGCACCACGCTGCGCGCTATACGGCTTTTGGTAATGACCTGCAGAGTCAGCCGCTAGGCCAACCGTTTGAGCACGCCATCCGTGAACAGGCATTCGCGACCAGCGGCGCCGGGCTGCATGTCAATCTTCACGGTTACCCCGCCCACGAGTGGACACGACCGCTGAACGGCTACGTACCCCGTGGCTTTGAGATGTGGACGATTCCAAAGGGTTTCTTTTTGATTCTCCGCCATCAGCCGGGTTGGGAAACGGCGGCTGAGCAATTGGTGGAAGCCGTTACCCACCAGCTTGCGCAAGTGCCTGGGCTAGTCGAGTTTAATGCTGCGCAAATTGCGTTATTTGAGACCCATGCGGGAGCGTTAACCTTCCCGATGTTGAATGGCTTCCCCTACCTAATCTCGGAAGACGCCGATCAATTAACGTCGCTAATGTTGATTACCGAATACCCCGACGAGACCTTAACTGGTGAAGCGTTTGTGCAGGCTCATGCGGCGCAAATGGCAACGGTGGTGGCAGCCTATAACGCCTTTCAAACGCTCTCATTGGATAGTTAATCTCAATGACGGCAAAACGTTCGCACTGTTACAATGGATAAATGAACAGTGCTTTCGATACGCCTACCGCCTCGCTCGATGATCCCTACTATTACCTGACGAACTTTCGCTTCGTTTTGGCTTGGGTCGGGGAACGCCATGCTGATCTGCTTACTGCAGACGAGCTTACTTTTCTTGAGCAGTTCGAACGGTTACCCCAGGCCTCTCAAGCACTGCTGGTGCGCATGGTCATGCGTAAAGGTGAGCTGTTTAGACTCAGCAAATTAAGCTATGCCGAGGTGGGTGACAGCGCTGAGGCAATAGCGCCATTGATCGCGCTGGACTGGGTCGATAACGATCCGGCGCTTAGCGTCGATGAGCTATTTAACCAGCTGCGCCTCGCCGAACTTCGCCACATGTTAGCCGATGAGATACGTGCCGCTGGGCTTAGCATGTCTAGCGCTAAAGCGGTGCTCTACGACACCTTAACGAGCCAACTGACACACACCGCACCCTTACAAGCATGGTGGCCTGATGCCAGCGATCAAATCGTGCGTCTCAAGGTAATGGAGACCTGCGACCGGCTGCGGCTGATGTTCTTTGGCAACCTGCGACAGGACTGGGCGGAGTTCGTGTTGACCGAGCTGGGGCTGCAACGCTTTGAGACGGTGTCTTTTACGCCGCACTCTCGCGCCTTCCAATCGCGTCAGGAAGTGGATACCTACTTAGCGCTCCATCAACTGCGTCAACGTCTTGATGCAGGAGAATTGCCCCCTGATCTACATATTGAGGTGCCGCCGCGCGCGGATAACCGTTGGCTCGCTACGCGGCGTGCACGGTTGCTGCTGCAGTTGGGCCGAGAGGCAGAGCGTAGCGGAGATGCAGCGCTGGCGCTGACGCTTTATCGCGACTCTAACAGCAGCGAAGCGCGGATACGCCAGCTTCGGGTGTTGGAAAGGCAGGGCGAGCATCGGGTTGCCTTTGAATTGGCGAGCAAGGCACTTAATAGCAGCCCCAATGAGACAGAGCACCAAGCGCTGGCGCGGCTGCTGCCACGCTTGCAGCGGCGGCTTAAACTGCCTGCTTCGCCGAGTGACCCGGAGCCCGCCCATGAGCGTTGGGACTTGCAATTACCGGGGCCGCAAAGCGTTGAGCGCGCCGTAGCTCAAACCCTTAGCGAGCCCCAGGCACCCGTCTGCTATGTGGAGAACAGCCTGATCACGGGGCTGTTTGGTTTGCTCTGTTGGCCGGCGATTTTTGCTCCACTGCCGGGCGCTTTCTTCCACCCTTTTCATAATGGCCCAGCGGATTTGTATCGCGACGATTTTGTGGCGCGTCGGCGTGATCTTTTCGATGCATGCCTAGGGAGCTTGGAAGACGGCAGCTACCGCGAAGTCATTCAGACGACTTGGCGCGAGAAAGCGGGCCTTTCATCGCCGTTTGTTCACTGGGCAATCGTTGATGAAGCGCTCATTGAGCTCGCACTGGCATGTATCCCACCTGAGCACCTTCGACACTGTTTTGAGCGGCTGCTGGGCGATTTGAAAGCCAACCGGGCAGGGCTGCCGGATTTGATTCAGTTTATGCCTGACGCGCCAGCTGGCGAACCGCGCTACCGGATGATCGAAGTCAAAGGCCCCGGTGATAGGTTGCAGGATAACCAGCGCCGCTGGCTGACATTTTTTCACCGTCATGAGATGCCCGTCGCAGTGTGTTACGTGCGCTGGACCGCCAGCGACGAGTTTGAGGTATGAGTGCGACCTATCGCGTGGCGGTGCGGGCACTGTGTGATTTCACTGCCCGTGAAGGGGATCTCGATCACCGTTTTACCCCTGCGCCCAGCGCGCGGGATGGCATCGAAGGGCACTCTCTTGTCGCTAGCCGACGCGGGGCAGACTATATTGCCGAACTGCCGCTGTCGGGTGCCTTTGAGGGATTGGTCGTCACGGGCCGAGCGGATGGTTTTGACCCCGTGGCCAATCGCCTGGAAGAGATTAAAACCTATCGCGGCAGCTTGGAGCGCATGGCGGATAATCAGCGTGCGCTGCACTGGGCGCAGGTAAAAGTCTACGGCGCGCTGCTATGTGCAGAGCGAAGCCTTGAGCAGATCACCTTGACGCTGGTTTACCTGGATATTGCCAGCGGTAAAGAGACGCTACTGAGTCAAGACGCCAGCGCCGCCGAGCTGCAGGCGTTCTTTGCCTCCCAGTGCCGCCGCTTTCTTAGCTGGGCGAAACAGGAGGCAGACCATCGCCAGCGCCGAAACGCTGGCCTACAAACCCTGCGCTTTCCCCACGCTGCATTCCGCCCCGGCCAGCGTGAACTTGCCGAAGACGTTTATAAAGCCGCCAGCACCGGGCGCTGCCTACTCGCCCAGGCGCCCACCGGCATTGGTAAAACGCTGGGCACGCTGTTCCCCATGCTTTTGGCGATGCCGCGACAGCAGCTGGATCGCATCGCCTTTCTGACCATGAAAACCCCCGGCCGCCGTTTGGCGTTGGATGCTCTCGCCACGCTGCGCGCCAGCCAGAGCGATGAAGCCCAGCCCTTGCGTGTGCTTGAGCTGGTGGCGCGTGATAAGGCCTGCGAATACCCCGATCGCGCCTGCCATGGCGAGTCTTGCCCGCTCGCTGCCGGTTTTTACGATCGTTTACCTGCTGCCCGTCAAGCGGCGGTGGAGAAGGGGTGGCTGGATCGCGAAGCGCTGCGCGAAGTGGCGTTGGCGCATGATGTTTGCCCCTATTATCTCGGCCAGGAACTAGCGCGCTGGGCGGATATGATCGTCGGTGACGTTAACCACTGGTTCGATAGCCACGCCCTGCTGCACGGTTTGGCCCAGGCCAACGAATGGCGAACGGGCGTGCTGGTCGATGAAGCGCATAACCTGGTGGAGCGCGCCCGCGGCATGTATAGCGCCGAGCTCGATCAGCAGCGCTTTAATCGCATACGCCGTACATCTCCCAAAGCGCTGGCGGGGCCTTTGGGGCGCTTAGCCCGCCAGTGGCAAAATGTGGTTAAAGACGCGGAGCTGGAAAATGAGGGTGGTCAGGGTAAACCAGCCTACCGACTGCTAACGGCGCTACCCGATAAGCTGGTGGCTGCCGCTCAGCAAGTAGGGTCTGCCATCACTGATTATCTTGGCGAGCACCCCGAGCAAACCAGTTTTGAACTTCAAGAACTGCTGTTTGAGGCGCTGGCGTTTTGTCGGCTGGCGGAGCGCTTTGGTGAGCATTCGCTGTGTGATATTACTCGCCATGGCCGCGGGCGGGCCGTGCTCGGGTTACGCAACCTGATACCCGCCGACTTTCTGTCTGCACGGTTTAACGCCGCGCACTCAGTGGTGCTGTTTTCAGCCACGTTAAATCCCGCTCACTACTATCGGGATCTATTGGGTTTGCCGGAGAATACGCCCTGGCGCGAGGTCGTTTCCCCTTTCAGCGCGCACCAGCTTGAAGTGCGTATTCGCAGCGATATTTCGACCCGTTTTCGTGATCGAGAGGCATCGATTGAGCCGATGGTGGCAACCATGTCGCAGCAGTATCAGCGCAAACCGGGCCACTACTTGGCGTTCTTCAGCAGCTTTGCCTATCTGGAAGCCGCGCTGAACCACTTTCGCGAGGCGCACCCAGGCGTGCCCGTTTTCAGCCAAACCCGTGGCATGCCCGAGGCAGCGCGGGAGGCGTTTCTAGCGCGCTTTACGCCCAGCGGAAAAGGCATCGGCTTTGCGGTGTTGGGCGGCGCCTTTGCGGAAGGTATCGACCTGCCCGGCGACCGGTTGATTGGCGCTTTTATTGCCACGCTGGGGCTGCCGCCGTTTAACGATTTTAACGAAGCGCTTAAAGCACGGCTAAACGCGCGCTTTGGTAAAGGTGACGATTACACTTATCGCATTCCCGGCATGATCAAGGTGGTGCAGGCAGCAGGGCGAGTGATTCGCAGTCCTGAAGATGAGGGCGTTGTGGTATTAATGGATGATCGTTTTGCCCAGGCCAGCGTGCGCTCGCTATTGCCAAGCTGGTGGTCGCTGGGAAATCCCAACCCATAATTTAGGACCCTAACGCGAGCTATGACAGATTTACTCTGGTACCAGTATGCGCTGATCGGACTGATATTTGCCTGGAGCGGTTTTGTGCGCACCAGCCTAGGGTTTGGAGGCGCTGTACTGGCGCTGCCGTTCCTACTGCTAGTGACAAACGAACCTCTGGTGTTCTTACCGATTATTGCTATTCATCTACTGATTTTCTCTAGTTGGATTGCCTGGAACGGACATCGCCAACTGCAGAAAGAGGGCGTGGGATCCGATTCCCCAGAGAGCAATATCGATTGGAGGTACCTATTCAAAGCCCTGAAAATCATGATCATCCCCAAGCTGATTGGGGTGGTGGGGCTGTTAACGCTGCCCGCTCAAGTCATGACCAGCATTATTTTCGGCATTGTGTTCATTTATGCCATTGGCTACGTCCTCAACAGACCGTTCAAGAGTAAAAACAAATATGTCGACTACGTGCTGCTGGCACTCGGGGGGTATGTCAGCGGTACTTCGCTGATTGGCGCGCCGCTCATTGTGGCGGTATTCGCTGCACATGTGGCCAAGGAGCAGTTGCGGGATACCATGTTTGTGCTGTGGTTTATTCTGGTGGTCATTAAGATGGTCTCGTTCCTGATCGCAGGCGTAGACCTCCAACTTATCCACCAGCTGTGGCTGCTGCCCTGTGCATTCATTGGTCACTTGGCGGGCGAGAAAGCCCACCGCTATATGCTGAAAGCGGACACCGGGCTATTTTTTCGCGTGCTGGGCGCAGTGCTGATTCTGGTCAGTGTCGTTGGGTTGATTCACCCGCCCGCATGACTCCAGGCGGCGTACTCGCCGCCTGTTAAAGTTGGCTGTCTGCCTTAAGCGTCGTCTTGCCCAGGATGATCAGGACGACGGCCAGCAGTCCGCACACCACTGCCATGCCGGTAAACACATTGCGCAGCGACTCCAGCCAGGTGACCGCCGGGGCGACCACCACCGGGGAGACAAACTGGCCGAAAAAGAAGGTCGAGGTAAAACCGCCAAACACCCGGCCGCGCACCCGCTGCGGGGTGATTCGCATCAGCCACGTGGTGGTATTCGGCATAAAGGCGCCAAGGCCAAAACCGGAAATGGCCGCACCGACAATGGCCATGGCGTAGCTTTGGGTGAAGCCGACGATTAAAAAGCCGGTCGCCGCCAGCAAGAACCCTAAGACATAGATCGTCATCACCGACAGAAACGGTTTGTAGTAGCCGTAGCCAAAGGCAACGATGCTAGCCGTTAGCGCTGACATAGAGAGTGCGATGCCTATCGCTACACCGCTGATTTGCCCCTGTTGTGAGAGCAGAAAGGGCAGTTGCGCTGGGAACATATAAAACATCGCCATACTGATCATGGCGATCAGATAGGCAAGGCCGGTCCGGCCAATATCTACCTTGATGGGCTCATCGCTGGTGTCACTGCTGTTGCCATCGCTGGATTTGGGTTCCTGAAGAATCGCCCAGGCGTAGGGCAATAGCAGCACGCCGGTCATATAGAGTAAAAAAGGGCCGCGCCAACTCCAGTCGGAAAGTAGCCCGCCCAGGTTAATAAAGATTACCCCGCCCAGCGCCATGCAGCTGCTTTGCAGCCCCAAAAAACGGGCGCGTTCGGCGCTGTCAAAGTAATCCCCTACCAACGTAGTGCTAATGCTGAGAATACCGGCCACCGCGATTCCCATGAGCGCCCGGGAGCTCAACAGCAGATCTACACGATCAATGAAGAAACCCGCGACCCCCGCAAAACCGTAGATGCCCAGCATCATGAGCAGCAATTTCTTACGCCCAAACCGGTCAGCCAGATAGCCCATCAGCGGGCTGAACAGGGTAATCATCAGCGCTGGAATGGTCAGGATCAGTTGAATGATCACTTGGGGCTGATCAGGGAAGTGGCGGCTAATACCCGGCAGCGCAGGCGCAATAATCGCCCCCGACATCACGGTCATGGTGCTGGTAAAAAGGAGTACGGCCTTAATATGCGTTAACTGGCTAATGGTCTTTTTCCATATCAAAAGAAGGGAGAGTATTTAAAGCACAAACGCCAATCGTAGCATAGTTGTTAGCAGGCTATTTTGTTATTGAGTAGCGTGTTTAATAGGCAGTAGTAGCGAGTACTACCTATATGTCACCTAGCAAGAGGCGCAACAAAAAACGGCCACTTGCTGTGTTAGCTAAGTGGCCGTTTTTAATAGTGTTCTTGGTCGGAATAGCAGGATTCGAACCTACGACCTCTGCCTCCCGAAGGCAGCGCTCTACCAAGCTGAGCTATATTCCGAAGGTTGTCGAGCTGTGCTCAACAACGGAGGTGGATCATACTTAGCCAGACGTATTTTTTCAAGTCTTCGGCGGTGTGATCTAGCAATTTTTATGCTTGGCGATCAACCGCTAAGCGAGCCAACTGGGCCATGCTGTCGCGGTAGGCGCTGGGTGGCAAGGCTTCTAACTGCTGCAAGGCTTTATCGGCCATCTCTTCGGCACGCTGGCGGGTGTAGTCGAGTGCGCCGGTGGCGTGAATAATTTCTAGCACGGCGTCGAGTTGCTCAAGCCCGCCATCGCGAATCACCTGGCGAATCAGCTTGGCCTGTTCCGGCGTGCCTTGCTCCATGGCGTGGATCAGCGGCAACGTCGGCTTGCCTTCGGCTAGATCGTCGCCAACGTTTTTGCCCATGGCATCGGCGTCGCCCTGGTAGTCCAGCAGGTCGTCAATCAGTTGGAAGGCGAGACCCAGGTAGCGGCCATAATACTGGAGTGCTTGCTCTTGCTCCGGCGTTGCTTCTGCCAGCACCGCACCGCTGTGGGAAGCCGCTTCAAACAGCATGGCGGTTTTACCCAAAATGGTCTCGAAGTAATCCTCTTCTGAGATGCTGGGGTTGCCGATATTGGTCAACTGCAGCACTTCGCCTTCGGCGATGATGCAGGTGGCGCCGGAAAGAATTGCCATGATGCGCATCGAGCCGACATCAACCATCATTTGAAACGAGCGGGCATAGAGAAAGTCACCAACCAATACCGATGGTGCATTGCCCCAGGCATCGTTGGCGGTTTTCTTGCCGCGGCGCATATGTGATTCGTCCACCACGTCATCGTGCAGCAGCGTGGAGGTGTGCATAAACTCGATCAGCGTGGCCAGCGGTATATGCTTGTCGCCGGTGTAGTCGAGCGAGCGGGCGGCCAGTAGCGCCAATAAAGGGCGCAACCGCTTGCCACCGCTTTCGGTAATGTACTGGCCGATGGTTTCAACCAGCGGTACCTTGGAATTGAGCTGCTCGACAATTGTGCGGTTGACGGCGGCGAAGTCATCGGCCACCACGGCGTGCAGCGGTGAAGGCGTTGGGCTGACGGGCTGGGCTGAGGAGACGTTGGCGGTCATGGAATCCGTTCATCGCGGCAGATGGAGGCGGTAAGTGCCGCCCGTAGTTGTGGTGTAGATGTGGTCATGTGTTGGGGTCATGCTATGGGGCTGCCTGTTGGGCGTCAAGATACGAGCGACGGTTACACTTTAGTTGTTAACGGGCTTGGCAATTGACAACGGCCTGTGGTCTTGTGGTAAGCATAGATAGTCGTTATAATCCGCGACCCACTCATCATGCTCCCTGTCAGATGGCTCCAAAAGGGGCGCCACTCGCAGCAGGTCGATAAGAGCGTAAGGCGATGAGCGCTGCCGAAAGCGGCATTAACGACAAGTCCGGAGAGCGACATGTACGCAATTATTAAAAGCGGTGGCAAACAGTACCGCGTTCAAGAAGGTCAAACGCTCAAACTCGAGAAAATCGAAGTCGCCACCGGCGAAACGATCGAGTTTGACGAAGTGCTGATGGTTGCAGACGGCGATGACTTCAACATCGGTGCGCCGATGCTTAGTGGTGCTAAAGTCTCTGCCGAAGTGGTTTCCCACGGCCGTGGCGATAAAGTGACCATCATCAAGTTCCGTCGTCGTAAGCACAGCATGAAGCGTCAGGGCCACCGCCAGTGGTTCACTGAAGTCAAAATTACCGGAATTTCTGCGTAAGCGGTCAATTCCCTTAGGAGGATTTTGCAATGGCACATAAAAAGGCAGCCGGCTCCACGCGTAACGGTCGCGATTCCGAGTCCAAACGGTTAGGTGTAAAACTCTTCGGTGGCCAAGCGGCAACTGCGGGTAACATCATCGTGCGTCAGCGCGGCACGCGTTTCCACGCGGGCACAGGCGTCGGCCTAGGTCGTGACCACACACTGTTCGCGCTGAGCGACGGTTTTGTGAAGTTTGAGACCAAAGGCCCGAAAAACCGTAAGTTCGTTAGCATCGTTTCTGCCTAAACGGCTAGTGCTATGCTCGCGCTTGCGAGAAAAAAAGGCCCCGCTATGGCGGGGCTTTTTTGTCGGTTAAATCTCTTTTCCAATACGCTTTACCACGGTTCTTTATCAGCATACTGATGGGAACAAAGGGTTGGAAAAAAAGTAGTGCATATTAGGGCGGCGGAAGCGGCCGGGAGAATCCAATGCAGTTCGTCGATGAAGCCTCGATTATTGTTGAGGCGGGCAAAGGCGGCAATGGCTGTCTGAGCTTTCGCCGCGAAAAATATGTGCCCAGGGGCGGCCCCGATGGGGGGGATGGTGGTCATGGCGGCAGCGTTTACCTAATTGGTGACGATGCGCTTAACACCCTGATCGATTTTAAATTCCAGCGCTTCTATAAAGCGCAAAACGGTCAGGGCGGCATGGGCCGTCAAATGAGCGGCAAGGCTGGTGAAGACCTGCACGTCAAAGTGCCGGTGGGTACCACGGTGATCGATGAAGATACTTTGGAAGTCATTGCTGATGTGACTGAAATCGGTCAAGTGGTATTGGTGGGCGAAGGTGGTCGGCGTGGATTGGGTAACATCCACTTTAAGTCCTCGACCAACCGCGCGCCCCGCCGTACCACCACTGGCACCGATGGCGATCGCCGCAACCTGCGCTTAGAAATGAAAGTGATGGCCGATGTTGGCTTGCTGGGTATGCCCAACGCGGGCAAATCAACGCTGATTCGCTCAGTGTCGGCTGCCAAGCCTAAAGTCGCCAACTACCCGTTCACTACCTTGGTGCCCAACTTGGGCGTGGTGAAACTGGGCATGCACGAGCACTTCGTGATGGCCGATGTACCCGGCTTGATTGAAGGCGCCTCGGAGGGGGCAGGGCTAGGGCTACGCTTCTTGAAGCACCTGACGCGCACGCGGCTGCTGTTTCACGTGGTCGATGTCGCGCCGTTTGACGAGTCTGATCCGGTCGAGGCTGCCAAGGCCATTGTTCACGAGCTGGGTCAGTTCTCGCCGGCGCTTTCCGAGCGCCCACGCTGGCTGGTGCTGAACAAGTTTGACCTGCTGCCGGAAGAGGAGCGTGAAGAGCGCGCTCAGAAGATTATCCAGGCGCTCAACTGGGAAGGCCCGGTGTTCCGCATTTCGGCGATCAGCAGCGACGGCACCGATAAGCTGGTTCAGGCAGCCTACCGCTGGTTGACCGAGCAGCGTCGTCTTGAGAATGAAGATGAAGAAGCGCTGGCCCGCGAGCAGGAAATGCGCCGCCGCATGGAAGAAGAGTCGGTTGCGCGTACCGAAGATCGTTTGGGGCGTCGCCGTAAGCGTGACGATGAAGATGATGAAGACTTCGACGACGATGATTACGATGTTGAAGTTGAGTACGCGCCTTAGTGTCAGTGCCTGGTGAAGGTGGGGTGGCATGGAAAGTAACGAGCAAATCCTAGGGCGCAGTGCGCTGAGCCTTGCGCGGCGGGTCGTGGTGAAGATTGGCAGTGCGCTACTCACTAACGATGGCCGTGGCCTGGACGAAGCCGCTATTGGCGGCTGGGTTGATCAAATTGCCGCCCTGCATCAGCAGGGGATAGAGGTAGTGCTGGTCTCTTCTGGCGCGGTGGCGGCGGGCATGGTGCGGCTGGGCTGGCAAGTGCGCCCCAGCGCTGTGCATGAGCTTCAGGCGGCCGCTGCCGTAGGCCAGAATGGTCTGACCCAGTGTTATGAACAACACTTTGCCCGCCACAGCATGCTCACCGCGCAAATCCTGCTTACCCACGACGATCTTTCTAACCGCAAGCGCTACCTGAATGCGCTCTCTGCGCTACGCACGTTAGTAGAGATGCGCGTGGTGCCGGTAATCAATGAAAACGACACCGTCGTAACCGACGAGATCCGCTTCGGCGATAACGATACGCTAGGGGCGCTGGTCGCCAATCTGCTGGAAGCGGACGCGCTGCTGCTATTGACCGACCAGGAAGGCCTGTTTGACGCCGATCCGCGCCACAACCCCAACGCCCAGATGATTGCCGAAGAGCGTGCGGACGACCCACGCCTAGCCGCTATGGCAGGCAGCGGGGGGGCGCTGGGGCGGGGTGGTATGACTACCAAAGTGCGCGCGGCACAGTTAGCGGCGCGCTCTGGGGCGGTCACGGTGATTGCTAGCGGTCGTCAGCCTGATGTGATCAATCGGATTATGGCGGGCGAGTCGTTAGGCACGCTGTTGCGCCCGGATCAAGTGCCCATGGCGGCACGCAAGCGTTGGTTGGCGGGGCAATTGCAGGTGCGCGGCACGCTGGTGCTGGATGCCGGTGCGGTGAAAGTGCTGCGTGATAAAGGCTCTAGCCTATTAGCGGTCGGCGTGCGCAGTGTGCAGGGCAGCTTTAAGCGCGGTGATATGGTGGTGTGTGTGGATGAGCAGGGCGCCTCCGTGGCCAAGGGTCTGGTTAACTACGGCGTCGATGAGGCGCGCCAATTGGCAGGCCAGCCCAGCCACCAGATTGAAGCGATCCTTGGCTACGTGGAAGCCCACGAGCTGATTCACCGCGATAACCTTGTGGTGATATAAACGTATCGTCGCTAGCGTACTACGGGCGGGAGAGGTACCTGGCGCGGCCAGTTGTCGGGTACCAAAAATAGCCGCTCATAGCGTTGCTGCTGCGGGTAATACAGCATGACTTGCTGGGGTGAGCGCCAAGCATGCACCTTTTCGAAAATGGCGGGCAACTGTTCTGCCATCGGGCGAAAGGCGCTGTGAAGGGGCGGCGCTAGCCAGTGGGGTTTTTCCAGCCATGCCATTTCAGGCCTTTCGGTTACACTCGCCGCCAGCGCAGGCCAATCGCGTAAGTAACACCACGTCCCACGGCGGTGATCGGCTGTCGCGCCTTCGGGCGCTGGCATTGCCGCGTGCCAGGGATAATACAGCACGCCCGGCATTGCCAGTCGCTGGGTTAGCTGCTCGCCTAACTCCTTACTAGAAACCCCAATGTCTCTTGGCGTCAGCCAATGAGTGAGTGTTTCCAACGCGGGTACCGTTGTGGAAAGCGGTAATTGATGGCGACGCAAATGGCCACATTTAAGCGCTAGGCTGTCTAACCCGCCGGGGCCAATCCAGCGGCTTTGGCTGGTGGCCGCGCCTGGCCCCTCGGGCAGCCCCAGGTAGAACTTGATCGCCACTTCCAAATGCACCGGTGCCGGGTTAGCACGCGTTCGGTAGAGCATATCCAGCTCGCCGAGCGTATTGCGCTTTCGGCTGATACGCACGTTGCGGGCCAGCAGCCGCGTATTCGGTGCGTGGTCTAACAGCGTGTGCCACAGCCGTTCGTGATAATGCCCCATGCGCATCGCCCGGCTGCCGTTCAATGCGCTCAACGGCGGTCGGCCAAGCTGGCGTAGCCAGGGAAGCAGTGCGCGCTCAAGCCCCAGCTCTTCCATAGTGGGGCGCCCTGCGCAGGGAATGGGCGGCGGCAGCTCCACAATGTCCGGTGTGGCGATTAGCCAAGCTATATCGCGTAGTACGGGGTCACTTAGCCCTGAATAAAAGGGTCCTGAATCCAACCGCACCGCTGTGCCAGGTTTCTTCTCATTCACCGCGCCATCACCGCCTTCATTCAGCACGAATTTCTCCTCAACTCATTGATTAGCTCGGCGCTATGGTTTGGCCGCCAGCTGCTACGCTGTAAACACGTTATAACGTTAATCTCTTGAAGTCCTACCCTGGCCAAGGAAAGGAGCGTATTGCATGGGTAATGCTAAGACGAAAAAGGCTAAGTCGAAAAATCAAACGGCCAAAACGACGAATAGCCAAGTGCCCCAAAAGCAGGCTGAAAAAACGACTCCCCGAACACTAACACCAGAAATAGGCGCGGCGCTGTTTGAGGATGCCCGTTCACGCTTGGAAGATGTGTTCAAGGCGCTCGATATTCACGCGGATGCCCAGGCGCGCCTTATGCAGCCCAGTCTTTCACTGCAGGTGAGTATTCCCGTGCGGATGGACGACGGCAGCTTAAAAGCTTTTCCCGCCTGGCGAGTCCACTATGACACCAGTTTAGGGCCCGCCAAAGGCGGTGTGCGTTTTCATCCCGATGTTAACCAGCATGAAGTCACTACGCTAAGTTTCTGGATGGCGGTTAAATGCGCGGTGGTTGGCTTACCTTATGGCGGCGGGAAAGGGGGCATCCAGGTGGATGCCAAGGCGCTCTCTTCACTAGAGCGTGAGCGGCTAGCGCGTGGTTATATTCGTGCCATTGCCGACATTATGGGCCCTGACCGGGATATTCCTGCCCCCGATGTGAATACCGATGCCACGGTCATGGGGTGGATGATTGATGAGTATGAGCAAATCGTGCGGGCTAAAGTGCCCGCGGCCATTACTGGAAAACCATTACCGTTAGGCGGTTCGCCAGGGCGAGTGGCCGCCACGGGGCGAGGCGCGCTAAAAGTGCTCGATTTGTGGGCCGAGCGTGAAAAGCGACAACCGGAAGAGACCACTGTGGCGGTGCAGGGGTTTGGTAACGCGGCTTACCACTTTGCTCGTTTAGCCAGTGAACGTGGCTATCGTATCGTCGCGGTATCCGATACCAGTGGTGCTTGCTACCACGCGGATGGACTCGATATTGAGGCTGTTAAACAGGCTAAGTCGAATAGCGGTAAGGTGACCGACAGCCAAGCAGGGAAAGCGATGACGGGGGATGAGCTGCTGGCGTTGGACGTGAATGTATTAGCGCTGGCGGCGCTTGAAAACCAAATTCACTGCGACAATGTGAACGAGGTGAAAGCAGGCGCTATCTTAGAGATCGCCAATGGCCCGCTGACCAGCGATGCCGACCACTCCCTTGCCAAGCGTAATGTGCCGGTGCTACCGGATGTGCTCGCCAATACAGGCGGCGTGATCGTCAGTTATTTTGAGTGGCTGCAAAACCGGGCGGGAGAAAAGTGGAGTGAAGCCCAGGTGAATGAACGCTTGGACGCACTGCTGAGTGAAGAGGCTGGCAAGGTGTTAACGCGCGCAGGTACGGAGGATATCACCTACCGACAAGCTGCCTATCGACAGGGCATCGAACGCATTGCGGCTGCTATTATGGCCCGGGGAAACTGTCAGGACTGTCGCTGATTAAAAATGCTTAAAGCGCAGCGGGCTCCCCGTAGGGAGCCCGCAAGGCGATTAGCTAAGACTATTAATCGCGGTCAATTTGGGTAACTTCAGAAGAGCCCTGACGCACACTGATTTCCAGCTCACGGCCATTTTCACCGCGGCCTTCGATATCGATGATGCCGCTCTTATCAATATCAAGGTCTTCAAACTCAACCATACCTTCCTGGCGGGCAACGTCTAAGGCCTGGCGGATATCGTCTTCGCTCATGCCCCAGGCACCGGTAATTAGGCGCTCGCGTTTCTCTTCTAGCGTATCACCGTTATCAAGGGAGAAATCCACATCGGCGTACCACTCATCGTCCAGCCAGCCTTCTACTTCTACGCGGCCGCGACCTTTAACGCTAATTTCTTCGTAGTGGCTGAACCCGTAATCATTGGAATGGGTCAATACGTCATCAATGCGATCCATCGGCAGCGAATCAGCCTGGGCACTGCCTGCCGCTGCGGCAAGTAGCAGAGCAGAGGTCGGGATCAGCAGCATTTTTTTCATGGTATTCATAGCAAATTCCTTCTTTACGTATTTAAACGTGAATGAGTGACTGACACTCAGCGAATGCGACAGGGAATTTATACCACCACTATACTTTCCTTAAGCTGACAAAACTGTTCATCTAGCGTTCATGTTGTCTTTGGCATGCTGGCACTATGAGTAAACTCCTACGTCACTTTATAAAGCCGCTACGCAGCATACCGCGAAGCGCTCGGCGCAATGTCACTGGCTTGGCCCTGGTGCTATTGCTGGCGGGTAGTGCGGTGGGTGACCAGCCATGGGAATCGTTGCATGGCGAAGTAGGCCGCGGAGAGATTGTTCCCCTCGAAACCATCTTAGATTGGCTGGAAGCTCACTACATAGGCGACGTGCTGGAGGTTGAAATGGAACGTGAAGGGGGCTACGTGGAGTACGAAATCAAATTGCTCGGCCCGCAGGGCCAAGTCGTCGAATTTGAATTCGATGGCCACAATGGCCAGCTGATGTCTATCGAGGGCGTGCGTATTAATGATATGCGTCGCTAGTGCCGTTACGACACGTCTCATTGCCATAGCGTTATTTGTATTCCCAAGCCGTTATCGAAAAGGGTAGTTAGCCAATGAAGTGTTTGCTGGTAGAGGACGATCAAGCGCTAGCGCGTGAGTTGGGCCAAGCGTTGCGTGATGGTGACTGGCTGGTAGAGCATGCGGCTAACGGCCAGGATGCCGATTTTCTAGTACGTACTGAAGCTTACGACACACTGATTTTAGATGTAGGGCTACCCGATGGGGATGGGACTCGCTGGCTGGCGGCGTGGCGCGAAGACGGTATTGATCTGCCTGTGCTGATTCTAACCGCTCGTGAGCGGTGGGCGGATAAAGCCGCGGGATTTACCGCTGGGGCAGATGACTACGTCACGAAGCCGTTCGAGCCAGCGGAAGTGCTGTTTCGCTTGCGTGCGCTTGTACGCCGCAGCCACGGTCACGCTCACCCAGTATTAAAAGTGGGCGAACTGAGTTTAGACACCCACACTCAGCACGTGACGTTGATAGGGCGCCCGGTCGGCTTAACCGCACAGGAGACGCGCCTGCTGGGCTATTTAATGCACGCGGCACCGCGAGTGGTGAGTCGTACCGAGCTTTCAGAGCATGTTTACGACCGCGACCATGAACCTGACTCTAACGTGATTGACGTTCAGGTCAGCCGCCTGCGCCGTAAGTTGGGCAGTTGGCGAATTGCCACTCAGCGGGGCCAGGGTTATCGGCTGTTAGCAGAAGAGCCTGGCAGCGAATGAGTCAAGCCAAAACGGCTTGGCGGGGTCGTTGGGCGCGGCGTTCCATCAGCCTGCGGCTATTGCTGGCCGTATTAGTGATGGTGGGGCTGGCCCTGCCTATCGCTGGCACGCTACTTTCTCACCATTACCATACCTCGGCCACTCAGGCCTTTGATGATCGTCTTGGTGCGACGCTTAATGTCATCATGGCGGGCGTGACTTATGACCGTTTAGCGCAGCAGCTTGTCCACGACCGGGCGCTGGGCGACCCGCGTTTTGAGAATGTCTACTCCGGCTGGTACTGGCAAATCACCGATGGCGGGCAACATACCCTGGCCTCTCGCTCACTATGGGATCAACGCCTGCCAGTGGTGGAGAATGAAAACCTCAGTGCGCGCTCATTAATCGGCCCGCGGGGGCAATCGCTGCGCGTGGTGGAGCGCGATATCTACCTGGCCCCGTTAGAGGAACCGCTACATATTAGCGTGGCCGCCCGAGACGATGTGCTCACCAACGATATCCGTGAATTCCAATATCTGTTGTGGGGCGGGTTAATCGGCTTGGGCGTGTTGCTACTCGGCGTGTTAGCACTGCAAGTTCGCTGGGGGTTAGCGCCGCTGCGCCGCATGCACGCCAATCTTCATGATGTGGAACAGGGCCGCAGCGAACAGTTAGATACCCGCTTGCCGGAAGAGTTAGCGACACTGGCGGCCTCAATGAACGCGGTGTTGGCACGCGATCAGCGCTTAATCGAGCGCGGACGCCATACCGCGGGCAATCTTGCCCATGCGTTGAAAACACCACTGAGTGTGATGCGCCTGCAGCTTCGCCAGCTTCCAGAAGCGAACCGTGCCGCCTGGGCGGTAGAGTTGGAACGCTTGGATAGCGCGGTACGTCATCACTTGGCCCGAGCCTCCGCGGCGGGTGAAGGCGTGCGCTTTGCACCTATTGATCTACACCCTACGCTAACACCGCTACTTAATGGACTCTCCAGGCTTGCCCAGCGGCGCGGCATTGTGCTGCGCCAAACCTGGGGCCAGAAAATCAGAGTGCACATGGATGAGCAAGATATCCAAGAGCTGGTGGGTAACTTGATGGATAATGCGCTGCGCTGGGCGCATAGCGAGGTGCAGCTTAACGTGAAAATTGACGGTCAGAAGTTGATTTTAACCGTTAGCGATAACGGCCCTGGCATGTCGGAGGCAGAGTGCCAGCAGGCGGTTCAGCGTGGTCAACGGTTAGATGAGCACCGCTCTGGCAGTGGCCTGGGGCTGGCCATTGTGACCGATCTTGTCGCCCTGTATAGCGGCCAAATGCATCTTACTCGCGCCAGCACCGGCGGGTTAGAGGTAGTCGTCGAGCTGCCTGTGGTGGCGCATGGATAACGGAGACTTCATTGGATGAATGGCACTGATACGCTGCCCGATATATTAGCCGGCCCCTTATTAAGACGCATCAGCACGACTCGGCTGGTACTTTGGATGGTCGCCACTCGGCGATTAAATATGACGCTAATACTGCGGCCTGGGCAGAGTAATGCCGCGTCGATTGGTTTGGCGCATCACCAGCAGTGCATTCCTATCGGCCAGCGCGCCTTTATCTATCTAATTGATATTGAGCTGGAGTCACCGCTGTCCTGCGATGAGCGCATCGAGTATGACCTGCAAGTTGAAACGGCAACGGGTAATTGGCGCTCATTGCCCGAGTGGGCGCCATGGCTATGTTATGACGGCGCCGCTTATCCCGCCTTTGTGATTGCCTCGCGGCATCACCGGCTTATGCATGGTTCCTGCCGCAAACCCCATCACGACAGTGACGATGGTTTGGTGCGCGCCGATAACTGGCTCGCCGAGCAGCAAGGCGCCCCAGCCGAGTGGCCCGCTTGGCTGCTGATGACCGGTGATCAAATTTATGCTGACGATGTTGCCGGCCCGATGCTGCGCGCCGTGCATGCGCTCATAGAGCGGCTGGGGCTGGTGGATGAGTGGCTGGAAGGCGCCACGGTGGACGATAGCCAAGCCCTCTACGACTCGCCCGATAGTTACTATCAGCGCGCTGAGTTGCTGCCGGATGTGACCAAGAATGTGGCGCTACGCAAGCGCTTTTTTAGCGGCGTCAAGAAGCCGGTCTTTACGTCGGCGAATGCGCAGAACCATTTAATGACACTGGCTGAAATGCTCGCCATGTACTGCCTGGTATGGTCCCCCGAGCCCTGGCGAGTGATGACGTTCGACGCGCCTGCTTTAGATCAAAAAAATGCCGAGCTATATCGTCAGGAGCAAGCGGTGATAGACAGCTTCGTGGCTGGTCTGCCGCAGTGCGCGCGGTTAATGGCGCACTTACCCAGCCTGATGATCTTCGATGACCACGATGTGACCGATGACTGGAACCTTTCCGCTGACTGGGAGCTCGCCGCTTACGGCCATCCGTTCTCGAAGCGCATTATCGGTAACGCCCTGGTGGCTTATTTGCTCTGTCAGGCCTGGGGGAATGACCCTGATAAGCTCAATCCACTAACCCATCACGCCTCGACGCTGCTGGGTGATGGCAGCCAGCCGCTGGTATGCGCCGAGCAAGATGGTTTC
The DNA here is from genome assembly GCF_030544485.1 of Halomonas sp. HAL1. Taxonomy (NCBI): domain Bacteria; kingdom Pseudomonadati; phylum Pseudomonadota; class Gammaproteobacteria; order Oceanospirillales; family Halomonadaceae; genus Halomonas; species Halomonas sp. HAL1. Next base: position 249,036 of record NZ_CP130610.1, read on the forward strand.
ATTGAGCGGCTACTGCGTTTTCAGGGCTGGGAGTTTCAGGTGCCGGGTACACCTACCTTAATCGTGCTGGATACCCGAACCCGCCGTTGGCGCAGCGAGCGCAATCTTAATCACCCTTCTGGCTTGATGGATTGGGAAGCGCTGATGGAGATGCAACAAGCGCTAATGGGGGCCAAAAGCGCGGTGATCATTTCGCCCGCGCCCATGTTTGGCGTCAAATTGATTGAGAGTATTCAAAGAATCTTTACCGCGGTGGGTAAGCCGTTGGTGGTCGATGCTGAGAACTGGATGGCCCATCGCGGGGCGGCCAATACGCTGCTGCAAATATGGCAACACTCCAAAACCCCCGGCAACTACGTGATCTTGTCGGGCGATGTGCACTACTCGTTTGTCTACGACATCGTGGTCCGTCATCAGCGGCGCTCCCCCCATCTCTGGCAAATCACGTCGAGTGGGATTAAAAACACTTTTCCGACCACTCTGCTCAATACCTTTGATCGCTTGAACCGCTGGTTATATGCGCCGTTGTCGCCACTCAACTGGTTTACCAAGCGTCGCAAACTGAGTGTTCACCCCCGAGACCCGGACCGCGCCAGCGCGGGCGAGCGGCTCTGGAACGCCAGCGGCATTGGCTTGGTAACGCTGGACGAAAAAGGGCACCCGATTGATATTCGCCAGCTGGATGCTGATGGCTGCGATGTGGTCTTTCCGCCGCCTGAAAAGCCTCTTAAATAAATAACATCTGTCGTTAAAAGTGGTTGGGTGTTCACTGCCTGAGTCGCCATTTGTCATGAGAGCGTCACGAAAAAGACGCATGCTTACAGCCTACCAATCACCGCTAAGGAAGGCTGCACATCAGTGCCCGGCTGCCTTGTGAAGGTAAACGGGGGCTGATGAATAGGACAGTAGGCAAATGACCGCACAAGAAGCGCAGTGGCTTAACCAAATTATTGCGACCGAAGAGCTGCAGGTGCTCTTTCAGCCCATTGTGGATGCCAACCAGCAGGCGATTTATGGCTACGAAGCACTGATTCGTGGCCCCAAAACGTCACCGCTGCACTCGCCGTTACGGCTGTTTGATGTGGCCACCCAGGCAGGGCAGCTAGTGGAGTTAGATTTACTCTGCCGACGCTTGGCGATTCAACGCTTTGCCGAACTTGAACTGCCCGGCCTGCTCTTTCTTAACGTCATGCCGTTAACCATCGTTGAGCGTGATTTTCGCGAAGGCTTAACGTTGGGCTTCATTCGCGAGAGCGGCCTGCCTCCAGAGCGAGTAGTGATTGAGCTCACCGAACATGTGCCGATTCATGACTATGAGTTAATGCGCCAAGCGGTGGATCATTACCGTGACATGGGCTTTCAGGTGGCGCTGGATGACTTGGGGGCAGGGCACTCAAGCCTGCGCCACTGGTCAGAGCTGCGGCCTGATTTCGTCAAGCTTGATCGGCACTTTATCTCAGGGATTGATCAGGAGCCTGCGAAGCGCGAATTTCTTCGCTCGATTCTTGATGTGGCGCGCAGCTTGGATTGCCAGCTAATAGCCGAAGGCGTGGAGACTGCGGCGGAGCATCTCTGCTTGTGGGAACTCGACCGTGGTCTTGCGCTACTGCAAGGCTTCTATTTTGCGCGGCCAAGCCCGCAGCCGCCTTTACAGCTCAACATGCTGCTGCCCGCGACAACTCAGTTAAAAAGCCCTGCTGGCCGCACTGCGCGCTCTATTTTGCGCACGATTGAGGCCATCACCACTGACTGTGCAGTGCCAATCATCTCCGAGCGGTTTCGCCGCCAACCCAGCTTGCGCTGTGTGGCCGTATTGGAGGACGGTAAGCCCGTGGCAGTGGTGCGTCGCAATGCTTTTTTAACCCTGTTCACCAACCCTTATAGCCATGCGCTGTATGCCAAGCGCTGCGTATTGGACGTGGCCGATGTACGCATGCTGGTGGCTGAAGCAGATACCCCGCTTGAGGTGTTGAGCCAGCAACTGACCGATAGCCATGATATTGAGCAGGAAGACTTTGTGATCACCAATGATGAAGGTGATTACGTGGGCATGGGTAATATCGTTGACCTTTTGCGTGAAATCACCGCGATTCAGGTGCGCCAAGCACGCCATGCCAATCCGCTGACCGGCTTGCCGGGCAATATCCTGATTAACGAAACGCTGGTCGCTTATTTAGCCGCCGAGCAGGGCTTTGCGGCCGCTTATGTCGATTTGGATAATTTTAAGGCGTTTAACGATGCTTACGGCTATGCCCGGGGCGACCAGGTGATTATTTCGCTATCGCGGCTGCTGCAGGCCCAGGTGGAAAGCGCGGGTGGTTTTATCGGCCATATTGGCGGTGATGATTTTATGATGTTGCTACCGCCCAGCCATTGGGAAAGTGTTTGCGGCCAAATCCTGCGCTCATTTGAAGTGATGGCCCCCGGTTTCTATGAAGAAGCGGACCGGCTGAAAGGCGGGATTCAGATTGAAAACCGACAAAATAGCGTGACGTTTTTCCCCTTTGTCAGCGTGTCGATTGCAGTAAAACCTGTTACCGATACAGCTACTTGCAGAGCGCTGGATATTGCCGCTGAGCTGTCTGAACTGAAGCATCAAGCCAAAAAAATTCCTGGTAACAGCCTGTTTGTTGAGCGTCGCGGTAGCTGCGTTAGCCAGTAAAGCGTCAATGTCATGTTACGTTAGCAAAATCGTCACCAAGCGGTCATATAAATGCCCCGCCGTTGTCATCTGAAGTGGTCAGGATTGTGGCTATCTTTTAACAACACTTTAGGTGCCCCATGCAGATCTCCTCACTTGCCCATGCGCTTCCCCGCACATTGATCAGCGCCGCCGTTGCCAGCGCTTTCGCGTTGGTCGCGGTGAATGCCTCAGCGGATCTTTCATCGCGTTATGTCGATAACGATGGCGATATGATCGCTGATGCGCCTAGCGATGAGTCACAGTGGGCCGATCCCGATACGCTCGTGTTTGCCTACACGCCAGTGGAAGACCCAGCGGTTTACGCCGACGTATGGTCTGACTTCCTGGAGCACCTAAGCGAAGCAACCGGCAAAGAAGTTCAGTTCTTCCCCGTGCAGTCCAACGCCGCCCAGCAGGAAGCGCTGCGCGCTGGCCGCTTGCACGTCGCCGGTTTTAACACCGGTGGTGTACCGGTCGCGGTCAACTGCGGTGGTTTCCGTCCGTTTGCCATGATGGCGGCAGACGATGGCAGCTTTGGCTATGAAATGGAGATCATCACCTATCCTGGCAGCGGCATTGAGTCCGTTGAGGATCTAGAGGGTCGCCAACTGGCCTTTACGTCTGAGACCTCTAACTCCGGTTTCCGCGCGCCCTCTGCACTGCTGCGCTCCGAGTACGGTATGGAAGCGGGCGAAGATTTTGAAACTGCCTTTTCTGGCTCCCACGACAACTCTATCTTAGGTGTGGTGAACGAAGACTACGACGCCGCTGCCATCGCCAACTCAGTGGCACGCCGCATGCTGGCACGTGATGTTGTGACAGAGGGCGATTACGAAGTGATCTACACCTCCGATACCTTCCCCACCACCGCTTACGGGCTGGCGAATAACCTGAACCCGGAACTTGCCGAGAAAATTCAGGATGCGTTCTTCAGCTACGACTGGGAAGGCACTGCCCTTGAATCCGAATTCGCCAACTCCGGTGAAGCGCAGTTTATTCCGATTACCTATCAGGAAAACTGGTCGGTTATTCGCACCATTGCTGATGCTAACGGTGTGACTTACGACTGCGACTGATCGATTGGGTAGACGGTACTGCTCGGCCAGGAAGGCTAACCTTTCTGGCCGTTTCGCTATATATACGAGGTGGGAAAAATGTTAACACTTAGCGGCGTAGGCAAGCGCTACCCCACCGGGGATCGGGCGCTAACGGACATTGAGCTCACGCTACCCAACGGCCAGGTGATGGCGCTGATTGGGCCGTCAGGCGCGGGCAAAAGCACCCTGATTCGCTGTGTAAACCGGTTAGTTGAACCTACTCAGGGCAGCATTCGCCTGGAAGACACCGAGCTGACCAAGCTCTCAGGTCATAAGCTTCGCCAAGCACGACGCTCAATGGGAATGATTTTCCAGGAGTATGCCCTGGTAGACCGGCTCACCGTGATGGAGAACGTGCTCTCCGGCCAGCTCGGCTATGTTGGTTTTTGGCGCAGTTTTTTGCGTCGCTATCCCCAGGAGGCGGTGGTCGAAGCCTTTCGACTACTTGAACGGGTCGGGCTTACTCACGCTATCGATAAGCGCGCCGATGCGCTTTCCGGCGGCCAGCGTCAGCGTGTCGGTATCGCCCGGGCGCTGCTGCAGAGCCCCAAGCTCCTGCTAGTTGACGAACCTACCGCCAGCCTCGACCCGAAAACCTCGCGCCAAATCATGCGCCTGATTCGCGAGCTGTGTGCTGAGCGTGATTTGGCGGCGATCATCAATATTCACGATGTCGCGTTGGCTCAGCAGTTTGCTGACCGAATTGTCGGCCTGCGGGCTGGTAAAATTGTCTTTGACGGCCTGCCTAGTGAGCTCACCAGTGAGATGCTCACGACCATTTATGGCGAAGAGGATTGGGATACAACTCCTGAACCGATGGACGGCGACACGTCTGACGATACTTCAGAAGCGGCTTCTTATCAGCGCGGCCTGCCGCCGATGGCAGCAGGGAGTGCTCAATGAACGAACGGGCAGAGACGCAGCTAACACAAGAGCAGGCGCGCCAACAGGCGGCCCAGCGGGGGCAGTGGCGGCGCCTGCCAATGGTTGAGAACCCGCGCTTGCGTTGGGGGCTGGTGATTGGCGCGATGATCTATTTGGTGTTGGCGCTCGCCTCGGTAGAAGTCAACTGGGCGCGGGTAGCGGAAGGCGCGGGGCGGGCGGTTAACTTCTTGGGCGCCTTTATGCAGCCCGATTTTGTTAGCCGTCAGAGCGATATTGTGGCGGGCCTGATGGAAAGTTTGACCATGACGCTCACCTCGACGGTTTTGGGCGTTTTGCTGGCGATTCCCGTGGGCTTAGGGGCCGCGCGCAATATTTCACCGCTACCGATCTACTTTGTGTGTCGCGCGATTATTGCCGTTTCGCGCACCTTTCAAGAGATCATCATCGCGATTCTGTTTGTGGTCATGTTCGGCTTTGGGCCGCTGGCGGGAATGATCACGCTGGCCTTTGCGACGATTGGCTTTATGGCCAAGCTGTTGGCGGAAGATATTGAAGACCTGGATTGGCGTCAGGTGGAAGCCGTGCGGGCAACCGGCGCAAGCTGGTGGCAAACCATGAACCATGCGGTTCAGCCGCAGGTTATGCCGCGTTTGATCGGGCTTTCGGTTTATCGACTGGATATCAATTTCCGCGAGTCGGCGGTGATCGGCATTGTCGGGGCGGGCGGTATCGGCGCGACGCTGAATACTTCGCTGAGCCGCTATGAGTACGATACGTCTGCCGCCATTCTATTGATTATCATCGCTATTGTGCTGCTGTGCGAGTACAGCTCAAGCCATGTCCGCCGCTGGACCCAGTAAACGCTTCTTAGCCACCCATGGCCTGTCATTTTTGGAGAACCGCGATGCCCGTATCTACTAACTCCCAGGGTCTGCCGGTTTGGCGGCGGCGCACCACCCGAGCCCAATGGCTGCAGTATCTGGCGTGGCTGGCGGGTGTCAGCCTGTTTCTACTCTGCTGGAAGATGATTTCCGACAATACCATGTGGGTGTTTGTCGAAGACGCTGGCCGTCAGGGGACTGACCTGATTAGCCGCATGACGCCGCCGGAGTGGGGCTACGCCAATGTGCTCTGGAAGCCCATGTGGGACACGATTAACATCGCCACTCTTGGCACTGTGATTGGCGTCATGATGGCATTTCCAGTGGCGTTTTTGGCCGCGCGTAATACGACGCCGCACCCACTGGTGCGCAGTGCGGCGCTGATGGTGATTGTGTCATCCCGCTCAATCAACTCACTGATCTGGGCGATGCTGTTAGTGACGATTCTTGGCCCTGGCGTGTTGGCGGGCATTATCGCCATCGCGCTTCGCTCGATCGGCTTTGTCGGCAAGCTGCTTTATGAAGCGATTGAAGAGATCCACCCTACGCCGGTAGAGGCGATTAGCGCGACCGGCGCAAGCCGCCTGCAGGTGATGAACTATGGCGTGTTGCCGCAAATCATGCCTGCCTTCGCGGGGATTAGCGTTTACCGCTGGGATATTAATATCCGCGAATCGACGGTCTTGGGTTTGGTTGGGGCGGGCGGTATTGGTTTGCAGCTAAATGCCTCGATCAACAGCCTTGCCTGGGATCAGGTCAGCGTTATTTTCATTATGATTTTCGCTACCGTGCTGGTGTCCGAGTGGGTTTCCGCGCGTGTGCGTCACGCGATTATTTAATCGACAGTGGCATCAATAAACGAGGGCTGAGTATGCGTTTTCCCGATGCGGAGATCACCACCATTGATTTATTGCGCCACGGTGAACCGGTGGGAGGACGTATGCTACGCGGCTCCACCGATCACCCACTGAGTGAGACGGGTTGGCAGCAGGTGACCGATGCCGTTATGCGCCATACGGTCGAAGGCCATCTGCCTTATGATGCGATTGTCACCTCGCCATTAACACGCTGTCGTGAGTTTGCGCTGTGGCTGGGCGAAGAGTTTGATCTACCCGTTCAGGTAGAGGATGACCTAGCCGAGCTGCATTTGGGGCAGTGGGAGGGTAAAACCCACGCCCAGGTGTTTGCGGAAGAGGGCACCGAAAGAATGAGTGCGTTTTGGTATGACCCAACAACGGTGTCACCGCCAGACGGCGAAACGATACAGGCCTTTGATGCGCGCCTCGCTGAGGTATGGCAGCAGCTGTTAATCAGTCCGCCCGGTAAGCATGTGCTGGTCGTGGCGCATCTATTTGTCTGCAATGGACTACTGCGCCAAGTTATTGAGCAGCCGCTTTCGCGGGTGCTGGCGATGGATTTGCCCTACGCGGCGCTAAGCCGTGCGCGCCATGAGCGCCACTTGCTTGGTGAGACGACCTTTATTGAGTGGATTGGTCGTTAATCATTACCGTTAACCATGGGCGGCTAGGCATGCTTTTTGGGCGCCGCCCGTCACTCCCGTACTCCTTAAGTTATTGCGCCTGCTATCGATAATGTATTGTGCAGTTCAACGAGCTTGGGCAGTAATACGTTGTTCATATGCGTTAGTATCGATACTTATTCGAAGGAGATGCAGCGAAGTATGTTTAAGTTTTCCTGTCGCAACACTACCTATAACAAATGATGGGCGAAGAGAGCAGAGGCTTATGTATCAATCCTTGAATCTGCTAAAGGAACAGTCTTAATCTCAACAGCCCACCCAGCCCATACCTGCAACTCCCCGTGTGGTTAGCCGCGATGGTGTGCGCGGTATTTATCGATTAAGTTTTTCTGAACAGGGCCGATTTATTAGTATTGATCCTTTAACCGGACGTTGAGCTTGCCTATGCACCGCGATGAAACATCGATCATCCTGAATGACCTCATTTATTACGTCATTCCCAATTTAAACAGTGCTGAAAAGTTAGTGCTCTCTACGCTAGAAAGCTTAAGTGAAGCGGCTACCAATCCTCTGGACATACTTAAACGCACGGATCAGCGCCAAGCGTTTGGGCTGGAGACCCACCGCATAAGAATCAATTTAGAACACTTGCTGAATCGCTACCGGACTGAGGTCGATGCCATTCTTCGCTCTGAAGGCGAGTATCAAGGGCCGGTCGTAGAGCCTGATCCTCAAGAGGCGGATGCGATACGCAGTGCTAAAGAGATCTACCAGCATGTATGTGCTTTCCAGCGAGGAGAACGCCCCCACCCGATTCCTGGGCGGTAAATCACCCGGTGCACCTTGTTCTAGCGCCTAGCACTAACTGCCAGTACGTAACATTCACAGCATGGCATCAACATTGCTTGTACAATGTGGCATTGGACTTTCAGGCTTACCCGCCTGAAAGCAAGCAGCCTGCCTACCCGGCGCTGGCTGTCCACATATTAGGAGATATACCATGTCTGCCTCACCGGTCACATTGATGGTGGCTCGTCGCGTTGAGCACGGCCGCTACTTCGACTTTAATCGTTGGCTAAACGAAGGGCGCGAGCTGGCGGCTGATTTTGCTGGCTACCTCGGCTCTGGCGTACTAGCACCCCCCGCTGATGACGATGAATATCAGATCATATTTCGCTTTAGCAGCAGCGAAACCTTAGCCGCCTGGGAACACTCCGCCTCACGCCATGCGTGGTTGGCGCGCGGAAAAGGGCTGTATGAAGCGCCTCAAGAGCACCGTGCCACTGGGCTGGACACGTGGTTTCAAAACAACGGAAACAGCGCTCCGCCGCGTTGGAAGCAAGCCGTGGCTGTTTGGTTGGCTTTCTTCCCCATCTCGTTGCTTTTCCAATGGGTATTTGGCGGCGTATTGGCCGATTGGGCGCTGGTGCCGCGGGTGATGGTGAGTACCTTGATGTTGACGCCAGTGATGGTGTTTGTGTTTATTCCGCTCTCGACGCGCTTATTAGCACCTTGGCTGCAAGGAAAGTGGTCACCGCTGGATTTACTGGCGCGCTGGCGTCATGCACATCGTTAATTTTCATTAATTTTTACTAGTTTAATGCTTTCATGGGGTTCAACGCTGTAATGGTGCTAACTTTAGTATATTGATCCTATTAAGATGATCTTTATGCTACTAAGCTGAAGGTGCTTGCAGTAATGGATAACTGTCGCCAGTGCAATGCTGGTGTATAACCCAGCCCCATGGAGTGTTTATGATTCACGTTCACCATTTGGAAAAGTCTCGTTCTCATCGGATTTTGTGGCTATTAGAAGCCTTAGAACTGGACTATGAGCTGGTAATTTACCAACGCGATGACAAAACACAGCAAGCGCCCGACTCGCTAAAAAAAATCCACCCGCTTGGTAAATCCCCGGTCATTACCGATGGTGATCTCACCGTGGCTGAGTCAGGCGCGATCATTGACTACCTGTTACAGCGCTATGGGCAAGGGCGGTGTCAGCCTTCTCCCGATGACTTGCGGGCTTGGGTAGATTACCGCTACTGGCTACATTATGCCGAAGGCTCACTGATGCCACTGCTGGTGATGCAGCTTGTGTTTAGCCAAGTTCCCAAGCAGTCGCCCTGGCTGATTAAACCGCTGGCGAAAGGCATTAGCGATACGGTGAGTAAGCGTTTTTTAGCACCGCAGATGAAACAGCACCTCACTTTTATAAACCAGCACTTATCAGCCAACGGTAATTTTGCCGGCCCCTGGCCTAGTGGCGCGGATATTCAAATGAGCTTTCCGCTACAGGCTGTGGCGGCCGTCCAGTCGTTAGAGCAGTATTCTGCCATTGCCGCTTTTGTATCGCGTATCGAACAAGACTCCGCGTGGCAGCGAGTGGTAGAGCGAGCTGGCCCGTTAACCATGCCTGGCCAGTAATAACTACCATGTACCATTTCGCCACTTCAGCAGCTCTGCCAGCAGAGCTGCTGCGCAGCATTGACACTTATTTGGGGCGCTGGGGAATCGCCTTGCTGCTCGTTTTTCTGCTTTTAGCACTGCTGGGCAATCTGTTACTCAAGCGCCGCATGCAGCATAACAGGGCGTTGCTGCAAACCAATAAAGAGATGCTGGCGACTATTTTGGATAGTGTCGATGCCTTTATTTATATCAAGTCACCGACCTTAGAGTATCAATACGTGAATCGCCGTATCAGCGATTTATTTGGTCTGCCAGCCGACAAAGTTATTGGTAAGTGCGACGCTGAGTTTTTTGATGCCGGCAGCGCTGCTGAAATGGAGCAGGTTGATCGCAGCGTATTGGCATCGGGCAAGAAAGTAACGGTCGAGGAGAGTAACGTCTTACAAGGTGAAAGCCAGGTAAGAACGTTCTTATCGATCAAAATGCCGCTGTCGATGTCCCCCGGTGCTCCCCCTTCTCTATGCGGTATTTCGACGGAACTCACTGACTACCTCGAAATGCAGTCGCGCACCTACTATCTGGCCTTCTATGACTCACTGACAGGTCTGCCCAACCGTCGGATGCTGATGGACTCGTTAACGTCCGCGATCGATCATGATGAGTGGTCAGCGTCTTATAGCGCTGTGTTGGTGATCGATCTGGATAACTTTCGCTTAGTGAACGACATCCAGGGTCATGAGAGTGGTGATCAACTGTTGATTAACGTTGCTGAACAGCTACGACAGCGGCTAGAGCCAGAGGCCACGCTGGCACGCTTTAGTAGTGATGAATTTGTGGTACTGCTGAATAACCTGGGCGAGCCGCAGACCGAGGCCGTCCGAAAAGCTGAACGTGTGTCCCGCCAGCTATTGGAAACCATCGCTCAAGTGAGAAGCGGTCATTCGTTACCTATTAGCGCCAGTATTGGCATTGCACTGTTTGCCGGGCGCGAACACAGCATGGATAGTGTGCTGCAACAGGCGGATATGGCCTTGCAGCAGGCGAAGAGAGCTGGCGGCAACACGCTGTGCTTTTTTAACGCCGATATGCAGACCAGCGTACTGGAAAGGGCCAGCCTGGAAGCTGACCTGCATAAGGCCCTTGAGCGCAATGAGTTGGCTCTGCACTATCAGGTGCAGGTCGACCATCAGGGCGTGACCACGGGGGTCGAAGCGTTATTACGCTGGTATCACCCCCAGCGTGGCTGGGTTTCCCCCGCGACGTTTATTCCCCTGGCTGAGGAGAATAGGCTGATTGTGCCCATCGGCTATTGGGTGCTTAGGTCGGCCTGCGAGCAATTGGCGAAGTGGTCGCATCAAGCGACCTACGCCCCCTTAAGTATTTCCGTTAATGTGAGCTCTGTTCAGTTTCAGCAACCCGACTTCGTGCATGACGTAGAGGCGTTATTAGCAGAGACGCTGGCACCGCCAAGCCGGTTGGTGCTGGAAGTAACGGAAAGCCTGCTGATGTGCGAGCCAGTTCGGGTGCGCAATACGATGTTGAAACTCCGCGCTAGAGGGATTCGCTTTGCACTGGATGACTTTGGCACTGGTTACTCATCGCTGAGCTACTTAAAGCGCTTACCGCTAGATGAGCTAAAGATTGATCAATCGTTTATTCGCGAACTGCTCACTGACAAGACAGATGCAGCGATCGTGGATACGACGATACTGCTTGCCGTGAGTTTAGGCTTAACCGTGGTCGCAGAAGGGGTAGAGAAAAAAGAGCAGCTTGACTGGCTAAGAGGCCATGGCTGTTACCGCTATCAAGGCTACCTGTTTGGTCGCCCGACACCGATTGAGTATCTTTTTGAAAGCTATTAGGCGGCTATATAAAAACCCCTTTCCAGCACGCTGAAAAGGGGTTAAACATTCTTAATGATACATGCCTGCTTTAGCTAAACAGCGCAAAGCTCTCAGCGTTAAGCAACATGTGAACCAAAATGCTGGCGATATAGCCGAGCAAAATGACCGGCGACCAACGCAAGTGGCCCATAAACGTATAGGAACCTCTTGCCTGGCCCATTACCGCTACCCCTGCCGCTGAACCGATCGACAGCAAGCTGCCCCCGACGCCTGCGGTTAAGGTAATTAGCAGCCATTGACCGTGGGACATATCGGGCTCCATCGTGAGCACCGCAAACATCACGGGAATGTTGTCGATGACCGCTGATACAACACCCAGCGTAATGTTGGCTGCCGTCGCGTTCCAACCAGTGTAGAGCGCCTCTGAAAGCAGGCCGAGATAGCCCATAAAGCCCAGCCCGCCAACGCACATCACTACCCCGTAGAAGAACAGCAATGTATCCCACTCGGCACGTGCCACACGGTTGAAGACATCAAACGGTACCACGCTGCCCAACTGCTCAAGCTTCTTGTTGTCACCGCGGCGGCTATAGCGTTCGCGTTTACGCTCCAACGAGCGGGGTAGGCTGCGGCGTAGGTAGTAGCCGAAGAACTGCAAGTAGCCCAGGCCGGTCATCATACCCAGCACCGGCGGTAGGTGGAGTACTACGTGGCACAGCACGGCAGTAATAATGGTCAATAAAAACAGCCCTACAATGCGCCGGGCACCCCGCTTCATCCACACATCTTCATAAACGCTAGCGGGTTTCTCGTCCTTAATGAACAGACTCATGATGGAGGCAGGTATTAGGAAATTGACCAGGGCAGGGAAGAACAGGATGAAGAACTCCTGGAACTCAACCATGCCAGCTTGCCACACCATGAGAGTGGTAATGTCGCCGAAGGGGCTAAATGCACCCCCCGCATTGGCGGCCACCACAATATTGATACAAGCGACGTTAATAAACCGCTGGTCGCCCTCTGCCACTTTAGTTACCACGGCACACATCAATAGTGCGGTGGTGAGGTTGTCGGCAATGGGTGAAAGCACAAAGGCGAGACCGCCGGTCAACCAAAACAGTGTCCGGTAGTTGAAGCCTTTGCGTAACATCCAGGAGCGCAAAGCATCAAACACCCGGCGCTCTTCCATCGCGTTGATATACGTCATGGCCACCAGCAAGAACAGCATCAGCTCGGTGAACTCCAAAAGCGTCACGCGAAACGCGTACTCGGACGCGTCAGACATACCGTTTTGGACATACACCCAGCCGATGAGGCTCCAGATGATACCGGCTGCCACCAACACCGGCTTCGACTTGCGCATATGAATCTTTTCTTCCGCCATGACGAGGGCATACGCCAGGACGAAAATAGCCACCGCAAAAAAGCCGACAGCCGAGGTGGTTAAATTTAGTTCACCAGTAACGGCAAACGCATTGGGACTTACGCCTAATAGTAAGGCCGCTAACAAAAAAAGCCAGCGACGATATAATCGTGGCTGGCAAGAGGGTTGGCACAACGTAGGCATGTGACGTTTTTCCTCATGGTTAAGTTGTCAGGAGTGGTGTAAAAGCGTCACTAGTTTACCAGCCTATATTGCGCCGCAACACTTTATAAAAACGAACGAAAGTAGTTCTTCTTAAGGGAATAGCATCTTTTTTTAGGAAATTAATCTTTTAGGTAATGGTAACTTTATCAACATTAGTTTTGGCTAAGTGCTGGTTTAAAGGTGGTGGTTATACTATTGCCGAATAGTATTATTAAATAATATCCATTTCTTTATACCTCTTTTCACTAATGCACGCTTTCATTATCGCCGTCGACCCCCAGGCGAGGCTGCCCGTTTAGGCATAGTCATGGTATGTTGACGCCCCCTAGGCCCATTGCTGGGTAACATAAAAACGAGGCCTGTTAGAAAACGGCCGCTGGATACGCTAAGGAAGATTAAGATGCGCAACTCATTTCGCTCCCTTCGCCGCACGCTTGGCGTGACGGCTGCTACGCTAGCGCTGGTAAGTACCGCTTTCTCCGTCCACGCTGAAACGCGGGTGACCTATAAATCGGCTTCTGCCGGTACCGCCTACTATCAGATGGGCGTAGAACTCTCAGAAGCAATCCGCCAGGGGACGGATGACGCGATTATTCTGACCCTTGAAGAGAGCCAGGGCTCGGTTCAGAACGTCATGGAGGTCATGGCGCGCCAGGGTAACTACGTGTTTACCACGCCGCCTGCATTAGTGGAGCAGGCCATGGCAGGAGAGGGCGCCTTTGCCGAGCGTCAGAACCCTCGCTTTCAAGAAATTCGTGGCCTGTTCCCCATCCCCTCTATCACCATGCATTTTGTACTGGCGGGTGACGAAGGGGTGACTGATGTGTCTGCCCTGGAAGGCAAGCACTTATTAATTGGTCGGGGTACGTTTGGCGCCCGGGAAGCGGCTCGTTACCTGGAGTTGTTTGGTCTGGAAGAGAATGTCCAAATCGCCGATGCGGCGATTGGCAGCGGCCCCGATGCACTTAAAAACGGTCAGATTGATGGCTTTGTAACGGCCAGCTCTTTCCCGTCGCCCAATGTGATAGAGACCGCCGCCAGCATGCCTATATCGTTGGTTAGTCTGACCGATGAGCAAATCGAACAAACCGGCGCGGCGCGCCAAACGATCCCCGGCAGTACCTACCCCGGCGTTGATAAAGATGTCGAAACCACATCGCTACCGGTGATTGCCTACACCACCACCTATATGGATGACGATACCGCCTACACGCTGACCAAAACATTTTGGGAGCGTCGTGATGCCATGGCCGAAGAGGCCGCCTGGTGGGGCAGTATTACCCCTGAAATGCTGGAAAACATGACCGGCTCGCTACACCCAGGGGCACTGCGCTATTACGAAGAAGCGGGCTTCGAGGTGCCTGACTCTCTACGTTAGTCACTATCCCCCTTCTTCCTACTGCCACGGCGATCGCGCTGTGGCAGTTCTGTATTGATGCAGAGTTGATGCAGAGTTGATGCGGTATTGATGCAGTATTGATAATAGGCAACTTGGCATGCGTGTTATTACTTCTTCGCCAGCGGCGACCCCTGCAGATGATGACGCCATAGCCCCAGGCTGGATGGCGCTGGGGGCGGTCAGTGTGGTGTTTCATCTGGGATTGATTTTTTATGGCTTAACGCCTGCGCTCGTCAGTCGGCCGCTACACATGGCGCTGCTGTTGCCTTGGGTGCTGGTCTACATGGCCAACACACCGACGCAGCGAATCAGCGGCTGGGTGCTAACGCTGCTGGGCGTGGCCGCATGCGGCTATATCGCCCTCAATGAGGCTGCACTAGCCAACCAGTATGGCTTTATTGATACCCACCTGCAGATGGGTATCGGGCTATTTTTAATTGCGCTTGCGCTTGAGGCCGCCCGCCGGGCGATTGGCTGGCCGCTGCCGCTGGTCGCGTTGTTGGCCTTGATGTATGGCGCTTTCGGCCAACACATCCCTGGTGCTTTTGGCCACCCTGGGCTCCCGCTGCCTAGCATGGTGGGCACATTGACCATTGCCGAAGGCGGGCTGTGGGGATCGCTGACCGGCGTGAGTGTCAGTGTGGTGGCAATTTTTGTGATTTTCGGTGCGGTACTCAATGCCGGCGAAGCGGGGCAGGGCTTCATGAATCTCGCTGGCGCGGTGGCCGGGCGGCTGACCGGGGGCGCGGCCAAAGTGGCGGTGATTTCCTCGGCACTGATGGGCTCTATCTCCGGTTCGGCGTCAGCTAACGTGGCCTCCACCGGGGCAATCACCATTCCCTCCATGGTGCGCCTGCGCTACCCGCGCTCGCTCGCCGGTGCGGTGGAAGCGGTTGCCTCCTCTGGCGGGCAAATCATGCCGCCGCTGATGGGGGCGGGCGCGTTTGTCATGGTGGAGCTGACGGGGACTCCCTATACACAAATTATGGGCGCGGCAATGTTACCGGCAGTCCTCTATTTCTTGACCGTCTGGGTGGGCATCAATGCCTACGCGACTAGGCATGACTTGCAGCCCGTGGCGGAAAGCGAACGCCCCCACGCGAAAGAGGTCGCCATTACCTCACTATTTTTCGCGATCCCGTTCGTGTTGCTGCTCGAGCGTATTTTCAACGGTGGTTATACCCCACAGTACGCTGCCAGCATTGCGATTTTCGCGGGCATCGCGCTGCTGTTCTTTGATGTGACGCTGCGCTTCTCGCTTCCTGGCTTTAGCCGTCGGTTAGCCGCCGCTGTGGTCACTGCCGGGCGCCAGATTGCCGTGATCGGCGCGATTATCCTGTGCGCCTCGCTGGTGGTCGGCGTGCTGTCGCTAACGGGGCTGGGCGTCAAGATTACCTCAGGTATCCTGTCGCTCTCCAACGACATGCTATGGCCAGCACTGCTGCTAACGGCGCTCGCCTGTTTGATTTTAGGCATGGAGGTGCCAACCACCGCCGCCTACGTGATCTGTGTCTCTGTCGCCGGGCCGGCGTTGACATCGCTGGGTCTGGAGCCGCTTCTAGCGCATCTGTTCGTTTTCTGGTACGCGCTGCTCTCGACTATCACGCCGCCGGTGTGTGGCGGTGTGTTTATCGCTGCTGGCATGGTGGGGGAGAATTGGCTAAAGGTGGCGTTCAAGGCCATGGCGCTGGGGATTGGGCTGTATATCATTCCCTTGGCCATGGTGGCCAACCCGGAAATAATCCAACTAGTCTTTAATCCGTCAGGCGCCCTGCTGAATGCCCTGAAAGTGGCGCTGGGGCTGGGGGCGATCTCTTACGGAGTGATCGCGCGCAAAGCATGGTGGCAGCGTGCGGCGCTAGTCGCGGCGGGGGCTATCCTGATCTTCGTGGTTTAGCCTTTAGCCCTGGGACGAACCGTCAGCATCCAGCCGTAGCGGCGAAGAGGCTGGCAGCGGGGTAGTGGCAAACATCACCCAGATATCCAGCGCAGGCCCCAGTGACTGCACCAACCGCAGTTGCTCGGGTGCCTGGGCGAGCACCTCTTCAGCACAAATGCCTGCCTCAAAACGCCCGGCGAGCAGGCCCTCTGCTACTGCCACCGTGGTGGGGGCATCAATGAGCTCTGTATAGGCCGTTAAATCAGTGTAATAGCGGGTGGCTGGCTGCAATGCCACCTGGGTGGGCTGCGCAATGGTACGTTGTGCGATCAGCGCCAGCGGCTTGCTACCCGCAATAAAGGTGTCGACCGGGTAGGCTCGATGCATATAGCGGCCGACACAGTCGCTATGGGTGGCGTGGGCGGTGCACTGCAACACGTGGCTAACCTGCCCAGCAATAAGCGCCTGAAAGGCATCTTCAAAGTGGTTGAAGAGAGTCACGCTGCCTTCGCCTGAACAGCGTTGTTTTAAATAACGCATGGCAATCAATTCGTGGTTATTGCCGCTAGGACCCAGGGTAGCAATGTGCACGGTTACGTTTCTCCACGATAAACAATCAAGTCATTGAGCCAAAAACGGTGGGTTTTTGGCTCAGCGCAATCAACGATTAGGCCATCTCAAAAAATCGTAAAGCTTAACGCTATATAAGCCGCATAACCGGTGAGTAATGCGGCCCCTTCCCAGCGCGATAGACGCATACCGGTGTACAAAAATAGCACCAATAGGGCAGCGGCACCGAGCATCACCCACTGGTCGAACAGGGCCACGCGTGGTGCAAGGGGCAGTGGTTGTAAAAATGCTGAGATACCGAGGATGCCCAGCAGGTTAAATATGTTACTGCCCAGAATATTCCCCACCGCGACATCAGCATGACGGCGCAGCGCCGCAATCACTGACACGGCCATTTCAGGTAGTGAGGTGCCCACTGCAACGATGGTGAGGCCGATGACGGCTTCGGAAATACCCAACGCCTGGGCTAACCCAATGGCGCCAAAGAGTAGTAGCTGCGACCCTCCTATTAGCATGCCTAAACCAATCACCAGCGCTAAGGTGATCATCCAGCCCGTGGTGGGGAGTTTGGTCATCTCTTCGGCTTCTGAGGCATGCATATCTGCCGCAGGAATATGATGCCGACTTTCACTTAAGTAAGCCCACACAAGGTAGCCCACAAGACAGGCTATAAAGATTGCCGCATCAACGCGCCCTAATGCCCCGCCAAAGGAGAGTCCAATAAATAGCAGGCTCGCCAGTATCACCACCAAGCCATCTCGGCGCAGCGCTTGGGGATGGACCACCATAGGGCAAATCACGGCACACATGCCCAAAATCAATAGGATATTACCGATATTGCTACCCACGATGTTGCCAATAGCAATGTCAGGCTGTTGGTTTATAGCGGCATCAATAGAAACAACCAGCTCGGGTGCCGATGTGCCGAAACCGACAACTACCAGCCCGGTCAGTAGGGGCGAAACGCCGACCCTTCTTGCGCCAGCAACAGCCCCCCGGATCAGTGACTCACCGCCCAGGGTGAGCAGCGCAATACCCGCCAACAAACTAAGTCCATATAGCATGTTAAAACCTCTTCCATAGTACTGGTCAGGCTGCGATTAATGCAGGGTTTGCCTGGCCAATAGAGCGCGCTAGGCGGTCGGATTAGTAGTGCCCAGCTCATTGGCAAGATTACTGCTAATTTTTGTAATTTGCGCGGTATTCCAGTGGTTATAAGCGGTAGAGTAAAAATTAAAAACGCATAAAGGCTTTGACCTACTGCTGACTACATGGCAGGATGTGCGCAGTTAGTAAGTTAGCAAGCAAGCATGGTTCCAGAAACATTCGAATTCTTTCGGTAGTCTGTAATTGTATTCCTTGTTCTACTCACTATTTATCTGGGTAATACCAGGAATTTTACAATTCGCGATTAGCGAAAAGGATTTATATCATGGCAACTGGCACAGTTAAGTGGTTCAACGATTCTAAAGGTTTTGGCTTCATCGCACCGTCTGACGGCAGCGACGACGTTTTTGCTCATTTTTCTGAAATTCAGTCTGATGGCTTCAAAACTCTGCCTGAAGGCGCTAACGTCTCTTTTGACGTTACCCAAGGTCAGAAAGGCCTTCAAGCTTCAAACATCAAGCTGCTTTCTTAATCCTAGCGATTATTTAAGTTCTCGAATCGTTTAGATTCGATGATCGGGCCCCGCTTAGGCGGGGCCCGATGCGTTTGTGTCTTTGAAAAAAACTGTCCCTGTGGTCATTGATCTTCCTGCTGTTAGCGATGGGCCTTCATATTATTTGAACTGATCGTTGTTCCTCCCATTACTTCCTATTTTCTGCTATATAAGATCGCCTTGCTTTAATGTTATGTTATATTGTATCTTTTAGTGATGCTGTTATTTCAACAGTAGAGAAAGGAATAGGGGAGACCGAAGCATGGTAGAGCATAAAATGAAGGTATTGCCGTTCAAAAATGTCAGTGTGTTCGCATTCAGTGCTTTGCTACTGGCAGGCGCTCACTATGCCAGCGCTGATGACCACGACCACAGTCATGCTCATAATAACCATGACCACAATAGCGATATTTATGCAGGCTACTTTGAGGACGATCAGATTAAGGATCGCCCGCTTGCTGACTGGGAAGGTGATTGGCAATCCGTCTATCCGTACCTACAAGATGGCACGCTAGATGAAGTGTTCAAGGACAAGGCAGAGCATGGCGATAAAACCGCTGAAGAGTACAAAGCGTATTACGATACGGGTTATCAAACCGATGTAGAGCGTATCGTTATCGACGGCAGCAACGTCACTTTCTTTGCGAACGGCGAGGAGATGTCGGGTGACTATCAGTACGATGGCTACGAGATTTTAAATTACGAGGCCGGCAACCGAGGTGTGCGCTTTATTTTCGAGCTTGAAGGCGAGGGGGCTGACGATCTCCCCCAGTATATTCAGTTCAGCGATCACAGTATTTACCCAACTGACGCAGACCATTACCACCTTTACTGGGGGAATGATCGTGAAGCGCTGCTGGATGAAGTGGCTAATTGGCCGACCTATTATCCTTCAGAGCTAAGTGGTGAAGAAGTTGTCGATGAGATGCTTGCCCACTAAACGATAATAGCCACTTTTAACTGATCTAAAAAGCGCTGGCTCTCATGCCAGCGCTTTGGTTTTATTGGCACTGTTAAGTTAGGATTCAGAGTAGAGTTACCGCGTTTCTTCCATATCGCTTGATCAAACGACAACAACATAGGGCCACTCATTATGCGTTTAGGGTCACTTTTCCTAGGGATCTGGTTTTTAGTCGCCAGCAGTGTTGTCTATGCGGGCGATGCCTGTGATAGCGCTACTACTCAGATTGAGCTCAACGAATGCACAGCGCAGGCGTATCAAGCGGCCGATAAAGAGCTAAATGATGCTTATCAGGTGCTTGTAGGACAACTAAGCAACAACGCCGCCTCGTTAGAAAAACTTAGAGCCGCTCAGCGGGCGTGGATAGGTTTTCGCGATGCTGAATGTGCATTCGAAAGTAGCGCCGTTGAGGGTGGTAGCGCCCAGCCTATGGTACGTAACGGATGCCTTGAAACGCTTACAGTGGCCCGCACGAAAAGGCTGCGTGAGCATGCTCACTGTGAAGAGGGTGATCTAAGCTGCTCGCGTTGAAAGCTGTTCTTTGCCTCGGCGATGAGCGGCTCTAAATTATTAATTGTTAGCTCTTAAAAGCCTGATAAGACGATGCGTCATCTGTGCTCGGCCAGCCGAGCAAACAGCGGCATCAGTAGCGCGAAGAGTTCCGCCTGAGACGAAATGCAGCACTTGGCATAGAGCTGGCGACGGAAGACCTTAACCGTCTGGAGGCTCACGTTCAGGTGGAGGCTGATGGATAGGGAGGAGTGACCCCTTAGAATAAACAGGGCTACTTCCGCTTGGCGTGGGCTTAGGCGAATGCTGTGTTGCTGATTCAATGCTTCTCTAAGGCGTTCCTCTAGAGGCGCTGGCGCCGCTTTAATCACACCTTCAAAACGGTAATCTTGCCAGTGCTTTTTCAGAAGCGAGCTGAGGGTGGTTTCGCACTGATGCAGATTCTTAAGTTCACGTTTATTGAAAGGCTTGCCACTTGAGCGATCCCTACCAAAACAGGCGGTTATGGTGTCACTCTCGGTGACGTTGGCAAAAATCGCTACCTCGTCTAGTAATGTAGTCTGCTGGTAGTAATTCTTATAATAATGCGTGTGTCGAAAGTGGTCGGGTGCGACGTCCTTCAATCGACGTATACCCTGCACCTCGCCCCTGAGGTGCTCGTGGTAAAACGGATCCAGCAGGTAATCTCCCCCTAGATATTGGCTATCCATCGGTAAGTAGACGACAGGATCGGTGTATTCCCGATAGAGCACCGCTGGCCGGTTTTCGCCGTGATAAGCGATGATTATTAGATTATCGAAGGCTGCGAGTCGTTTCACCAATCTAGAGAAGTGTTGAGGTAACGCAGGCGTTCCCATGGCCATGATAGTATCGGCCAGAACCTCGTCATTTTCGCTTTGAGTCACTGCTTCCACATCCGCAAGTCCATACCACGCTAGGGTTATATACGATCCGATGAGCTGCCAATACCGTTCTAAAGGGTTGGCGACTAAGCATCTCAGTCTAGCTGGACAGCTGTAACGCCAGCAACTGAGGGTTATTAGCCGATCCTTAACGGTAGCAAGCTGGTCTAGCCTTGGCGGCTGGCTTGATCAACCACCTCTTCGTTTTGTGCCGACTCAGCGATTGCCCGCTGTCGGTTCCAACGTTTCCTGGAGATGGATCATGACGGATAACAATATCAAACTGGAAAGAACGCTATCCCTAAAAGCCGTGGTGTTGTTTGGCCTAGCCTATATGACGCCATTGATCGTGCTGGGCACCTTCGGGGTAATTGCCAGCACGAGCAATGGCGCCGTGCCCACTGCTTATCTCATCACCACCGTTGCCATGCTATTCACGGCCTACAGCTACGGCATTATGGCGCGCACTTATCCGGTAGCCGGGTCTGCCTACACATACGCACGCAGAGCTATCGATTCGCGCGTTGGCTTTATGGTGGGATGGAGCGTGCTGCTGGATTATTTCTTCCTGCCGATGGTGATTTGGCTGATCGGCGCGGCTTATTTGAACGCGCGCTTTCCCGAAGTGCCGAGCTGGATATTCCTGCTGGGCTTCATTGGCATCACCACTTTCTTGAATATCTACGGCATCAAGCTCGCGTCCAAAGTGAACTCGTTGCTGATGGTCTTCCAAATACTGGTGATCGCCTTCTTCGTACTGCTTTCAATTCGTCACGTATTTGCGACCGGTGGCACTGATGCGCTTTTTAGCCTGGGGCCGTTTTTGGGTGAAGAGGCCGGTTTCACCGCGATTGCTGCGGGCGCAGCGGTGGCCGCTTACTCTTTTCTTGGCTTTGATGCCGTTACCACACTGACCGAAGAAACCATCGACCCAAAACGTAATATTCCCAAAGCCATCATGCTCACCGCACTGATCGGCGGCGGTATCTACGTGCTGGTAGGTTACACCACCCAACTGGTTCACCCAGGTGGCAGCTTCGTAAACGCCGATTCCGCTGCCTTCGAAATTGCCACCACCATCGGTGCGGATCTCTTCGGAGCTATCTTTCTGGCCGGTATGGTGCTCGCCCAATTCACCTCTGGCCTGGCCGCTCAAGCGAGCGCCTCTCGGCTGCTGTTTGCCATGGGGCGAGACGCGGTACTGCCGCCCAAGCTGTTCGGTGCGCTGCACTCGCGTTTCCATACGCCGGTGTTCAACATCGTGTTAACGGGTGCTATAGGCGTTATCGCCTTGTTCCTCGATGTGCTATCTGCTGCCTCGTTTATCAACTTCGGTGCCTTCATCGCCTTCACGATGGTGAACCTGTCAGTGATCTTTCTGGTGAGCAAAGACGCCGACGCAAAGCGCCAGTATGGTGTAATTAGAGGGATGGTGGTGCCGCTTATCGGTGCTCTGGTTAACCTTTGGCTGATGAGTAAACTGGATATCAACGCCTTCATTCTTGGGATGATCTGGCTGTCCATCGGTTTCGCCCAGTTGGCCTACCTCACCCGATTCTTCCGTCGCGAGCCGCCGGAAGTGGCCTTTGATGACTCAGAGCCCGAGTCAGCAACCGCCTCAGTAAAAGCGACCCATTAACGGAGATCTACCATGTCCAGAAATTTGCCTGTCCTTGTGGTGCAGGAAGCCTCGTGGCCACACGGCATTGACTCCGAACTGCTGGACTTCGAGGCCGAGCTGGCGGTACACCTGAGCGATTTCGGTGCTGATTTTGAACAGCCAAGGATGGTGGTTTATCCGGAGCTTCATCTATGTGCTGCCGCGGGTACGCCAGAGCAGCGCAGGGAACAACTGGAAGCTGCTGCTGAGCCGATCGATGGCCCTCGTCACCAGCACTTATCACGTATCGCCCGCAACCTGGGGGTATGGCTGCTGCCCGGCACGGTATGTGAACGGGGAGAGGATGGGCATCTATACAATACTGCGCCGGTGTATTCGCCCGAAGGTGAGCGAGTGGCTGCCTACCGCAAGTGTTTCCCCTGGCGGCCTTATGAGCCGTATCAGCCAGGAGATCGCTTTGAAGTATTCGAGGTGCCGGGTATAGGCCGGGTCGGTCTAGCCATCTGCTACGACATCTGGTTTCCCGAGATGGTACGTCAGCTAGCATGGCTGGGTGCGGAGGTGATCATCAACCAAGTGGCCACCACCACCTGCGACCGCGCCCAGGAGCAAATCCTTGTGCAGGCCAATGCGATTTTCAACCAAGTGTATATGGTGAGCGCCAACTCGGCCGCGCCTTCGGGGGAGGGGCAGAGCCTGATCGTCGACCCCGAAGGCCGCATCCGCGCGAGGATGCCTGGCGCGACTTCGGGCATGCTCACCGATGTACTCAACCTGGAGGAGGTCGAGCGGGTGCGTAAGTTTGGCACGGCGGGATTGAACCGCATGTGGTCACAGTTCCGAGACGGTGACCCGGTGCTGGAGTTGCCTATGTATGAAGGGCGCATTGATCCACGTAAGTGGAAGGAAAGGCGTTAACAGATCTTTGTGAGCTAGGGCCGCTCGGTTGGTTATTCACTGAAGGAACTAGTGTTTATCTCTTTTTGTCCATACAATTAAAGGCATGATAATCGACTTTGACGCAAACAAAAGCGCTAAGAACGAAGAGGAGCGCAGTCTACCGTTTACGGCGGTAGAGCGTTTTGACTGGGAAGGAGCGCTATTCCATGAGGATAAGCGCGCTGACTATCCAGAGCAGCGCTTTATAGGTTTGGGGAAAATTGGAGAGAGGGTGCATGTGGTGTGCTTTACACCCATTGAAGGCGGCATCCGGGTTATCAGTCTTAGAAAAGCCAACGCACGAGAGGTAAGGCGCTATGAAAACGCGGCTCACGAATAAAGACGGTGAAGTAAGAGAGCTCACAGATCGAGACGTTGAGCAAATGAGGCCTATGTCTGGGGTATTGCCTGCTAATCTGCAGCGCACTATTGGGCAGCGCGGACGCCAGCAGATGCCCACTAAAGTTAAGACCTCCATTCGTCTATCACCGGAAGTGATTGAGCATTTTAAGGCTCAAGGTGATGGTTGGCAGCGTCGCATCGACCAAGCACTAAAAGCATATATCCAAGAGCATGGTCGCTCTTAGGGCGCGAAGAAATTGCTAACTCAAATGTTGACATAGCAATGCCTAAACAGCCCTTTTTCAGCCCACAGGCACAAATAAAGCACCCATAGGTGCTTTATTTGTAGGGGGATCTGGTGGAGGCGGCGGGAATTGAACCCGCGTTGGCATTTTATAAATCAATAAGTTGCAACCAAAAATGACTATTTGCTGACCCAGTCATGATTAACCTTCCGCTCATAGTGCCTTCAGTAGCTTTTCTCAATTGGTTTTTTTTGTCAATCTATGCCAGTATGAGATAATGATAGTTTATTATTATTTTAAGTTATTGTTATAGTTGGTTTTTTGAATACGGTTTGAATTGATAATGAGAAAATTATGAAAGAGCGTTTCTCGAACCCTCCGTTAAGGGAAATTATAGCGGAAATAACTTGGGATCAGCCCGATATGGGCCAAGATCATGATCTCACTGAATCCGTATACCAGCAGGCTTTTGAGGAGACTTTCAATGACTTTTTAGACAAAGTTGGCGAAAGAGGGTACACGCGTTCAGAGAGACTTGTACCTGTGAATTTCCTCTGCCCGCCCGAACAGGTTGTTTTTAGAGCAAAGCATTCTAACTTTCGCAAAGGTAAGGATGTTGAATCAAAAGCTATATACCAAATGGGGTATGGAGTTTTTACGGTAAATGTTGTGCCGCCTTATACGACGTGGGATGAATTTTCTCCATTAGTGAAAAGCGGGCTTGAAGATTTTTTGTCGCTATCATTGCCAGGAGGGAGTCCGGAAGAGTATAAGCTAAAATTAAGGTATGTTAATGCCTTTGATGAGGAGCTAACTAAAGGGAAAAGCCATAAAGATTTTCTATCTGAGGCTCTAAACGTATCTCTTAATGTCCCAGATGTTTTTATAAAAGAGTCAGCTGGTTCAGTAGAACTTCCACTGCTCGATATAGTAATCCCTTTGGAGTTTGGTAAGCTCAAACTAAGGCTTGCTGAAGGTATGGTTAATTCTACAAAGGCATTTATTCTTGATATGGCTGTAGTCTTTAATATCACTTACAGTGGTGATGTTGAAGAGATAATGGATGCATTTTCTCGTGGTCGGGAGAGTGTACATAAGATTTTTGTTAGTATGACAAAAATTCTGCACGAAGAAATGGGACTGAGTGAGGGAGAGTCATGAGTCTAGCTTTAGCTACAAATGAAGCAGTATTAGACTCATTGTCATTTAATGCTAATGATTTAGCATCTATGCCAGATGCGTTTGAATTTTTTAATGCACAAGGTGGAATTCCTTTTCTGAAGCCCTGTTTAGATGCTCAGGAATTAGTGTCTGACTTTTCGCTATTTAAAATTTCTTTATCAGATGTCTCTTATGCTGTAAGTGGCAGTCTTGCCAAGCATGTAACAAAAAATAATTTTACTGCATATGATGAAACAGTTAATTTTTTCGGTCTGAAAAAAGCCAAGCGCTATAACGTACTCGATGTCGCTGTAGATGAAGCATCATCAATTTATATGAGGCGATTTGGTAAGCACTGTTCTGAAAGGTTGGTCATGTTAATTAGCTGCTCATTTGGTTGGGATGGAGGGGATGCAGAGTCTATATCTTATAGCTCTCTTTACAAAAGTTTGCAGCTTTTAAAGTTGTTAGATCTATCTCAAGTTGGGTCTAAAGCAAGTGTGTTTATGGATCATAAAGGCCATGTCTCATTTAGTTGGCCAACTGATAAAGAAAATAATCTGATTGAGATTTTCTTTCGTCCGGATTCAGTGAATGTTTATACAGATGTTGATGATGAAGATCTTATTTTTGACTCAGTAGATATGGACTTAATTAGCCATATATCAAGATATATGTAATGGATGTGCTGTGTATGATTTTGCAAGATATTTTGCGTCGACCATTGTTAAATCAATCAGAAATTCTTCTGTTAGCTTTGTATCCACCTTCTTATGATCCGGAAACAGGCATAGTAAGTAAAAGTGCTTTCAAAAAAAACAATACTTCTGCTAGTAGAAAGGCTGTTTTGAAAGTTGATGATATACTTGAGATATTGAAAGCTGAGTTAAGTAAGCCTGATCGTCCAATAAATGCGTATGGATGTATTGATGTAGAAGAAGTTAAAAGCTCGGTCATTGATCCGGAGGTGGTTTTTCTAGAAGTAACAGAAGATCCTACTCCCGCGAATTGTTCGCATGCAGAGATAATCGCGTTTGGTAACAGTTCTAAAGCATCCTTTAGAAAAGATGTTCCAAATGGAGTAGCTAAAAATTTATGCCGTAAGCTTCGTGTTCATAGTTAGCTGGATAAGACTTTCCTATTCAAAAAACCTGCTCTTTAGACGTAAAATACAAGTCAGCCAACATTCCCACCTGACTATTATTCGTAGGTAACCACCCCGCATAAATCCTCGCAGTTGTCACCACGCTGGTATGCCCCATCTGCTTTGACACCAAAGCCAGCGGCTCGCCTGCGCTGACCATCATGCTCGCGTAGGTGTGGCGGGTTTGGTAGGGGCGGCGGTACCGGACGCCCGAGCGTTTCAGTGCGTGGGTCCACAGCGTTTTGCGTATAGCCTGTTCGCCTGTCCATGGTTCACCGGTGCGCGGGTTAATGAACACGCGGCCGCTGGGGTGCAGGTAGCTCATGGCTTTTTGTGCTTTGAGGGCTTCCAGCGCCCTGGGTAGTAGGTCGATCGTGCGCGTGCCCGCGGTGGTCTTCGTGGTTTCCGCTTCTCCCTTTGACGCCTGGGTGATTGCCCGGGTGATCCTGCAGCGGTTTTGCCGCCAATCTATATCTCCCCACTCTAGGCCCACCAGTTCGGACGAGCGTAGACCTGACCACAGCGCGAATTGAATGTAAGCGAGCCACTAACCACATCTAGGCAGATTTCGCTTAGACCGGTAATGTCTCTTTCCACTGCCAGGGCAGCAGCGTGTGGAGCTCATCATCGTTGAGGGTGGGCAGTGTCGCGAAGACATACTGCAAGTAATCGTAAGGCGAGAGACCATTGGCTTTGGCGGTTTCGATCAGGCTGTAGATCGCCGCGCTGGCATGAGCGCCGCTCGGCGTATGGCTGAACAGCCAGTTTTTACGGCCGATGACGAACGGACGGATGGCGTTCTCCGCCGGATTGTTGTCCAACGGGATCAGGCCATCGTCCAGGAACCGGGTCAGCCGGGGCCACTGGTTATCCAGGTAGTGTAAGGCTTTACCCAGTGCACTTTTGGGCAATACCTGGGCCAGTGACTTGTCGAGCCAGGTGCGCAGTTGGTCGATTAACGGACGGCTCTTCTGGTCACGCAGCGCGTAACGCGCATCGGGCTCACGTGCCTTCGCCTGTTTTTCCACGCCGTACAGCTTCCGGATCTGGTTCAGCGCCCAGTCCGCTTTGCCGGTTTTGTTTTTGGGCTGCACTTTCTGGGCCTCAACGAACTTACGCCGGGCATGTGCCCAGCAGCCCGCATGGGTGAGCCCATTGCGACGCACGACCTCGGCGTAGCCTTCATAGCCATCGGTGATTAAGCGCCCCGCATAGTCGCCTAGCAGATCAACGGGCACCCGTCCGGCGCGGCTGGCCGCGTAGTCGAACAAGACCACCTGCTGGCCCGGCGGGCCACCGCGCTGCACCCACATATACGACGTCGCACGGGCGGCACGATCCGCTTCTTGATTCACCTGGAGCGTCGTCTCATCCATGTGGATCAGCGGGGCGTTTAAGAGGTGTTGGCGCAACGCGTCGATCAGCGGGATGATCCGTTCTCCCGCCTGCACCATCCAGCGTGCCAGGGTATTGCGGGGGATCTCGGCGCCATGGCGGGCAAAGATCTGGCTTTGCCGATAAAGCGGTAGCGCGTCCTGGTATTTAGCCGTCGCGATATAGGCGAGCAGCGTGGCGCTGGCATTGCTCTTGGGCAACAGCTTGGCAGGTGCCGAGGCGATCTTAACGCCCTCTTCGCACGTCGGGCAGGCATATTGGTGTCGCACATGACGGATCACCTCGATCCGGGCGGGCACCACATGCAACTCCTCGCTAACCTCTTCACCGATCACCTTCAGCGCGGTGCCGTCATCGTGGCAGTGGCGCGCATCGTCGGGCAGTTCATGGATGACCTCGACGCGCGGGAGTTCTGGCGGTAGCGCAACACGCCCGCCGCGCGTGCGACGCTTAGCAGGCGTAGCGGTGTCGATCGTCGCGTCATCAGCGGTGGTGGTGCTCTCCGATGCGTCTTCCTCGTCAACCACCACTTCCGCTTCATTGATCAGCAGGTCCCGCTGGTCGACACGGTACTTCTCGGTGGAGGGGCCGAACTGACGCTCCAGGGCAAGCCGGAACTGTTCAAACAGCGACTGTTTGGTGGCTTCCCACTGCGCTTCCTTTTTCTCCATCAACGCCAACAGCCGCGCATTTTCAGCGTCAGCAGCGGCCAGCTTGCGCTCAAGCTGGGTAACCGTAGGTGAAGAAGAAGCGGCGTTTTTCATACCGCTCAGTGTACCAAAAACGTCGCTAACATAGGAGCGCTACGGCTATCCAACCCGCTGAAAATCCAACGCTTTGTGAGGCTGCATAGCCTTCAGGTTATAGCCATCCAGCAACCAGTTAAGTTCTTGACCCGTTAGCGTCACTGTGTCGTCCTTCAGGTGCGTTGGCCATTTAAACCGCTCACGCTCCAAGCGCTTGTACCACACCACAAAGCCGTTACGTTCCCAGAACAGTAGCTTCACTTTATCGCGCTGGCGATTACCGAACACGAACAGCGCTTGATCAAACGGGTTCAAGGCCATGGCTTCCTGAACCAGCAGTGCTAATCCATCAATTTGCTTGCGCATATCGACGGGTTCTCGGCACAGGTACACCCTCAGATCAGTGCTTGGGCGTATCATGCGACGACCTCCACGGCGACAAACCGCGCGGGACGACAACGCGGTGGCACGGGAAACCCCTGCACGATTAACCGATTTTCCCATGCCATCAGGTCGGCTAACGTCACGGTTTGTGCATTGGCATACGCACTTAACGGCATCTGTAACGCGGCAGCATAATACAGATGGCCTAGCCAAAATGCTTGAGTGGAATTGAGTTCGCGGCTCATGATGATCTCCAAAATTAAAGAGACCATCAGTGTGATCAGCCAACGTTAATGTGGGTAGATGGGTTTTATGGCCTTGCAATTACCCACAAGTCGATGATGCATCTGGATTGGCAGCTTGGAATCCAGCAACGAGATCTGCTAAGCGGATGAAGCCTCGCCATAGAACGGTGGATCCTGGGAGAGGATCACTTGAGCGATCCAGATAACCACCCAGGCGAGCGACAGCGGTCATATAAAAAGCTGTATCGCGTCGTGTGCCTTGTCTGTTTGACGGCATTGATCGGTCGAGAAGAGCTCTTTCAATATCAGTAAAAACAGCTGCAGGAGAGGTCGTTGAGGATTGGCGCCGCAGTATAGTCAACCATGATATTCGCCAGGACACGACACAGCAGAGCGCAATGCAGTTGGCAAGTCGATCTGCGGTAGCGAGACGTATATCCTCAATGCGGCAACCCGTTTTCAGCGTCTTGAAGAATGTCTCGATATTCCAACGCCGTGAATACCAAATAAGCTTTTGCACTGCGTCGGCGTGAGTGGCAACGGGAAGGTTAGTGGCCAACTTCCAGATTATAGGGGAACGCCCTTCGGGCGGGTTTTTCTCTTCTGCAAAAATAATACCAAGCTTCTGTTTTGGGTATTTTTTCTGTTTTCCAATCGGTGGACAAACTGTCATCTTTGCATGCTTGACCGATAGGGTCGCCTGCTGTTGATTGCCTCGCTTGTCACGAAAGTGAATATCGTGTGTTCCACTGACCTGAGTCTCGGCCATCACTTGAGAAATCGTAGTGCCTCCCTCCTCGGCGAGACGATCAACGCAACTGCGGATCAAAAAGTAAGTGCCAAGATCTTGAGCCAGACAAAAGAGTTCAAAAATGTCACTCTCGCGATCACCGATATGCACGCACCGTTCAGGTGAACCTGCAAGCTCAGTAGAACGCTGCAGGTTGTCGAGCCAACGCATGCTTTCTTTCTGCTCGATGGGTACGCGGGTCGGATTAACTTTGCGCTTGAGAGCTTCTGTGCCTTTGAATTTATTCCGCGTCCAGAATTTGGCAGCTGTCAGGCCCAAGGGCAGCCCTTCCGTTGTGATAGCCAGACTAGCGTGCATTAAAAGCCCGCAGACGGTATGTTTAAGGTGCCGTCCTTCTTTCATCTTGCGCCCGGTTGATTCATTGATGAAACCAATCTTCTCAGGTGACGAGCGCTTGAAGGAAAATTCGGTTGTATCCTGCAGGATCAATATGGGGCCATCGGTGGCTTGGATGCGCAAAGCAGAGGCGGCAAAATGTCCCTCCAAAATCTTGTCCTCGCTGACATTCTCATTCGCGAAGAAGCGATAGGCGGCCTTGGTATTGGCCCAGTCCTGGAATGCGGTGGGTAGTGATTTGTCTGGCCGATCACCGAGTGCTTCCAGCATGACAGCCAACCTTTGATTCAGTCGCGCGTCCCCCAAGTCGCAGCCAGTCATTTCCTCGTTCACCCAGTGTTGTCCCATATTGATACCTCTTATCATATCGAACGAACTGAGAAGCCAAAAAAACACATCGGGCTTTACTTTATCAACGGTATGCTTATGTAGCTGATGACTTGTGGGTAATTGCAAGTTTTATGGCGCGCTTACAATTGAATTAGGGGCGCACCATCGTTTGGCAGCGCTGCCAGGATCGCGGCTTGCTCTTCAGCCGTGAACGGGTCAATGTCATCGACTTCTTTGGGTGGCTCAATCTTTCGGTAGTGCCAGCCTGCCAATGGGTTGTGAGTGATTAGCTCAT
This sequence comes from Halomonas sp. HAL1, assembly GCF_030544485.1. Taxonomy (NCBI): domain Bacteria; kingdom Pseudomonadati; phylum Pseudomonadota; class Gammaproteobacteria; order Oceanospirillales; family Halomonadaceae; genus Halomonas; species Halomonas sp. HAL1. The sequence continues at coordinate 279,777 of NZ_CP130610.1, forward strand.
CGTGCATGGCATCATCCAGCGCGGCGCGTAGCGGGCTGATGATGTTAGAAATGCGCTTGTTGCTGCAGGTGAGAGCGGCCGCACAATCACGCACGTGGCCACGTTTGATTTCTTGAAGCATCAGATGGTCAAATTGGGGTATCAACTGGCCTTCAATCGTTTTTCGGTAATCCTTGTAGGTGCTGGCTTTTATGGTTGGCTTTAAGCCAATTGCGCAGGTTGTTATCCAGCCGATCCTTACGGAGAAACTTTCTGGCGTTCTTGCTGCGCGGGAAGGTCACTTGATAATCGAAAGTACCGGCGTCGATCGCTGACATGATAGCGGCGCGATGCTGCGCCGCTTTTTTTAAGTTAGCGGGGGTGGGCTTGAGCTTGAGCCGTTTGTGGCAACGGACGTGTATATAAATAAGTCGATGTGCGGTTGCTGCTCAGTCATTTGGAGGCATCGTGGGGACGGTTAATTACTCAGAAAGCGCAAGGCGGTTTCCCACACTTCTGAACCTCTGCTAAGCCCTGCTTTGACCATCTCATTAACAAGGGTTTTGGCACCTTCATCAGTCAGACCGCGAAGCCTGTCCAGCAGTCGAGATTTCTCTTTTTGAGGTAGGGTTTTGCTGGCAAGGATTTTACCTTCCAATTCCGAAAGCGTTTCATTATGAAGCTTGATGGTAACGACCCTGAGAATTGCTGTCAGTCCGCCATCAGCTTGGAGAAAATCGAGTCCTTTTTCTGTGATTTTTGCGCTTCCATCAAGATCAAGACCTACACCCAATGCACGCATTTTAATATTTCTACCACTTTCCGCTGCTTCTTGACGTGGCCTGCCCAGCTTTACCAAGCCGTGTCCATCTAGATAGTGCAGGTTAACGCTTGTAGGGCTTTCTATATTCTGAACATCGAACAGGCCTGTCGCCGAGTTGGGATATTGCTCTGCAAGATGCCACAGCAACTCTTTTTGCTCTTGTCTGTTAAGAAGCTTCATAAGCTTTCTTCCGGTCGATTTAGTGAAGTAGCAATTTCCTATGCAGGATTAACTATGAAGCCATTGCCCAAGTTGCTGCGCGGTGATAGCTCCTTGGTCAAGGCCGTAGCTGATCAGGCGAGTAGTCAATTGCTTCAGGCCTTCTTCTTTCATCCCTTTGAGCGCTTCTCGTAGAGCGGGTTTTTCCTGTGCTGGGATGGCTTCGCTCTCGACGATTTTGCTATCAATGAGGTCGCGTATGGTGTCGGCGTGAAGCTTGACTGTAACGGTGCCGAGAATGGCGGAAAGGCCGCCGTCGTCTTCCAGGAAGTCTATACCTTTCGCAGTGAGCCTACCGCTTACCAGGATGTCGCTTGGTGGGATGTTGGGTCCTGCGCTTTCAGTAACCCAGGTATTGAGCGTGTTCTCAGCATTCCCATTTTGGACAAGGCCATGCTCTGTAAGATATCGAATGTTGAATCTTGCAACATCAAGAGTTGAGGTATTGCTTATTTGCGACAAATAAAAATTCGTTTCTTGAAGGAGTCCCTTTTTCAAGGCGTTAAGCATCTTAAGCTGCAATTCTCTGCTTATCACGTGAACCCTCTCTACATGGGAGCGCAGGATGTTTAACTAATTTACCATAGATGAATTGCGCTTTGCGTTGACTCACATTTATGCCGATGACCGTGAAGTTTTGGTGAAGATAGGGAATGCCGTTAAGACAAAGTATGGAGATGAAGGCTGTTTTGCATGGGATGAGTGGGGCCAGGGCGGGGGGATCGCGCGCAGGAGGCAGAAAGCGTGTGGTGTTGCCTGCAAATGATATGCAACCGCTTGCTTACCATCATTCACCTAGTCCAGCAGCGCAGGTTGGGCGCACAAAAGTGGAGATGAGCGTTGCAAGCCAAAAGGCAAGGATGCTTGTCGGAGCGACAGTCCGACCCAGGTACGGAGTTTTAATTATGTCTAAACCAGCGCTTTTTCAGACCATAGACACAAAAAAAGCACCCGTAGGTGCTTAATTTGTAGGGGTGTCTGGTGGAGGCGGCGGGAATTGAACCCGCGTCCGCCAGCACGCGCCTATTGGCTCTACATGCTTAGATTTCGTCATTTGATTTAACACGACTGACTCCGACGATCAGGATTCAGCCACGCGAGCCTTCTAAAGTTTAACGCTTGGCGAGAAGACACCACCAAACGCGGTCCTATCAGCTTTAGCTCGTATCCCCTCAGTGATGAATAGGCACATCACCTTGGGGCCAGACAAGAAGCTAACAGTTTAAGCTGCTAGCGCGCCTTGAGCGTAGTTTTCGTCATTTGCGACTATTTTTCGTGATGTGGGATTTACGAGATACATCACGCTCTCGGCATGCACCGCAAGGGTTGTCACCGGCGTCGAAACCATGTCGCCCCCTTATTACAAGTGAGCATTCTAACGTGCTCACACTTGATTGACCAGTTATGCCTTATTATGTTCCCGCATAATTCGACCTTTTTGACGGCTCCAATCTCGATCTTTTTCAGTGGCGCGCTTGTCGTGCAGCTGTTTACCGGTCACCAGTGCCAATTCGCACTTCACTTTATTGCGTTTCCAGTAAAGCTTCAGGGGCACACAGGTGTGACCTTTGTCCTGGGTGATCGAAAAGATTTTGGCGATCTCTTTGCGATGCAGCAGCAGTTTGCGAGTGCGCGTTGGGTCGGCAATTTCATGGGTGCTAGCCGTATTTAACGGCATGATGTGGCTGCCCAGCAGAAACGCTTCACCATTACGAACTAATATATAGGTGTCAGTGAGCTGGGCTTTGCCAGCACGCAGGCTTTTAACTTCCCAGCCAGCGAGTGATAGCCCAGCTTCGAAGGTTTCATCGATATGATATTCAAACCGTGCCTTCTTATTTTGGGCGATAACGCTGCTACCGGGACCCTTACTGTTACCTTTCTTAGTGGCCATGGAACCTCATAATTAATCTGTCAGTGGCATCCCCTTCGTTATTTGGGGAGGCGTGATACCATTTAAGGTCTGAAATAATGTTTCCCATGATACGCTTTGGGCACTGTGAAGTCAGCGGAGAGGTCAATGCCAACCGTCAATCGTTCCGCCTTGGTGCGGCACACCCCCCAGAAAATGTTCGATTTGGTCAACGACTTCGAACGCTACCCGGAATTTTTGCCAGGTTGCCGTCATGCGCGTTTGGTCGAGCATGATGATGAGCATCTAATCGGCGAAATGACTCTTGGGCGCGCCGGCGTCGAGCAAACCATCACCACACGCAACGACCTATTTGCACCAGAGCGTATTGAACTGTCGCTGGTAAAAGGGCCCTTCAAACGCCTAAAAGGTCGCTGGCTGTTTATCCCCATGGGGGAGGGCGCCTGCAAGGTCAGTTTAGAAATGGAGTTTGAATTCGCAAATCGGCTGCTCGGCATGGCTTTCGGCAAGATTTTTCAGCAAATAGCTGGGCAGCTAGTCGACGCCTTCACCAAGCGCGCAAACGAGCTGTATGGCCGCTGAGACGTTAGCGGTTGAGGTAGCCTTCGCGCTGCCGTCTAAGCAGCGCATAGTGGCGCTACGGGTGCCTGAGGGCACCACCGCACGCCAGGCCGTTGCCTTGGCTGATTTACCGACGCTATTCCCTGACCTACCTGATGACACATTTTCTCAGGCTCCGCTCGGGATCTTCGGCAAAGCACTACGCGATCCCGACACCCAGTTGTTGCGTGAAGGAGATCGAGTAGAAGTTTACCGGCCACTGGCTATCGATCCAAAAGTCGCTCGCTTGGAGCGTGCAAAGCGCCAAGCGAGCGAACCAGGAAGGTAACTTGCTTTAAGGCTGTGAAACGGGCTGTGTGCGTGACGGTGCCTGTAGCTGCATGTTTTCGTCTGTTAACGAATCCATTGGGTTGGTGCCCTCTGTCGCAGGCCCCATACCGTCACCGCTTTCGAACGGCAGGTCAGAAGATAGATCACCCTCCTGATCGATATTCACCAAGCGACCCTGGGGGTCGAAAGTGAGCGTAACGCGGCGCTGTTCTACATCGCCGTATGCCTTGTCTAAACGAAACACATAGTCCCACTGGCTGGCATCAAAGGGCGCCTCTAGCAGCGGCCTGCCCATCACATAAGTGACTTGCTCTTGAGTCATGCCGGGCTGAAGTTGGCTCACCATCTCCTGAGTGACCAGGTTGCCTTGGGGGATATCGCGCTTGTACACGCCAACGTAGCTGCAGCCACTAACAACGGTCAGGGCAACGGAAAGCGTGATGATTCGAGTCAATTTTTGCATTTGGGCCTATTCTTCACTATCGTGGTTTCGGTTGATCATACCCGACCTAACCTGTTACTGCGAAGAGCGACCATGGCCGATCAGAACCATGAATTGCGCAAAGCCGGTCTGAAAGTGACCCTGCCGCGCGTCAAGATACTTCAGATTCTCGAAAATGTTTCGGGTCAGCACCACCTTAGCGCGGAAGAAGTGTATAAAACACTGATTGATGCGGGCGAAGATGTTGGCTTGGCAACTGTATACCGTGTACTGACTCAGTTTGAGTCGGCGGGGTTGGTTATTCGTCATAATTTTGACGGTGGCCACGCAGTATTTGAGATGACCCAAGAGGATCACCATGATCATATGGTGTGCCTGGAAAGCGGTGAGATCATTGAGTTTGTTGATGAAATCATTGAGCGTCGTCAGCAAGAGATCGCTGAAGAGCATGGCTACGAGTTAGTGGATCATGCGCTAGTGCTTTATGTTCGTCCGCGTGGCTCCGATGTCACCCGCCAAGACAGCGGGCCAACGAACAAGAAATAATGTTCGTGGATAGACACTGCACGCGGCTCGAAAATATGAACGCCCCTGCATTACCTGTTTAAATTCGCCATCAATGGAATTTGTCAGGTAATGAGGGGCGTTTTATTTTGCCGCGTATAAAGTACTGGTAGATGCTCTTCTAGTCAGTGCGGCGGGCGCTGGCTAGCGTGTAGCATTTCACGGGCATGGGCGAGGGTTTGGTCAGAAAGCGTCACGCCGCCCAGCATGCGTGCCAGCTCGCTGATACGCCCTTGTTCATCGAGCAGCGCCATCTGGGTCAGCGTGGTGTCGCGTTTTGCCTGTTTCTCGATATGCAGGTGCTGGTGCGCCTGGGCCGCCACTTGGGGTAGGTGAGTCACGGTCATTACTTGGCCGTTTTCACCTAGCTTGCGCAGTAATTGACCAACGATTTCTGCGGTCGCGCCCGAAATGCCCACATCCACTTCGTCAAATACTAAGCTAGGCACCGTTGAGTGCGTCGCCGCGACCACTTGAATCGCCAGGCTAATCCGCGACAATTCGCCGCCGGAGGCGACTTTCGTTAGTGGCCGCGCAGGCTGACCGGGGTTAGCGCTGATCAAAAATTGCACACGATCAAGGCCTTCAGGAGAGGGCGCCTCTTTCGCGGTGACCTCTACTTCAAAGCGGGCCTTACCCATGGCTAAAAAGCCCAGCTGTTGCTGCACTTCTTTGCCCAAACGAAGCGCGGCTTTTTGACGGCTCTCGCTGAGTTTTTTCGCTTCCTGGTGATAGCTTTCGCGTAGCTCCACTACTTGTGCACTCAGTGCCTCAAGATCATTCCCTCCCTCTTCTAACTGCGCGACTTCTCGCTGTAGGTCAGCATGCAGGGCGCATAGCTCGTCGGGGGCAACGTGGTGCTTGCGAGCAATTCGATGTACGTCGGTCATGCGCTCTTCCACCCAAGCCAGCCGCTCAGGGTCGAGCTCGGTGGTGCTGGCGAGACGATTGAGCTCGCTGGAAGCCTCTTCCACTTGAATACGGGCATCGCTCAGCATGGCGAGCGTATTGGCCAGCGTGCCTTTGTCGCTACCCGGCAGCGCGCTTAAATGGGCGGAAGCCTGGTTGAGTAGCGAAAGCGCGCCCCCTTCATCGCTGGCGCAACAGTCAGCGGCAAACTGTGTCTCACGCAGCGTCTCCTCAGCATGCGCGAGCGTGTGCTGCTCTTCTTCCAGGGTGGCCAGCTCACCTTCTGCTAAACCGAGCTGATCCAGCTCTTCTACCTGATAACGCAGTAGCTGCCGTTTGGCTTCTACTTCGCTGCCTTCTTCGCTTAGCTTTTTCAGCTGCCGACGCGCATTGCGCCACTCGCGAAACGTAATGGCCAGTTGAGCGGTTGCGTCGTTTAGGCTCGCGTAGTCATCGAGTAAGGCAAGGTGGGTCTCCTCACGCATTAATGCATGATGGGCGTGCTGACCATGAATCTGGATCAACTGCTCGCCGAGGGATTTGAGGTCCGAGATAGTTGCTGGTTGGCCGTTAATCCACGCTTTGGAGCGTCCGTTGGCAGTCACGACACGGCGCAGCAAGCACTCATCAGCAGGGAGCTCACGGGCTGACAGCCACTCAACGGCAGCGGGCAGGTGCTGGATATCGAAACGGGCGGAAAGGTCGGTACGCTCGCGACCATGGCGAACGCTCCCGGCATCAGCGCGTTCGCCAAGGCATAGCCCTAAAGCGCCCAAAAGAATCGATTTGCCCGCCCCGGTTTCCCCGGTAATGGCCGTCATGCCACCGGTTAGGTCGAGTTCTAAATGATCAACGATAGCGAAATCTTGAATAGCTAGCTGAGTAAGCATGACGCCTCCCGAGACGGTACAGCATTGAAGCTGGATACTTATCCAATAGTTGTTGATTTATACAGTAGTTAATAACTCACTTCAATGCACCTCTTGAGATGGAATTTATGGCCCCCATATAGCGTGCATGATCAGTTAAGGCTAGTAACTAACGGCTTACTTCTTTGCGCGCAGCCCGCGTGGCAGCGCCCTACTTAATAGGAGCACAACATGGCGAAAGAACCGCAAACACCGATGGATGACGAGCTGGCCCGCCACGAGCAAGAAGCGGATGGCGTCGAACAAGCGGAAGAGCAGGCCGCCGAAGAGCGCTTGATGGAAGGCGAGCTGGAAGGATTGATCAATGACGAAGAGTCGTTTGAAGGCAGTGTCGATAATCCTGAAGCAGAAATGCTGGCCGCTCAGGTAGGCGAGCTCGAGCAGAGCTTGGCCGAGGCCAAGGATCAAGCCCTGCGCGCCGCTGCGGAAGCGCAAAACGTGCGTCGCCGTGCTGAGCAAGAAGCCGAGAAAGCGCGCAAGTTTGCCCTAGAGAAGTTCGTTAAAGAACTGCTGCCGGTCGTTGATAGCTTGGAGAAAGCGCTTGAGACCATGGAAGAGGGAGCCTCGGAGATCCACCGCGAAGGCGTTTCCATGACCTTGAAAATGCAATTGGATGTACTCAACAAGTTCGGCGTGGAAAGCATTGAGCCCCACGGCGAGCCTTTCGACCCTCAAGTGCATGAAGCCATGACCATGGTGCCTAACCCGGATCTTGATCCCAACACCGTGATGGACGTTATGCAAAAAGGCTATTTACTCAATGGACGCTTGGTGCGCCCGGCCATGGTCGTAGTGAGCCAAAAAGCCAATTAAGCAAATGGCTGCGTAGGGTAAGAAAGCAGGGTGTGAAAAAAAACCCTTGAAAAGTCAGCGGCGGCCCCCAAATAAAGGGCAACCCCGCGGGGAAACCCGCAGACAAGCTTTAAAAGCTAAATTTCAGTTTTGTAACAACCGAATTCGAGGTTATTGCTATGGGACGTATAATTGGTATCGACCTGGGCACCACTAACTCTTGTGTGGCCGTGCTCGATGGTGACAGCGCTAAAGTTATTGAAAACGCCGAAGGCGGCCGTACAACGCCTTCTATCATCGCTTATACAGACGATGGCGAAACGCTGGTCGGTCAGGCGGCTAAACGCCAAGCGGTGACTAACCCAGAAAACACGCTGTACGCCATCAAGCGCCTTATTGGCCGTCGCTTTAAAGACGACGTTGTCCAAAAAGATATCAAAATGGTGCCGTACAAGATCACCGAAGCAGATAACGGTGATGCCTGGGTTGAAGTAAAAGGCAAAAAAATGGCACCGCCGCAGGTTAGCGCGGAAGTGTTGAAGAAAATGAAGAAGACCGCCGAAGACTACTTGGGCGAAACGGTCACTGAAGCGGTTATTACCGTGCCGGCCTACTTCAACGACAGCCAGCGTCAGGCGACCAAAGATGCCGGCCGCATTGCCGGTCTAGACGTTAAGCGCATTATTAACGAGCCGACCGCTGCCGCACTGGCCTACGGTATGGACAAATCCCGCGGCGACAAAACCATCGCGGTCTACGACCTGGGTGGCGGTACTTTCGATATCTCGATCATCGAAATTGCCGATGTTGACGGCGAAACCCAGTTTGAAGTGTTGGCCACCAACGGTGACACCTTCCTGGGCGGCGAAGATTTCGACTTGGCGCTGATCAACTATCTGGTTGACCAGTTCAAGGCTGACAGCGGTATTGACCTGTCTGGCGACAATCTGGCCATGCAGCGTCTGAAAGAAGCCGCTGAGAAAGCCAAAATTGAGCTTTCCAGCGCTCAGCAGACTGACGTGAACCTGCCTTACATCACCGCCGACAACACTGGCCCGAAACACCTTAACGTTAAGGTGACACGCGCCAAGCTGGAGTCGCTGGTAGAAGATCTGGTTCAGCGTTCACTCGAGCCGTGCAAAATGGCACTGAAAGATGCTGGCTTGTCTGCGTCTGAAATCGACGAAGTGATCCTGGTCGGTGGCCAGACACGTATGCCGATGGTGCAGAAGAAAGCCGCTGACTTCTTCGGTAAAGAAGCACGCAAAGACGTTAACCCGGACGAAGCGGTTGCCGTTGGTGCCGCGATTCAGGGCGGCGTACTCGGTGGCGACGTTAAAGACGTGCTGCTGCTCGACGTTACTCCGCTAACTCTGGGTATCGAAACCCTGGGTGGCGTGATGACGCCGCTGATCGAAAAGAACACCACCATCCCGACCAAGAAGACACAAACCTTCTCAACGGCGGATGACAACCAGACGGCCGTAACCATTCACGCCGTACAGGGTGAGCGTAAGCAAGTGTCGCAGAATAAGTCGCTGGGTCGTTTTGATCTTGCTGACATTCCGCCTGCACCGCGCGGCGTACCGCAGATCGAAGTCGCCTTCGACTTGGATGCCAACGGCATTCTGAACGTATCGGCGAAAGACAAGGCCACTGGTAAAGAGCAGTCGATTGTCATCAAGGCGTCTAGCGGCCTGTCCGAGGAAGAAGTCGAGCAGATGGTGCGCGATGCCGAAGCTCACGCCGAAGAAGATAAGAAGTTCGAAGAGCTGGTGCAGCTGCGTAACCAAGCTGACGGCATGATTCACGCCACACGCAAAACGTTGGAAGAAGCAGGCGACAAAGCGACTGACGACGAGAAGCAGGCGATTGAAACGGCCATCAGCGAGCTGGAAGAAGCGGTTAAAAGCGACGATGTCGATAACATTCAGAAGAAACTGGATGCATTGACTGAAGCCTCTGGCCAGCTAGCCCAAAAGATGTACGCCGAGCAGGCAGAAGCGGCTCAGCAAGAGGGCGGTGAAGGTGCCGAAAACACAGGTTCCAAGCCGGAAGATGACGTGGTTGACGCCGAGTACGAAGAAGTCAACGACGATCAGAAAAAGCAGTAACAACCTCTTTCTGCCAAGGAAAGCGGTGACGCGGGAGCTTACTCCCGCGTTGCTGTTTCCGCGGCCAAAACGCACGTAGCTAACGGAATAGATCATTACCTAGCTAAAAGTGCAGTTGAGTGCGTAGCTAACCAGGAGGCGTAGGGCCTATGTCCAAACGCGATTATTACGAAGTCCTGGGTGTCGAAAAAGGGGCCGATCAGAAAGAGATCAAGAAGGCCTATCGCCGTCTGGCGCAAAAATTCCACCCTGATCGAAACCCGGACGATAACACCTCAGCGGAAAAATTCCGTGAAGTGTCCGAAGCGTATGAAGTGCTTAGCGACGGCGAGAAACGCGCAGCTTATGACCAGTTCGGCCATGCAGGCGTTGATGGCCAAGGCGGCGGCGGTGGTTTCGGCGGCGCAGGCGCTGGTGATTTCAGCGACATTTTCGGCGATGTGTTTGGCGATATTTTTGGCGGTGGCGGTGGCCGTCGTCGTGGCCCCAACGCCCCGGCGCGCGGTTCCGACCTGCGCTATAACCTAGAGCTGGATCTGGAAAACGCCGTTTCAGGCACCACAGTCGATATCCGCGTACCGCGGCATATCGAGTGTGACCGTTGCGATGGCGGTGGTGCGGAGCCGGGCTCTTCTAAAGAAACGTGCCCTACCTGTCATGGCCACGGTCAAGTGCGTATGCAGCAGGGCTTTTTCGCCGTGCAGCAAACGTGTCCCACCTGTCATGGTTCTGGTCAGCACATTAAAGTGCCGTGCCACAAGTGTAATGGCGAAGGGCGCGTACGTGAGACACGCACGCTTTCCGTGAAGATTCCGCCTGGTGTAGATACTGGTGATCGTATTCGTTTGAACGGTGAAGGCGAAAGCGGTATTAACGGTGGCCCGCCCGGTGATCTTTACGTGCAGGTAGCCATCAAACCGCACCATATCTTCCAGCGTGACGGTAAACACCTGCAGTGTGACGTGCCGATCAACTTCGTCGACGCGGCGCTAGGTGGCGAGCTTGAAGTGCCCACACTTGATGGTCGCGTGAAGCTGAAGATTCCGCCGGAAACCCAAACCGGCAAGCTGTTCCGCCTGCGTGGTAAAGGCGTGAAGCCCGTACGCGGTGGCATGCCAGGCGACTTGCTATGCAAGGTAGTGGTCGAGACACCAGTCAAGCTCAATGACGAGCAGCGCGACCTACTGCGCAAGCTGCAAGAGAGCTTCGACGGCAGCAACAGCCACAGCCACTCGCCGAAGAAGACTGGTTTCTTCGATAGCGTGAAGAGCTTCTTTGAAGATATGAAGCCGTAAAGCTGAGATGATGGTAGTAAGTTAGATGTTTGATTCAAAGACCCTCGGTTCGCCCGGGGGTTTTTGCTGTTTAGGAAATGCTGCGCACAATGGATCACCTTGAAGAAAAGCCCACCATGGGCATTTTGCTGCGGGTACTGTCTGGCCTGCTTTTTACCGGCATGCTGGTGTGTATTAAGGCAGTCAGTGACGAAGTGCCGGTGGGGCAGTCGGTGTTTTACCGTTCGCTGTTTGCGCTGCTGCCTATCGTCGTGTTTCTTCTGGTGCGTCGGGAGTTTCCTCGGGGGTTGGCGACGCGCCGCCCGTTGGGTCATGCGCTCCGTTCCGGGCTGGGGGCGGCAGCCATGTTTGCCTCTTTTGCGGCGGTGGCACTATTACCAGTGGCCGAAGCGACGCTGCTTGCACAGCTAACGCCGGTCTTTATGGCGATAGGAGGTGTGCTGCTCTTAAGGGAGCGTTGCTCACTTTATCGTGCGGGCGGCATAGTATTGGCGCTTGCTGGTGTCGCTGTGCTGATTTTGCCTGGGCTGGGCGCTAGTTCAAGCAATGGCCACATAACCGGGTACGCGCTTGGGGCGCTGGGTGCGCTCTTAACTGCTGGGGCGCTACTGACCGTCAGACGTATTTCGCGAACTGAAACGGCAGCATCAATTGCATTCTACTTTATTGTGGTAGCAGCGCTGGCTGGGCTGGCAACGATGCCATTGGGCTGGGCAGCGCTTAACCGGGTGGAGTTTTCGCTGCTGGTGTTATCGGGCCTATTTGGCGGCGCAGCGCACATTGCGATGACATTAGCGTTGCGCTATGCCGAGGCGTCGCGCTTGGCGCCTTTTGAATATATTGCCCTGGTGTGGCCCGTGCTCGCCGATTGGGTGCTGTTTGGAATACCGGTCTCCAGCGGCTTCCTGCTAGCGCTACCGCTCATGTTATCCGGGGTGGCGTTAGCGGCAATGGAAGGGCGGCGGCTTAAATGGCTGCTTCGACGATAAGTTGCGGTTGGCCTTTCGAGCAGGACTCGATACGCGCAGATACCCGATAAACCTGACGTAGCAGCGCAGGGGTAATCACTTCGGCGGTGGGGCCGCAGGCAATCAAGCGACCATTTTCGAGCATCATGGCGGCATCGGCGAAACGTAGCGCATGCCCCAGGTCATGGAGCGCCACCAGAATCAGCATCTGGCGTTCATCGGCTAGCCGGCGCAGCACCGTCAAAAGGCTGATCTGGCGGTTCAAATCGAGTGCCGAAGTGGGCTCGTCCAGCATCAAAATCTCGGGCTCTTGAACCAGGGCCTGGGCAGCGCTAACCAACTGGCGCTGCCCGCCACTGAGGTCGCCAATATCCCGCTCGCCAAGGGTCGCAATAGAAAGCTCCTCCAGCGCACGATCAACCTGCGCTAAATCCTCAGGCTGCACTTTTAATCCACGTCCCTGCATACGCGCCAAAAGCACTGATTCATAGACCGTCAGCACGGCCTTGGCGCCGGTGTCCTGAGGCATATAGCCCACGGGGCGCTCGGCGCTGGTGCCGCTGATAATTACTTCGCCGTCGCCTTTCAATAACCCTAATACGCGGCGAAAAAGCGTCGATTTACCCGCTGCATTGGGCCCTAGCAAGGCAACGACTTGCCCGCCTTGAAAGCAAGGTGTGGTGATCTCTTCCAGAATGGGGCGACGCCCGTAGCGGGCGGATACACGGTTAAGTTGTAGGGTTACCATGAGGCCTTCTTGTGGTTAAGCACCAAAAATAGGAAGAAGGGAATGCCCACCAGCGAAGTAATAATGCCAATGGGAATAATGGTGCCAGGAATAATGATCTTGGAGATAACCGAGCCAACGGAGAGGATAAGCGCGCCGCACAGGGCCGAGCCGGGCAAAAAGAAGCGCTGATCCTCGCCCAGTAAAATGCGCGCGATGTGCGGCCCCACCAAGCCAATAAACCCAATGGTGCCCACGAACGCCACCGCTATGGCAGCGAGCAGCGATACCAGTACCAGCACTTCCAAACGCAGCGCGCGGGGATTGACACCCATACTCTCGGCTTTGGCGTCGCCCAGGCGCATGGCGGTTAGCGCCCAGCCATGTCGGGCAAGCAGCGGCATGGATAAAGCAAGAATGCTAAGGGCGATCCAGAACTTGGGCCAGGTGGCTTTGGTTAAGCTGCCCATTGTCCAAAAGACCACTGCAGAGACCGCCTCCTGGCTGGCAAAGAATTGAATCAGCGCCATCAGTGAGTTGAAGATAAACACCATGGCGATGCCGAGCAGCACAATGGTCTCTACCGTCACGCCGCGCTTAAGGCTTAGAGCATGAATTAAGAACGCGGTGAACATGGCCATCACGAAGGCATTGATGGGCACGACAAATTCAATGGCGGCAGGCACCAGCGCCACGCCGAAGGCGAGACCCAGAGCAGCACCAAAACTAGCCCCGGCGGAAATCCCTAGGGTAAACGGACTGGCTAGTGGGTTGCTCAGTATGGTTTGCATCTGTGCTCCGGCCACCGACAAGCTGGCGCCTACCACTAGGGCCATCAGCGCGACCGGCATGCGGATTTCCCAGAGAATCACTCGCGCTTGCTGGCTAACGCTGTCCGGGGTAAACAGCGCCGCGATCACTTCGCCCAGGCTATAGCGGGCAGGCCCCAGTGCCAGATCAACACAGAGACTAAAAAACAGCGCTAACACCAGTGCCGCTAGTATCATTTGGCGGCGGAAAACCTGGCTATGGTAGAAGGCGCGACCCTGTGAAAGGCGCTCTGTGACCTCCGTTTCCGTTATCCTCGTATCAGTCGTCATGGAGCGATATCCAGTAGCCGGGCTCATAGTCGATGGGCAGGAAGCGTTCGTGCAGTTCTTCCATTGTGGCGTTGGGGTCTAGGTCGGCAAAGAGCTCAGGGTGTAGCCACTTGGCTAACTGCTGCACGGCCACGAAGTAGTAGGGGCTGTTGTAAAACTGGTGCCAAATGGCGTGGAAATTGCCAGATTCAACGGCCTTAATGCCGGTCATCGCGGTGCGCTCGGTCAGCGCTTCCAGCTTGGCGTGAGCCTGTTGCATATCTGAACCAGGCCCTACGCCCACCCAATCGCCGCCAGGTACGTAGGCATCCCAGTTGCCACCGGTAACAACCACATGGTCGGGGTTGGCGGCAATAATCTGCTCAGGGTTCAGGTTGCCGAAGCTGTTAGGAATAATCCCCTCGGCAATATTGTGGCCGCCAGCTAGGGTGACATAATCGCCAAAGTTGGCAGGGCCAAAGCTCATGCAGCACTCGTCGGAGTAGCCGCCGGCCCGGTCAATAAACACGCTGGGGCGCTCTGGGTTGGCCTCGGCGATGACATCGGTTACCCGTGCCAACTGTGTCTCGGCAAACTCGATGAATGCTTCGGCCGCTTCTTCATCGTCCATGATCTGGCCGATGATGCGCATGGAGGGGATGGTGTGCTCAAGCGGGTCTTCGCGAAAATCCACATAGATGATGGGAATGCCGAGTTGTGCCAGCTTGTCGTCGTAGGCAGCATCTTCTGTGGCGGCTTTCGCCTCGATGTTCATCAGCACCACGTCAGGATTAAGCGAGGCGGCCTGCTCGACGTCAAAAGTACCGTCTTTAAAACCGCCAAAGGTGGGGATTTCCTCAATCTCGGGAAAACGCTCCAGATAGCGAGCATAGTTATCGGGATCCGCCTGGGAAAAATCTTCGCGCCAACCGACTACATGGGCAAAAGGAGCTTCAGGTTCGAGTAAACCGAGCAAATAAATTTGCCGCCCTTCGCCTAAAATAACCCGCTCGGCAGGGGCATCCAAAGTGATTTCGCGGCCAGCGACATCAGTGACGGTGATAGCGTCAGCCATAGCAGTGGCGCCGCAAGCAAACGTGATAAGCGTACCAAGCAGGATTTTTAAGCGCGGAGAACTGAGCATTTTTTTACTCGTTGGTCGATATTGGTTAACAGGGCTGGCATCGCTGATGCGCTTTAACGGTGATAGCACATAGATGCAATTGCTATTGTAACTGATTAGCGTTTAGGAGGCATTATTGGGGTGCCGCGCTTAATGGTCAACATGCTACGCTTTGCCCTTAGCATTTATCCTACGGCGATGGCTTCACATGTTTGGCTCTAAAGGCAATGCGTTGTTGAAGGATGACTTGGTTTGTAAGTACTTACATTTTTGGAGGGGCCGCTATGCCTTTATCTCGTGTTGAAATTGCCACGCCTTCCGCCGAGCGTTTAATTAATCGGCTCTGTAAACACTGGGCGCATAAGCTAGAGGTTGAGCAAAGCGATCAGCAGGCCACCATTACATTTGCCACCGGCACCTGCTTAATGCTCGCTGAGCCCGATAAATTGGTGGTCGCCATCGAAACCCTGGAAGAGGAGCATTTGGATGAGCTGGAAGGCGTGGTCGAGCGTCACTTAATGCGTATGGCAGGGGATGAAGAGCTGGCGATTGTTTGGGAGAACTAAACTGAGTCTTCATGGCAGCAATCTTCATGGCAGTAAAGGAGAGCGTCTAATGCGCTGGTGCGTCTGCTATAATTGCGACACTTTTTATATACCGGAACGCAGAGCGCAGGAGTTCGCATGACCCGAATTGCCATTGTAGGCGTGGCTGGCCGCATGGGCCGTACGTTGGTAAATGCTATTGAGCAAGATGCTGAGGCAACGCTGGCTGGCGGTATTCTGGAACCGGGCAGCTCCTTAGCGGGCGCTGATATTGGCGAGCTCGCTGGGTTAGGGAAGCGCGGTGTCGTCGCGGTAGATTCACTTGCGTCTATAGTTGATGATTTCGATGTGTTGATCGACTTCACGGCCCCTCAGGTCACGCTTGGTAACCTAGCATTCTGCGCCGAACACGGTAAGCGCATTGTGATTGGCACCACCGGCATGAGCGATGATGAGCTGGCTCAGTTAGATAGCTACCGCGATAAAGTGGCCATGGTGTTTGCGCCCAATATGAGCGTTGGGGTTAATCTGACTCTGAAGCTACTCGAAACGGCTGCCAAAGCGCTCGGCGATGAAGGCTACGATATTGAAATAATCGAGTCTCACCATCGCCATAAGGTCGATGCGCCATCCGGTACTGCGATTAAAATGGGTGAGGTGATCGCTGACAGCCTGGGGCGGAACCTGAAAGAGCATGGCGTGTTCGAGCGGGTAGGGCAGTGCGGCCCACGCTCGGATAAAGAGATTGGTTTTGCCACCGTGCGCGCGGGCGATATCGTTGGCGAGCACACGGTGATGTTTGCCAACGAAGGCGAGCGCATCGAAATCACCCATAAAGCCTCCAGCCGGATGACCTTTGCCAAAGGTGCCGTTCGTGCGGCACGTTGGATCGCTGGCAAAGAGGTCGGCCGTTACGATATGCAGGATGTGCTGGGGCTGGAGTAAGGGGTCTACTTGGCAAAATCTATCTTCAGCCAATGTTGAGTAGTCGTTGGGGGTAGTCTTAGGCCAAGAATTCCTGTAACATTTCAAAAATTTTGGCCGGGTGGCTTAGAAGCTCTGACTTACAGACCTTAGACGGCGCGCTTGTTGCGTTGGCCAGCCCAAAGCCTGCCACCGAGTTTGCTGATGTAACGTTATCAGTTAAGCAACTCTGAAAGGCATCGAACAACAAGCGGGATGAAACCGATTCTTTTTATCGGCTTCGTCCCGCTTTTTTACGGCCCTTGTTTTGATAATGAATGACTTTAATCGCGAGCGTCGTGGATTAACGAAGAAATTGCTGAGCCTGCGCCCTACAGGCTCCCACCAGCATGGGAGGATCTTGTTTTGAATAACCCCGCATTGAGCAAACCCGCAATATTGGCCCTGGAAGATGGCAGTGTGTTCCACGGTATCGCCATTGGCGCGGATGGAGTAACCAGCGGTGAGGTGGTGTTCAATACGGCCATGACCGGCTATCAAGAGATCCTTACCGACCCCTCCTACACTCGCCAAATCGTCACCCTCACCTATCCCCACATCGGCAATACTGGCATTAACGCAGAAGACATTGAGTCCGCCTCTATTGCCGCGGCAGGGTTGGTGATACGTGATCTACCATTAATGGCTAGCAGCTTTCGCTCAGAGCAGTCGCTGTCGGACTACCTGAAAAGCCAGAACGTGCTGGGCATTGCCGATATCGATACCCGCCGCCTAACGCGCATTTTGCGCGATAAAGGCGCCCAGAACGGGGCGATTTTGGCCGGTGCGGATGCTGAGGGCGAAGAGGCTGTGGCGCGGGCGCTGGAAGCTGCCAAGGCGTTTCCAGGGCTAAAGGGCATGGATTTGGCTAAAGAAGTCTCCTGCAAAGAGGCTTACGAATGGTCGGAAGGCGAGTGGACGCTGGGGGAAGGCTACGCCGACGCTTCGCAAAGTGAGCGCCCTTACCATGTGGTGGCATATGATTACGGCGTGAAATTCAACATCCTGCGCATGCTGGCCGCCCGTGGCTGCCGCCTGACGGTGGTGCCTGCGCAAACGCCTGCCGCTGACGTGCTGGCGATGAAGCCTGATGGCGTTTTTCTGGCTAACGGCCCAGGCGACCCAGAACCCTGTGACTACGCTATTAAAGCGATTCAGGATGTGCTGGAAACCGATATTCCGGTATTTGGTATTTGCCTGGGTCACCAGCTACTGGCGCTCGCGGCCGGTGCGAAAACCGTCAAAATGAGCCTCGGCCACCACGGTGCCAACCATCCAGTGCAGGATTTGGATGCCGGCACGGTGATGATTACCAGCCAAAACCACGGCTTTGCGGCGGATGAAGCGACCCTGCCTGCCAATGTGCGTGCCACGCATCGTTCGCTGTTCGATGGCACCTTGCAGGGAATTGAGCTTACCGACCGACCGGCGTTTAGCTTTCAAGGCCACCCGGAAGCGAGCCCCGGCCCGCGGGATGTGGCGCCGCTGTTTGATCGCTTCGTGGCGATGATGCAGGCACGCCGTTAACGCGTCCTTCACATCACCGTATCGCCGTCTTTTGTCGCTCATCGTCACCATTTTTTGCGGGAACCGTTATGCCTAAGCGTACCGACATCAACACTATTTTGATCATTGGCGCTGGCCCGATTGTGATCGGCCAGGCCTGCGAATTCGACTACTCTGGCGCCCAGGCGTGTAAAGCGCTGCGCGAAGAGGGTTACCGGGTTGTTTTGGTCAACTCCAACCCCGCCACTATCATGACCGATCCGGCCATGGCCGATGCTACTTACATCGAGCCGATTACCTGGCAGACGGTTGAGAAAATCATCGAGGCGGAGCGCCCCGACGCGATTCTACCGACCATGGGCGGCCAGACGGCGCTGAACTGCGCCCTCGAGCTTGAAAAGCATGGCGTGCTGGAGAAATTCGGCGTCGAGATGATCGGTGCTAACGCCGATGCGATTAACATGGCCGAAGACCGCGATCTGTTTGATCAAGCCATGAAGCGCATTGGCTTGGAATGCCCGAAAGCGAAAGTCGCGCACAGCATGGATGAGGCGTGGGAGATTCAGGCGGAGCTTGGTTTTCCAACGATCATTCGCCCTTCCTACACCATGGGCGGCTCCGGCGGCGGCGTGGCGTATAACAAGGAAGAGTTCGAAGAGATCTGTACGCGCGGTTTTGAACTCTCCAACAACCACGAGCTGCTGATTGATGAGTCGCTGCTGGGTTGGAAAGAGTACGAGATGGAAGTTGTGCGTGATAAAAACGACAACTGCATCATCGTCTGCGCGATTGAGAACTTCGACCCCATGGGTGTACACACTGGTGATTCGATCACCGTGGCCCCGGCGCAAACGCTGACGGATAAAGAGTATCAGATCATGCGTGACGCCAGCCTCGCGGTGCTGCGCGAGATTGGTGTCGAGACTGGTGGTTCCAACGTCCAATTCGGTATGGATCCCAAGACCGGCCGTTTGGTAGTCATTGAGATGAACCCGCGGGTGTCGCGCTCCTCGGCGCTGGCCTCCAAGGCAACCGGTTTCCCGATTGCTAAAATCGCCGCCAAGCTGGCGGTCGGCTACACCCTGGATGAGCTACAGAACGATATTACCGGCGGTCGTACACCGGCATCGTTTGAGCCGTCTATCGACTACGTGGTTACCAAGATCCCACGCTTCACCTTCGAGAAATTCCCCCAGGCTAACGATCGCCTAACGACGCAGATGAAGTCGGTGGGTGAGGTGATGGCGATTGGTCGTACCTTCCAAGAGTCGCTGCAGAAAGCCCTGCGCGGCCTGGAAACCGGTAATGATGGCCTCGATCCGATCATTACCGATTTTACGCCGGACAACATGGCGATTATCCAGGGCGAGCTTCAGGCCGCCGGTGCCGAGCGTATTTTTTATATCGCGGACGCCATGCGCTCAGGTATGAGCGTTGATGAGGTGTTTGCGCTGACCAATATCGACCCTTGGTTTCTAGTCCAGCTTGAAGATCTAGTGCTGACTGAAAACGCCGTCGCCAAGCGCTCACTGACCGACTTCTCTGCCCGTGAGATCTATCAGCTCAAACGCAAAGGCTTTGGCGATGCGCGCCTGGCCAAGCTGCTCAGCGTTAGTGAAAAAGCGTTTCGTCAAACCCGTCAGGCTGCTGGTATTCGCCCGGTTTATAAGCGCGTGGATACCTGTGCCGCGGAGTTTGTGTCAGATACCGCCTATATGTACTCCACTTATGAAGAAGAGTGCGAAGCGGATGTGTCTGATCGTCAGAAAATTATGGTGTTGGGCGGTGGTCCGAACCGTATCGGCCAGGGTATCGAGTTTGACTACTGCTGTGTTCACGCCGCCTTTGCCATGCGCGACGACGGCTATGAAACCATCATGGTCAACTGCAACCCGGAAACCGTCTCTACCGATTACGACACCTCTGATCGCCTCTACTTTGAGCCGGTAACGTTGGAAGACGTGCTCGAAATCGCCGACAAAGAGAAGCCGGTGGGCGTGATCGTCCAGTTCGGTGGTCAGACGCCGCTGAAACTGGCCCGCGAGCTAGAGGCTGCCGGTGTTCCGATCATTGGTACCACGCCGGACGCCATCGACCGCGCCGAAGACCGTGAACGCTTCCAGGTGATGATCGACAAGCTGGGCCTGAAGCAGCCGCCCAATGCCACGGCGCGCAGCTTTGCCGAAGCCTTCGATAAAGCCGAAGCAATTGGCTACCCGCTGGTAGTACGCCCCAGTTACGTGCTAGGCGGCCGGGCTATGGAGATCGTTTACGACGCCTCCGAGCTTGAAAACTACATGACCCACGCGGTGAAGGTCTCCAACGACTCACCGGTGCTGCTGGATCATTTCCTGAGTGCCGCAATCGAGATCGATATCGATGCCGTGTCGGATGGTCAGCAGGTGGTGATTGGCGGCATCATGCAGCACGTAGAGCAAGCGGGCGTTCACTCCGGTGACTCCGCCTGCGCGCTACCGCCTTACTCGCTGCCTGCCGATGTGCAGGACGAAATGCGCCATCAGGTGAAGCAGATGGCGGTTGAACTGGGCGTTAAAGGCTTAATGAACGTGCAGCTGGCCTGGCAGGATGGCGAGATCTACGTGATTGAGGTTAACCCCCGCGCTTCGCGTACCGTGCCCTTTGTGTCCAAGTGCATCGGCACATCGCTTGCTCAGATTGCAGCGCGCTGTATGGCCGGTAAAACGTTGGCTGAGCAGGGCTTTGAGAAGGAGATCGTACCGCACTTCTATAGTGTGAAAGAGGCGGTTTTCCCGTTCAATAAATTCCCCGGTGTCGATCCAATTCTGTCGCCGGAAATGAAGTCCACCGGCGAAGTGATGGGCTCTGGGGATACCTTTGCAGAGGCCTTCTTCAAGGCGCAGTTGGGGGCAGGCGAGGCCATACCGGCGCTGACCGGCGAGCGTAAAGCGTTCCTTTCCGTTCGTGAGCCGGACAAGGCAGGGATTATCGAAGTGGGCCGTTCTCTGTTAGCATTAGGCTTTACGCTATGTGCAACACGGGGAACAGCGGCTGCTTTGGAAGCTGCCGGGCTTGCCGTGGAACACGTCAATAAAGTTTACGAAGGCCGTCCCCATATCGTCGATCTGCTTAAGAACGACGAAATCGCCTACATTGTGAACACTACTGAAGGTCGTCAGGCTATTAACGACTCTTCGGTCATTCGCCGTACTGCTCTCTCGCGCAAGGTGCCCTATGCGACCACCTTGGCGGGCGCTAATGCTGTTTGCATGGCGCTTGAGTACGGTAGTGAGATTACGGTGCGACGCCTTCAGGATCTGCATGCAGGAGCAAGTCAATGAACAAGGTCCCGATGACAGTGGCGGGAGAAAGAAGCCTTCGTGAAGAGCTCGACCACCTTAAAAGCGAAGCGCGTCCGCAAGTGATCGCGGCCATCGCTGAAGCGCGTGAACACGGTGATCTGAAAGAGAACGCCGAGTATCACGCCGCTCGTGAGCAGCAGGGGTTTATCGAAGGGCGTATTCAGGAGATCGAAAGTAAGCTCTCCGTCTGCCAGGTAATTGATGTCACAAAACTGCCGAAAACCGGCAAAGTGATTTTTGGTGTTACCGTGTCGCTAATGAATCTGGATACCGATGCGGAAGTCACTTATCGTATCGTCGGCGAAGATGAGGCGGATATTAAGTCTGGCCGTATCTCGGTCACTTCTCCCATCGCCCGTGCTTTAATCGGCAAGGAAGAGGGGGATGTTGTGGTGGTGAAAACCCCCGGCGGCGATGTTGAGTACGAAATAGGTAGCGTCGAATACGTTTGATAAAAAAACGCCCCTTCAATTGACCTCGGTTAGGTCGGTTGAAGGGGCGTTTTAGTGCAGCGGCATTCGTTTTAGAACGAGTGCAATCTAACGGTTAATGCCTACCGTGGTGGTTCTCAAAGCGGGTAACATTAGAAAGCTTTGGATTCACCTGTGGGTTTCTGCGGTAGAGCAGCGCCATTTTGCCAATGGTTTGCACAAGGTCGGCACGGCTGTTGGCGATCAGTTCGGCTATCATAGCAGCCCGATCATCACGCTCAGGAATGGCGAGTTTCACTTTGATCAGTTCGTGATCGGTGAGTGCGCGGTTAAGTTCTGCGAGCAAATTTTCGGAGACGCCGTTCTCAGAAACGGTGACCACTGGGTTAAGATGGTGGCCAATGCTACGAAATGCTTTCTTTTGTGCCTGTGACAAGCTCATGGTATCTTGCGGTATCCCGGTTAGCGCTTAACGCTCCATCTTACGGTGAAACGTCACCGAGTGAAAGCGATCGCGTGAATGCGCCCATCTCTTATTCCAGTGTTAGATTCCCACATGCAGCAAAAGCCCCCAAGCCGTAAACATTCCGTTAGCAAAACCAGCAATAACTGGAAGAAGGAGCATTTTGACGACCAGTACGTGAAGCAGAGTTGGCAAGATGGCTATCGCTCTCGTGCCAGCTATAAGCTGATTGAGCTGGATGAAAAGGATAAACTGCTGCGACCCGGTATGACGGTCATTGATTTAGGGGCAGCGCCCGGCGGATGGAGTCAGATTGCTGCTGAGCGGGTAGGGCCTGAAGGTGTGGTCATCGCTTCTGATATTTTGGAGATGGATGCGCTCGCAGGCGTGGACTTTATCCAGGGGGATTTTACGGAAGAGGCGGTGTTGGAGGCGATATTAAAACGTCTAGATAATCGTCGCGTAGACCTTGTGATGTCGGATATGGCCCCCAATATGAGTGGTATGGCGGCAATTGATCAGCCTCAGGCGATGTACTTAGTGGAGTTAGCGTTAGAACTCGCTCGCGAAACTCTGTCACCCGGTGGTCGGTTTTTAGCTAAAGTATTCCAGGGGGAAGGGTTTGACGCTTACCTGAAAGAGTTACGCAGCAGCTTTAGCAAGGTAGTGACTCGCAAGCCGGATGCATCGCGGGCACGCTCCCGTGAAGTCTATTTTCTGGCCGAAGGGTTTCGCGGTTAACGCATCATATGGTTCGATAATTTTA
The DNA here is from genome assembly GCF_030544485.1 of Halomonas sp. HAL1. Classification (NCBI taxonomy): domain Bacteria; kingdom Pseudomonadati; phylum Pseudomonadota; class Gammaproteobacteria; order Oceanospirillales; family Halomonadaceae; genus Halomonas; species Halomonas sp. HAL1. The sequence continues at coordinate 302,519 of NZ_CP130610.1, forward strand.
CCTATGATGGGATAACGGTGTATGTGGTTCATAGCCAAGATTTATCAGCGCGATTGCCAGACAGGCAAGCGCAACGTGTGTCACATTAGCCGCAATACGCGCGTGACACAGATGGCCCGAGGCATAAGACGCTTTGGCAATGGTTAAACGCTTGATGCTGATGTAATGTCGTAGTACTAAGATTATTAGTAGCAGGCTTTATTAAGCATCAGGTTTTAACTGACGGATTCTTGTAATGAGGGTAGCCCCTTGAATGATATGGCGAAGAACCTGATTCTGTGGTTGGTCATCGCGGCCGTCCTACTGACAGTGTTCAATAATTTCAGCACCGAAAGTGCACCGCAAAACACCAACTATTCTCAGTTTGTGCAGCAGGTGCAAAATCAGCAGGTACGTAGCGTCACGATTGATGGTTACACCATCAGTGGTGAGCGTACGGATGGCTCTCAGTTTCAGACGATCCGCCCATCGGCAGAAGATCCGAAGCTGATGGACGACCTGTTGAGCAATAATGTGACGGTCGTGGGTAAAGAGCCAGAGCAGCAAAGTATCTGGACACGGCTGCTTATTGCCAGCTTCCCGATTCTGCTGATTTTGGGCATCTTTATGTTCTTTATGCGCCAAATGCAGGGTGGCGCCGGCGGCGGTAAAGGCGGCCCGATGAGCTTTGGTAAATCGAAGGCCAAGCTGCTCTCTCAAGATCAGATCAAAACGACCTTTGCTGACGTGGCTGGCTGTGATGAAGCCAAAGAAGAAGTCGAAGAGTTGGTCGACTTCCTACGTGACCCCACCAAATTCCAGCGTTTGGGCGGTACGATTCCCCGCGGCGTGTTAATGGTAGGGCCCCCAGGTACCGGTAAAACGCTGCTGGCAAAATCCATTGCTGGCGAAGCGAAAGTGCCGTTCTTCTCTATCTCGGGCTCTGACTTCGTTGAAATGTTTGTCGGTGTCGGCGCATCACGTGTGCGCGACATGTTCGAACAGGCTAAGAAGCAGGCGCCCTGCATCATCTTTATCGATGAAATTGATGCTGTGGGTCGCTCTCGCGGTGCTGGCATGGGTGGCGGTAACGACGAGCGCGAGCAGACGTTGAATCA